>CAWHJM010000032.1:0-42248 GCA_963829615.1 uncultured Chloroflexia bacterium
CCAGCCCGCCCAGCAGGTCGGTCTTCCAGTTGAGCCAGCGCGTGTCCGCACGGAAGTAATAGATAAAGGGGATAGCCAACGCCACAAAAAGCAGGAAGTTGACAACAACACTGACCCAGCGTACTTCACGGTGGTCTTTGTGCAGGTTTGGCTCTACCATGCGCGTGACCAGGACACCCAATCCCATACCCAATACCAAAGCCAACATCCCGGCTGCAAGGGCATCACCCCACAAACGGGCTGCAATCACAAACCCGAATAATCAGCGGCAGATTTTCAAGACTTTCCCACATCCAGATGGTCAGTAATTTCATAAAACAAATTTTACTGCAATTGCCTGATATCGTTTTGTTTATTTCAAATCCGCGCTACAATGGGGAAAGAAACCCCAACAGCATTCTATCTCTTCATGCAGTTTGTCACTTGTGCTAGGGAATATTTTCAATTATTCTTACACGAAATGTGATTGAACATGAAAATTTCTTCCTTGTTTAAACGGCATATCGCACTACCGCAGGATCACGGCTCGTGGGTTTTCATCCTGAGTCCTTTGTTGATCGGTCTCTTTGCGGGTGGTCATTTCTCACCAGCCTCCATCAATTTGATCATTGCAGCCATGGGCGCTTTCCTGCTGCGCCAGCCGGTATCCATTGCGGTCAGGGCGTATGCGGGCCGCCGGTCTCGCGCAGACCTGCCGGCTGCACGCTTCTGGATGCTGGTTTATGGCGTGATCATCCTGCTGGCACTGGCCGGTTTAGTCGCTGAAGGTTTTTCTTATATTCTCTATCTGGCTGTTCCGGGTATCCCGGTCTTTATCTGGCATCTGTATCTGGTCAGCAAACGCGCTGAACGGCGACAGGCTGGCGTGGAAATACTGGCAACCGGCACGTTGTCCCTGGCGGCTCCGGCCGCATTCTGGATCGGACAGGGCGGATATGATCCGCTCGGCTGGGCGCTGTGGCTGTTGACCTGGCTACAGTCGGCGGCGTCCATCGTGTATGCGTACTTGCGGCTTCAGCAAAGAGAAATGCCCCAAAAAGGGAAGCAGGCCGAGGGCGTTGTCCATCAGTGCCGGGAGCGGAGTGCACACGCAGTCGAAGGGCGAAGAGGAAACGGGATATGGCGCATGAGCAGGCGCGCTCTGCAGTACACATCCTTCAACCTTTTATTGACCATCGTGTTGGGTTGGTTCGCCTGGCTGCCACGCTGGATTTTCGTCCCTTACCTAGTACAATGGATTGAAACCATCTGGGGTGTCTTACATCCTGCCACAGGCTGGAAACCGACTGCTATCGGCGTCCGGCAGTTGATCGTAAGTACATTATTTACCGTTCTGTTTATTATTTTCTGGAGGTTATGATGGATGAAATGAAATGGGAAAAACTGGCTGATGTATACGGACGGCTGGAGGCCGAAGGAATCAAGAGCTTTCTGGAGGCTGAAGGCATTCAAGTGGAACTCATACAGGAAGCCATTGGCCAATTGATCCCAACCAATTACGATGCTTTCGGGCTCGTGCAAATTTTTGTACCTAAAGAGCAGTTCGAGGAAGCCGGAAAGCTATTTGAAGCCTATCAAAACGCATCACCAGCCGACGATGAGACCGAATAATATGGAAAACACAGTCATCCAAATCACCAACAACGGCATGGGAAAAGGCGATCTAGCCCTGCAACACAAATTGATCGTCAAATATCTGGAATTGATCCAGATGAATGAAAGCCTGCCCAATGCTATCACCTTCTACACCGACGGCGTCAAACTGGTTGTGGAAGGTTCCCCTGCGCTGGAGCAACTACACGCGTTAGAAAGCAAAGGTGTGCGACTGATCGTCTGCAGCACTTGTCTCGAACATTATGGCTTGAGCGAAAAAGTTCAGGTTGGTATTGTGGGTGGGATGACGGACATCATCGAAGCCCAGGTAAAAGCCGAAAAAGTTATCACCATTTAGGAAACTTAACTTCCTTTCATGCCGTCTCGATCACGCGCGGGGCTCCGCCTGCTCCCGTTTTTCTTCATCCTGCTCGCCTTTGGGGTGATCCTGTTTGCATCTTCCAAAGCAGCGGCCTCCCCATCCCCACAAGGGACTGCCACTGTTGCGCCATCAGTCACCCCGACTTTTGACATAGCCCGTCTCGATCCGCCCCCTACCGTGATTCCGCCAAGTCAGGTGGACGAGGGCACACAGTATTACTGGAGTATGTGCATGTTCTGTCACGGTGACCGCGGGCAAGGTCTGACTCCTGAATGGCAGGATTCCTATGGCGAAGACCGGGATTGTTGGGAATCGGGTTGTCACGGACCTGATACCACTTCCTTCGAGCTCAAACAGGAAACTCCCGTGCCAGCCCTGGCTGGGCCGGGCAAGCTAGCACGCTTTTCCAACGCCTTCGACTTGTACAACTACATCCTGGAAAATATGCCCTGGTGGAATCCCGGCTCGGTCACACCCGGAGAAGCCTGGTCTGTGACCGCCTACTTGCTCAAGTTGAATGGCACACAAGCCTCTGGACATCACATTAAGCCTGAGCCAATGGTTCAGCCATCCCCGTTCACCGCGCCGTAAAATCACCGGGAAGTGAAATTCCCGGCACGTTGATCCTGGCGGGTGTCCTGGCGCTGGCGGCCATTGGCTTGGCTCTACAAGCTATTCCCAGACAGGGAGAAACTGCAAGAGCACTACCCAAACCCAACTTTGTGCACCACCTGCACCCGCCCAGCATCCCAGCGCTGCAAGCCAGATTCCGCTACACACTGGGAGCAGGCGGACTGGCGGTCTTCCTGGCACTGATCCTGCTCGTTACGGGTCTGTTGGAAATGTACTTCTACGTTCCATCACCGGAACATGCGGCCATATCGGTTGAGACCATCACCACACTGGTGCCGTTCGGCAGCCTGATCCGCAACCTGCATTTCTGGTCAGCGCAGGCACTGGTCATCGTCATGACCGTCCATTTGCTGCGGGTCATATTGACCGGAGCCTACGCGCCGCCGCGCCGCTTCAATTATTTGCTCGGGCTGGGCTTGCTGGTCGTCATCCTGTTGTTGAATTTCACCGGCTACGTCTTGCGCTGGGACGAAGGCATCCGTTGGGCGCTGGTCGTGGGCACAAACCTGCTCAAGACCATCCCGTGGATTGGGGAGAAGCGTGTACCAATTCATCATCGGTGGGAACGAAGTTGGAGCCGCCGCATTGACACGCTTCTACGCCTGGCACGTTTTTGGGCTGGCCGTTGGTGGAGCCATCTTGATTGGCTGGCACGCCTTCCGTGTCCGCCGCGATGGTGGCATCGCCGTCCCGCCGCCCACGGAACGCAAAGAAAATCAGCGCATCACCCGTTTTGCGTTAGTGCGCCGTGAAGTGTTGGCCATGATCATCGCCGGCGTATTGCTGATGCTGTTTGCCATGCTCATCCCGGCCCCAATCGCCCAGCCCATTTCAGCAGGCAGCGTGGAGATGTCCGAATCAAAAGCGCCCTGGTTCTTCCTGTGGGTGCAGCAATTGCTCAAATACGGTGACCCGTTCCTGTGGGGCATACTGACACCCATCCTGGTCGTGATCGTACTGGGTCTGTTGCCTTATGTGCTGCCCAACGCAAAGCCTGAAAATCTCGGTCGCTGGTTTCCACGCGGGAACAGGATCGCACAAGTTTTTGCAGTTCTGATCCTGGTAGCGATTATCGTGTTGACCATCTTGGGCGCATTCAAGTTGTGAAAATGTTTATCCCATCTCGTCGCGACTTCCTGAAACTATTCACCAATTTTCTCTTCGGCCTGGGCGGATTGCTCGGCCTGGGTGGACTGGTGCGTTTCTTCAGCTACCAACCCGACCCGGGACCGCCGACCGAGTTCGATTTGGGAGATGCCAATAATTTTCCGCCCGGCTCACGGACGATCCTGCCAGATATCCCGGCTGTGGTCTACAACATCCAAGGGAAACATGTAGCCTACAGTCTGACCTGCACGCATCTGGGCTGCACCATAGAACCGGATGGCGAGAAAGATTTCGCCTGTCCATGCCACGGCTCCCGCTACACAAAAGATGGATCTGTTCTAAAAGGCCCGGCCAATAAGCCGCTGCGACAATTACGATTGGAAAAGCTGGAAGACAACACGCTTAAGTTATATACAAATTAGCAGCCCGGTATATAATAATTTAACGTTGGTCCGCGTTAAGTCAAATCGGCAATTTTTGGGCACGGAGTCAACGGACAAAACGGATAATTCTCGTGGAACACGGAAAGAAATTTGCAGTGTCCGCGTTGAACGCAGTCAAACAAGCCAAAGCCAATTGGAGGAGGAGCAGACATGGATTTCGACCTGAACGAAGAACAACGCATGTGGCAAAAAGCCGTCCATGACTTTGTGGCGGCGGAAGTACGCCCATTCGCGCGTGAAGCGGATGAAACCGGGGAGTTCAACTGGAAGGCTGTCCGCAAGATGGGGCCGCTGGGCCTGCTGGGCCTCAACATCCCCGAAGAGTACGGCGGCACAGGCATCGACGCCGTCAGCGCGGCCATCGCCATCGAAGAGTTGGGTTGGGGTTGCGGGAGTATGGCGCTCGCCATCGCCGCCCACAACGGGCTCGGGAGCACGCCCATCGTCCTGTATGGCAGCGAAGAACAGAAGAAAAAGTGGCTGCCGCTCGTCTCCAGCGGTCAGCACAAGCTGGGCAGCCTGGCGTTGACCGAACCGGGCGCAGGATCAGATTTGCAGGGCGGCGTCCGCACCAAAGCCGAAAGGGATGGGGACGAGTGGGTCATCAACGGCGCGAAGATGTGGTGCACGAATGCCTCCATCGCCGAGTACATCATCACGCTCGTTCGCACGGACCCGGCGGGCGGCTCCCATTCATTGAGCATGATGCTCGTCCCGACCGATACGCCCGGTCTCACCATCGGGCCAGCCGAAAAGAAGATGGGGCTGCACGGCTCCCCTACCCACGGCGTGACCTACGAAAACGTGCGCGTGCCGTTGGACAATCTGCTGGGCGAAGAAGGCAAAGGTCTGCACCAGAACTCTCTCCACGCTGGACGGCGGGCGCATCAGCATCGGTGCCATCTCGGTCGGATTGGCGCAGGCCGCCTTCGAATACGCTACCAACTATGCACGCGAACGCCAGGCCTTTGGCGGACCCATCGCCGACCTGCAAGCCATCCAGTGGATGCTGGCCGACATGGCCACCCAAATCGAAGCGGCGCGCGCGCTGTTATATAAAGCCGCCTGGCTCAAGGAGCAGGAACGTCCGTATACAATGGAAGCCGCCATGGCCAAGTTGTTCGCCACCGAAATGGCCGAGAAGGTCTGCCGGAATGCCATCCAGGTGCACGGCGGATACGGCTACAGCCGGGAATACCCGGTCGAGCGCCTGTACCGCGATGCGCGCCTGATGACCATCGGCGAGGGCACCAGCGAAATCCAAAGGCTGGTCATCGCCCGGCAAGTGCTGAAGATGGAGTTTTAGATTACTGGCCCGCCGAGTTTGCTAGCAGAACTCGGCGGGCTTTTCATTTCCAAACCCTTCCACAGTAGCATGACACTTATACCCAAAAATGCTATTCTGTATTCAGACAGGTTAGCATTCGAAAGGATTTGGAGATGAATGTCAGCGGTCTGTTGTTGGGGTTGGCTTTGCTCAGTGTTGGTTGGGGAATCGTTTCAGGGATCGTGATTACAAGCTTTGTCTCTGAACGTGGAACTAAGATTAACTATTTCCTGTACAGGATTTACATCATCAAATACGTTAACCAGTACAAGCAAATCACTGAGGAGGAAAACGGCAAGCCCGGTCCGTGGTTTTACTCGTTTGTAATTTCCATGAACTTGACATGGGTGTTCGCTATCATTGGAATATTGTTAAAATTCTGAGTATAAAAAAGCCCCACAGAATGGGGCTCAATCAAATAACACAAATATCGAATTTTCACTCTTTGTAAACAAACATCTCAAGGTCAACGTTCAGGCGGTTGGCAACCTCCTCCAGTTCATCCTGCCACTTATTCTTGGGCAGGTCAGGAGGCACAACGACGACCGCATCCATGGTAAAGATGGGCGTTCCGCTCATCGGCGCGGGCACAATGTTGGTATCGATGGACTCGATATTGATGCCCTGTTTCGACAGGTGGTCCGCGATCTCATGGATGATGCCTTCATGATTGGCACCGCGCACTTCGATCTTGAAGGGTAGCCAATCTTTGCGCTTGAGCAGCGACACCCCACTTCTGTTTCCGTGATCGTAACCTTAAGGCCCTCGCCCGACAGGTTCTCTATATTCTTGGACAGGCGCTCCGTTTCGGCCTCCGGGAGCGAGACCAATAGCAGCATGGCAAACTCGCCACCCAGGCGCGCCATGCGGCTGGCTTGCACATCCCCGCCGCACTCCAGGATCAATTCGGTCACACGCTCCACGAACCCGATGCGGTCGGAGCCAGTCAGTGTGAATACTAATCTATTCGGCATGTCATAAATCCTTTCTTTTGGAATTTCGATTGGCGCAGGCCAGAGAGACCTTACGTCATCAATTTACTATGGCTTCTCGATTACTACCCAGGCACTACCCTCCGCCGCATGGACACTGGCCTTTGCAGAGTCGAACGAGAATAAATCCACGATTTTCTCCGGAGAAAGAAAATGACTGCGCATCAGCAGTAGTTTCTCTCCCAGCGCGATCAGCTTGACACCAAAGGTGCGGATATCCGGTTCTTCGATGACGATGCGCCCGCCGGGTTTGAGCACGCGGTACATTTCACGGGCGGTGTGGCCTTGGCTGATAACGTGGTGCAGCGCATCCACCATGATGACGCGCTCGAATGAGTCGTTCGGGAACGGTAAAGACTCGGAGTTCGAGCAGGCAAGCTTGAGTTGAGTCTGATCCGCCTGACGCAGCATTCCCAAGGATGGGTCGGCGATGACCACTTCCCCGGCCTGTGCCCGGATAGCACTCGCCACCCGTCCTGTCCCGCCGCCGGCATCCAATACGCGCCCAAGAGTAGGTAGCTCAGCGTAGTGAATCATGTCCGCTACGGATGAATAGCCAACACGCGAAAATACAGGGGCAATAAAGTTGAAATGGTCAAAAGGCATGTTTTATGTCACCAACCGTAATCAAATCTTTGATCTCGTCATAAGTCGCTGTGCCAATGCCTGAAACATTGATAATATCCTCGATGGCGGCAAAGGGGCCATTATCCGTGCGATAAGCGATAATCCGCTGCGCGGTAGTCAGGCCAATGCCCGGCAACTTGTCCAATTCTTCAGCGGAGGCCGTATTGATATTAACCAGGTCTGCCCCGGCCAAAGGTGAAGGGGTGCCTTCAGTGACAACCACAAAACCCTGCGCATCCGCTGCGACAAAACCGGCCACATAAGGGATATCCAGACGTTCGCCATCATCCAGGCGGGCAGCAAGATTAAGCGCATTTTTGTCAGCCTCAGCAACAAAGCCCCCGGCAGCTTCGACTGCATCCGTCACGCGACTATCTTCGGACAGAGCATAAACTCCCGGACGCACCACCGCCCCGGCCACATGCACACGCAGAGGTTCAGGCGTTGGTGCGGGGCGCAGTTCCACGTTTTCGCCCTGTGGCGCGCGTGCGCCAACCCAGATTCCGCCTGCCAACAGCAGACCTGCCAAAACACCGATCAAAACATACATAACAGGTTTCATAGAGCCTCCCCTAATTCTATCCTAACTTCATCACCAGCAGGGTCTCATTTCGGCGAGTCAGACCCATGAAAATCCCTGCCAACCTTTGCAAACGCCGATAATAAACGGGCAGGTCTTCTGTCTCTAAGGCCAGAAAGCCAAACTTTTCATACAGTTTTCCCAAACCCGAGCGACAGGTGAGATAGACCGGGCGCGACGCATCCGCCAGCAAATGCTCGATCAGCGAGCGCGCTATCCCTTGCTGACGATAGGCAGAGCGGACAGCCAGGGAGGCCAGTTCCGTTAAACCACCGGGAACCGGCTTCAACTGGGCGCAAGCGATCATCTGCCCGGACCCGTTAACTGCCACCGTAAAACGACGCCAATCCAGCCCGGTAGGATTGATGCGCACTTGCCGAATGAGCGCACGGATTTCAGGAAAATCCGCTTCGGTGGCCGGCCGGAGGAAGAAACTCCGGATTGGGCCCGTCTGCCCCATTGAAGGGGATGAAGATTCAGCCAAGCACACCTGCCGAAACAAGGATAATCAAAGTAGCAATATACCAGTGTATCAAAAACGGATACAAGAACGAGCGTGTGCGCCAGGCCATCCAACCGAAGGCAAAACCGCCGAAAATTGTGGAAAGCGTCTCGATTTCAGGTTTGCCCACGTGCGCTAGCGCAAATGGGACCGCCTGCAGCCACAACGCTTCCGCCCCGAACTTGCGGGCATACCCGAACAAAATCCAACCGCGGAAGAAAAACTCCCAGCCGATCAAATCCAGAAAGGTGGTCCAGGGCAGGCCATCCACAAGTGGTTTGTAATAGTCCGCCATATTGGAATTGTTCTTCCCAAGATACCATATGACCGGCGTCATCAACAAGACGCCCGCCAGCGTGATAACCAGTCCGGCTTTCCAATCGCCAAGTGTGAAACCGTAATCGCTTGGGGCTTCGCGAAAGACAAACAGGATAAAGATTAATGGAATAATGAAATAGAATAAAAGTCTGTCTAAATACTTATAAGGCGTTATGTGCTGATAGTGATCAATAATCAGCAGCAAAGTGCCGACAATTGTAATAGTGACGATCTTCCAATCGAAGTGGAGTTTGGGACCAAATAAGGTTTTCATATAAACATCAGTAAGGGAAATCCGTTTGATTTCCACCTCGGCTGAACAATGTAACTATTTTATCCGCATCGCAGGAAAGCTCAAAGTCCCTTTAACGGAACTGCCGCCATCCGGCATGGGGTGTTCAGCGCTGGACGGCGGCAGTAATGGTAGTTTATCTTCACACGCCGAGAGGCACCTCCAGGTTAAGTGTACCAGCTTCGACTGCGTCAAGCATATCAATGCGGCGCTGAAGGTAGGGCATATAGTATCCGGCATATTGTTCCCGCAATTCCGGGCGCTTCCAGTCTTCGCCTGTGATATTACCGCGACAGGTCTGTGAGCCACAGGAGCAGATGAATTCGTCGTAGGGTGATCCGTCACACATGGCGTAATCGAAACAGACTTCATCCCCGGGCTTGATAGCGTGCATGGCAACCAACGCTATCTGGCCGCTAAAGCCAGCGTTGGGCTGGCAAGAATGGTTGAAGTAGTCTGAGGGCTCCAGAGGCTCAGGCTGAAGCATGTACAGCCCTTCTTCTATCTGAAGCACACGTTGTGTAAAATGGGGCATTTCGGGGTCAAGCTCTAACTCGGCGAGAATGCGCCCGCCCCACAAAACCAAAAGTTCGCCCTTGTCAACAGGCTCACAGGCAAATACGCCGTAGCCGCCTTTTTCTGGCAAGGGTCTGGCCTCCAGTTTCGGAGATAGGTGGGAATAAAATTGACCGGTCACTTCATAATCCTCCAAAAGGGTTTTGTACCGGCTTTGCCGGTAGATTTGCCGCAGTAGAGCGCCGTTCATGCGCAGATTAACAACATCCGCCGCCTTTTGTGGAAAGCCCACGAAAAGCGGCGGTTTGTGCAGAACGCTGCACCGATGAGACGGGTCCTCTCACCGCGAGTCGTTGCATTTTACTCTTTTGTGTTTTTTATTTCAAGGATTGTTATGTTAACAATTTTAGGGGTTACGCACTTGAATTGCTAAGCAGTTAAGTTTGCCAATTGAAAGGCAATTCGAACTCTTCGTTTTTAAAAAAGCAGTACAATACATGCCGCCCTTTTTTCAGCGGTTTTCTACAATATTTTAAAAGGAGCTATTATCAGTCCTTCACAAAAGTTGAGAGAAAATCCGAAATCAATGGCAGTGAATGTCCGCCCCTTGATTTCGGGCTTCTACCAGTCATTTCGTGATCTACCGATTATTGGAGCAAACAATGTCAGAGATACCACAAGAAAAAGTTACCCTTAGCCGCACCCTTAGCCTGTTTACCATCACCATGATCGGTGTTGGAGGCATGATTGGGGCAGGTATTTTCGTTTTGACCGGTATCGCCGCCGGCGTAGCAGGTCCTGGCCTGATTCTGGCCTTCCTGCTAAATGGTATTGTCACAACGTTTACCGCGCTTTCCTATGCAGAACTCGGCTCCGGGTTTCCCGAAGCAGGCGGTGGATATTTGTGGGTCAAGGAAGGATTAGGTGGTACCAATGGCTACCTGGCAGGCTGGATGTCCTGGTTTGCGCATGCTGCTGCAGGGAGTCTGTATGCATTAGGTTTCGGAACCTTCGCAACGGAACTGTGGAGGATGGCTGGCTTGCCCCTTTTCGGCTTGTCCGAAAGCAGTATGGCGCTTGTCTGGATGACAATTATTATTGTCATCTTTACAACCATCAATTACCGCGGCGCGTCCGAAACAGGGACCATCGGAAATATCGTCACCATGACCAAGATCGTCATCCTGGGAGTGTTCGTTATCTTCGGCATTCTGGCTATGTTGCGTACCGAAGCCTGGGTGACCCGTTTCACTACCGGCTTCTTACCCAACGGTTTCTTCGCAGTATTTGTCGCCATGGGATTGACGTTTATTGCTTTTGAAGGCTATGAAATCATTGCCCAGTCGGGAGAAGAAGCGATCAATCCCAAGCGCAATATTCCCCGCGCTATTTTCCTTTCCATTGGCATAGCGGTCGTCATCTATATTCTAGTTGCCACCACCGCCATCGGAGCCACGGTCGCCCCAGCTGGGATGCAAGCATATCAGTATCTTGGCCAGCAGCAAGAACTTGCAATTGTAGATGTCGCGCAACAGACCTTTCCATGGGGTCTTGGTGGCGTTGTTTTGCTCATATCCGGCCTGGTTTCCACTATGTCAGCTTTGAACGCGACCACTTATTCATCCTCGCGAGTTTCGTTCGCCATGGGACGTGATCATAATCTTCCGGAATTTTTCTCGATTATTCACCCTCAACGCCACACACCGCAATATGCGGTGCTGGCCTCCGGAGGTTTGATTTTGCTGATCGCCTGGCTGCTCCCAATCCAAGACGTGGCGGCTGCCGCAGACATCATGTTCCTGCTGTTGTTCTTGCAAGTGAATGTAACTGTCATGGCTTTACGCCACAAGATGCCCGACCTGGAACGTGGTTTCCGCATCCCCTGGATGCCAGTTGTACCACTCATCGCAATCCTGACCAATAGCCTGTTAGCGCTGTACTTGTTCACCTATAGCCCATTGGCCTGGTATCTTGCGATCGGTTGGCTCATCATAGGAACGATTGCATATCTGGCCTATTTTTCCAAGATCGAGGCCATGGAAAAGCCAAACGAAATCCTGCAGGAGGAGGTACTGGTCAGCCGAGATTATTCGGTCGTTGTGCCGGTTTCTACACAGCAGCAGGCTCGTATCCTCGGCTTGATCGGGGCAATCCTGGCGCAAGATCACAACGGCGAAGTGTTGGCGCTGCACGTGGTCAAGGTTCCGCCCCAACTCTCGCTGGGTGAAGGGCGCCTGATGCTCAAAGAAGGACGTCCCTTACTGGAAACTGTCATAAAACAGGCCAAGGCCCGCAGTGTGCCCGTGCACACCGTCTTACGGCTGGGACGCAACGTTGCCAAAGCCATCCGCGACACAGTCGCTGAGAACGCATCCGATCTGCTGGTCTTGGGCTGGCCCGGGTATACTGAGAGTGAGGGACGCGTGCTTGGCTCGGTTATTGACCAAATTATCGGCGACCCGCCCAACGATATTGCCTTTGTGCGTTACAGGGAGCAGCGTCCTATCCGCAACATCCTGGTCCCGGTGGGCGGAGGCTTGAACAGCCGTAGGGCCATCAAACTGGCCGTCAGCATGGCGCGCCAGGCGGAGGAAGGCCCGGCCGTTGTCCACCTGCTGCATATTATGCCGCCGGGATTGGGAGCAGCGGGAGACGGACGCACAGAGCAGAGTCTGCGCGAACTCACCGAAGATATCGATTACCCGCGCCTGGAGAAGTTGATCATCAAATCCGAAAAGGTGGTCGAGAGCATTCTGGAGGTCGCGCGCGGTGCAGATGATCGCCCGGCCAGTGATATGATCGTGATTGGCGCAACCAACGAACCACTCTTCAAACGCCTGCTGCTGGGTAACATCCCGGAAAAAATAGCCCTTGAAGCGGATGTAACCACGGTCGTTGTCAAACGACGTAACAGCCCGCTACATTCCTTCCTGAGACAAACCGTCTTGGAACCCACCAACGGCAATTAAAAGCACAACGGGGCCTGACCGGCCCCGTTCGATTTGATAGTACTATGCAGTTCGCGAAAAGATACCGAAAATAAGGGAGGCGTGCTACGCACGCCTCCCTTATTTTCGGGCTTCTCCCACTCAACTGCGTAACTCCTATTTAGGTTTCGCTGGGGGAATAAGAATAACGGACTTACCTAATTGTCCATACAGTGACAAAGAGACAAAAGCCGGTTATGGGAAATTTTCCTGTATACTTATTAAGGTGCGGTAAACAATGGATTGACGAAGTAGCATTCGAGAAAAATGAAACGAGACACAACCGGTTATGGCACATGTATCCCACAAATTAAAAAATGCAATTGAAGGCGCACTGGCAGGCGGAGGTGATCCCGCCACCTCGCCCCTGTACGTATTCGGCCCATTCTTAAAGCTTATTGTCCTGGCTGGCGTAGCCCAGGTCACATTCGGAGCTTCGGTCTGGTTGGTGATTCTGACCATCACGGTGGTCTCAGCCATGTATCGTCTGGTGATGCAATGGGTCATTGACGGCAGCGGTGGCAGCGGGTTGAGCGAAGAGGAGTTCGGGGGCTGGGCCGTCAAGATCAACGCGGCCATCACTTTCATCGAATACACCCTTACTTTCCTGGTCAGCATGTCTGCCATGGTGACCTTTATCGCCGACCGCATCCCACCGCTCAACAATCAATTTCTGTGGATGCAATACCGCACAGTCCTGGCCATCGCGCTCAGCTTCCTGACCGGTTGGCTGGTCAACCGTGGACCGAAAGTTGCGGCGCGAGCATTTGGCCCCGCAACCGCCGGCGTCTTGTTGCTGCTGTGGGCTATGGTTATCGCGACGATCTGGAAACTGGGTTTTCATCTACCCGAACTGAACTTCCAGGCTTTTCAGCCAGGCTACATTGGATTCACTGTCAACGGCTATGCCCGCATCCTGGCAGTGATGACCGGCATCGAAGTGTTTGCCAATCTGGTAGCGGCTTATGAAGGCGAACCGGCCCAAAAGAGCAAGAAAGCCTTCACAAGCCTGCTTATCATCATGGGGACGACCGGTATCACCATGCTGGTCGTCGGCCCGGCGATTTTCCAGCTTTCAGATCCGACTGATCTACAAGTTTCGGTCTTCACGCAGACCATGGACAAATTACTACCCGACCCGCTTCCGCTGTTGGGAACGTTAGTCGGCGTAGCAGTGCTGATGTCCGCTTCAGCGGCCAGCGCGCAGGGGTTACAAAACCTGGCGCTCGGCCTGCATGAACGCAATTACATTCCGCGCTACATGGGAGAGCGGAATCAGTTCGATGTAGCCGACAAACCGGTCTGGCTAGAAGTGGGAATCGTCATCTTTTGCTTCACTTTCTTCGGCACGCACGAAGAAACATATCTGGCAATATATGCAGCCGGAGTATTTATCCTGCTCAGCATGACCGCCTGGGCGGTCACAAAGCGACTGATCCGCAGGCTGCGTGCAAAGTTCGAAGTTGGCACCCTGTTTCTAATTGGCGGGACGATTGTCGCGGCGCTGATGACCACAGGCTCGACAGGAATCATCTTTGCGGAGCGGTTCTTCGAAGGCGCCTGGACCTATTTCGTCTTAATCCCCATTCTATACGCCACCTTTTCGTATTTCCGGCGACATATGGGAAAGCCATCCGCCGAGATGGACTACCTGGGTTTACTGGATTCAGCACATCTGGCAGGCTTTGGATTTGGCCAATATGCTAAAGCTGAAACAATGACTGAAAACGGCGAGAAGGCGATGGAGGTCACCTGGCAGCCAGACCCGAAGGAACTGAGCACCTGGCGTGATGAAAAAGTTGCTATTAAAAACCTTGTGGTGCTGCTGGATGGGTCCATCTACGCCGCGCAGGCTTTGCCAGTTGCCAAAATGCTGTGCAGGGCCACAGGGGCGAAACTACACCTGCTTTCATCGGTCAAAAATTACACGCAAGCCTTACAGGAACAATATGAAGAAACTGCCCAGAGCCGCAGGGTCTATCTTGAGAACCTGTCACAGATGCTACTGAGCGAAGGATACGATGTCAGTTTCACAGTCCGGCCAGGTTTCATCGCGGATGCAACTGCTGCTTATATGCAGGAGACCGGCATAGATCTGGTCGTCTTGTCCACCAAAGGGAAATCCGGTGAAAAACATTGGACAAAGGGTGGCGCATCCAGGAAGCTGGTACGCAGCGTTCTCAAGCCCATCTTGATGGTACAGGCAACGGAGGATGAAAACCATTGGGTGCCCAGGCTTAAGCGCATCCTGGTTGCGCTGGACGGATCTATCTACTCAGAACGCACACTCCCGTACGCACGCGCGTTGGCAGAGGCCTTCAAAAGCGAACTGTTCCTAATGTCTGTCCCCGCTATTCCCAATGCCAGCGACTACCGTGCTCCGGCAGAATATCTCGAAACGCTCAAAAACAAGAAAGACGCCAATATGCACAAGTTCTTGCATGCTATCGCACGCGGGCTGCGCAAGGATGGTCTCAAGGTGCATACACTGGTAACCGGCTCGATCCCGGCCAAGGCCATCATCGAAGTGAGTAAAGCCAGACACGTGGACATGATCATGATGACTTCGCGCGGGCGTGGCGATTTGCAGTTGCTCTTCCTGGGCAGCGTTGCTGAGCAGGTGGTGCAGGGCGCAGATCAGATGGTCTTTATGATGCCCATCCCGGAAAGAAACGACTGACTCCAAAGAGCAACTGTCATTTGGCAGTTGCTCTTTGGAGTTTATCAACAGGAATTTTAGCGACTCAAACTCGCCCGAGAAAGCTACCCCGCAGCCAAGGCTACCAGGGCACGGAAAGCATGATAGGCCGTGACCATATCCGGCAAGGACAGCGAGACGCAAGTGCCATCACGTTCGGCGCCCGGCATACGCATGGCCTGGTCAGCCATGACGGAGTTGAAGAACTCCACCGACAGCAGGATCGGCTCCGCCAGCACAAAAGGCGGGGGCGCTTTATGGTTGGTCAGCCTGCCAACTGCTTGAGCGGCCGCCTTCTCGATCATGTTCTGTGTCACCTTGGGCGGCAAGCATTCGGCAGAATAGCGGCCGGTTGCGCGCTTGACGACCACGGTTTCTAAATTCCCCAACAACTCGACCGTTTGCGTGCAGGCCGTCTGGTCGCCAGTGACCATTAGCACCGGCACATCGAAGTGACCGGCTACCGCGGCATTGATGCCATACTCGCCGACCAGGATGTCGTTCAACCAGACGTTGGCGACTGTTTTGGATGACCAGGTGTGATCCAGCACCCCGTCCGGCGAACCGGCGCGGGCATGATACCCGACGTAGATCAGGCCGTCCACTTCGTCCACACCCTGCACCATCGACAAAGGCGAGGGCGAGCCTGTGTTGAGCGAAGCGCGCGGATCGAGCTTCCTCGATCAGGATGTTCGAGCCATTGGCGTGACCATCCGTGACAAAGACATCCTTGGCGCCCGCCTCGAACGCGCCGCGGATCGCCGCGTTGACATCTTCCGTCATGATGCGGCGGAAGCGTGCGTATTCAAAATGCCCGGCGGTGACCTGATCCCAGGTGGTTACGCCGGAAATACCTTCCATATCAGCAGCGATGAGAATTTTCATAAGCGGCCTCCTATATAATTGCGATGGTTCTATTATACGGCGGGAAAGCCAGAAAAGCTTGTTTGAAGGAGTTTTCTTGTATACTTGCGATGAAACAGATGTCATTGCGAAGGAGCACACCAGGCGCGATGCGACGATCTCCGAATAATCGGGAAACGCTACTTTGTGGACAATTCCGTTTTGCGGGAGATTGCCGCGCCCTTCGGGCTCGCAATGACAAATGCAGCACGCGGTATAATCACCTCAATTCAACCAGTCACCGGAGGATAAATGAGCGATACCCCCATGTTTCCTTTTACGGATGAACATAAAATGATCCGCGATACGGCGCGCGATTTCGCCCAGAAAGAACTCGCCCCGATCGCTGCAGAATTCGACGAGAGCGGGGAGTTCCCCATGGCGACCATCAAAAAGATGGGCCAGATGGGTTTTATGGGCATCGAAGTGCCCGAAGAATACGGCGGCGCGGGGATGGACACGCTGTCCTATGTGTTAGCGCTGGAAGAGATTTGCAAAGTGGACGCCTCGCACGGCGTGATCATGTCGGTCAACAATTCGCTGTACTGTCATGGCCTCCTGAAATTCGGCACCGAAGAGCAAAAGAAGAAGTTCCTGACGCCGGTCGCATCCGGGGCATCCGTCGGCGCGTACTCGCTGACCGAACCGATGTCCGGCTCAGACGCGGGCACGATGCGCACGCGCGCGGTCCGGGATGGCGATCACTACATCTTGAACGGACGCAAGTCCTGGGTCACGAGCGGACCGGTGGCCGATTACGTGGTCGTTTTCATGATGACCGATCCCGATAAGAAACAGAAGGGCATCAGCGCTTTCATCGTCCCGGCCAACTCGCCCGGTTTCAGTCGCGGCAAGAAGGAACCCAAGCTGGGCATCCGCGCATCCGCCACCAGCGAACTGCTCTTCGAAGATTGTCGCGTCCCGGTTGAGAACCGTCTCGGCGAAGAAGGCGAAGGCTTCAAGATCGCTATGACCGTGCTGGACGTGGGCCGCATTGGCATCGGCTCGCAGGCGCTGGGCATCGCCGAGGCATCCTATGAAGCCTCGCTGGCCTACGCGCGCGAACGCGAAGCCTTCGGGCAGAAGATCGGCGAATTCCAGGGCATTTCCTTCAAACTGGCCGATATGAAGACGCGCATCGAAGCCTCGCGCCTGATGGTCTACAACGCCGCCATGGCCAAACAACGCTCCAAGACCACCGGCGAGCGCTTCACGCTTCAATCCTCGACCGCGAAACTGTTCGCCTCCGAGACGGCCATGTTCTGCGCCCACGCCGCTGTCCAGATCCACGGCGGGATGGGCTACAGCAAGGAATACCCGGTCGAGCGCTACTTCCGCGATGCCAAGATCACCGAGATCTACGAAGGCACCAGCGAGATCCAGCGGCTGGTCATCAGCCGCTCCGAGTTGGGATTGAAGTAAGATATTCCGATTTGAACCGCCAAGCTCGCGAAGTACGCCAAGGTTCTTTATAGACCGCCAAGAATGATCCTTGGCGTCTTATAAAGACCTTGGCGTTCCCTGGCGTGCTTGGCGGTTTGATAAAACACAAAAATTAGCCTATTATGAAAACCACCCTCTTCCGCCAACACGGCGGACCTGAAGTCCTTGAATACACCGATTTCCCCACACCGGAGCCAAAACCCGGCGAAGTGCTGGTTAAGTTACACGTGGCTGCGCTCAACCGTGTGGACGTGTTTGTCCGCAACGGCTGGCCCGGCCTGAACCTGGAAATGCCACACATCAACGGCGCGGACGGCGCTGGAGAAGTAGCCGCCATCGGTTCCCCTCCCCCTAGAGGGGGAGGGGCCAGGGGTGAGGGTTGGCGACCACGTGGTCATCAACGCCAACCTGGGCTGTGGCGAGTGCGACTACTGCCTCGCTGGTTGGGACAACATGTGCCGCAACTGGCACCTGCTGGGCGAAACCACGCGCGGCACGTATGCAGAGTACATCTCTCTGCCCGCGCGCCAACTGTACAAACTCCCGGATGATTTCGATTTCCATGTTGCTGCGGGGGCTGCGCTGGTCTACCAGACGGCCTGGCACTCACTGATCACACGTGGAAACTTGAAAGCCGGTGAAACGGTGCTGGTTGTCGGTGCGGGGGGCGGGGTCAATACTGCTAGTATCGATATCGCCAAATTTAGCGGTGCGCAGGTTCTGGTCATCGGCTCTGATGCGAAGAAACTGGAAAAAGCCGCAGCCCTGGGCGCAGACATCCTGATCGACCGTTCCAAAGAAGAGAACTGGTCCAAAGCTGTCTTCCTGGCAACCGACAAGCAAGGCGTGGACGTGGTCGTCGACAACGTCGGCACGACCTTCATGCACAGCCTGCGCACGCTCAAGAAGGGTGGCCGCCTGCTGACGGTGGGCAACTCCGGCGGGCCAAAATTCGAGATCGACAACCGCTACATGTTTGCCAAGCATCTTTCCATCATCGGCTCCACCATGAGCAATCTGGCCGACTACGCCACCGTCATGGGTCTGGTCGTGGCCGGCAAGCTCAAACCCACGCTGGACAAATCCTTCCCACTCAAAGAAGCCGCCGCTGCCCAAGAACGCCTGCGGAAGGGCGAAAACTTCGGCAAAATCACGCTCGATATCGGATGACCCCTTGAGCCTCCTCCAAAAGCTGAAGCGTCTGCCCTGGTTCGAAGTTGCCATCGTGATCGCCCTGCTGGGCATCAATGGCTATGCCGCCTTTTCAGACGCCTATAACCTGCCCAACAACTGGTTCACGCGCGACGATGCCTATTACTACTTCAAGGTCGCGCAAAACATCAGCGAGGGCCATGGCAGCACCTTCGACGGCATCAACCCCACCAACGGCTACCATCCGCTCTGGATGCTGGTCTGCATCCCCATCTTTGCGCTGGCGCGCTTCGACCTGATCCTGCCACTGCGGATTCTCATCATCTTGCTGGCAGGCCTGCGCGCCGCCACCAGCATCCTGCTATACCACTTATTGAGAAAAGTCATCGCCCGGCCGATTGCCATGCTGGGGGCATTGTACTGGGCTTTCAATATGTACATCCATTGGACAGCCTACCAGCAAGGACTGGAAACCGGACTGGCGGCCTTCTGCCTGGTTTTGTTCCTCTATCTACTGCAACGCTTCGAACGCGACCGAAAAATTGCTTCCCCTAAGGGGACGATGTCCGTTCCCCTGAAACAGATCGCAATCCTGGCCGTCGCCGCAACACTGGTCACCTTCAGCCGCCTGGACATGGTTTTCCTGGCCGGGATATTCGGTTTTTGGATCGTCTTCCGTGACAGGCCGCTGCATTACCTGCTACCCCTCGACAGTTTACTGCTGACCCTCAGCCTTACGGGTGCCTTCATCTTCCGCATTGGTCTGCCAGATTATTATCTGTATGCAAATACGGCCATCATCGCACTGGCAATCAGCTTTGCGTTGAAAATACCTGCGTTTTATTTTCTGGGGTTATATGACCACCCCAAAACGCATTCGACTCTTTCACCTGATACGGCAAAGCGTCATTGCGATTACCCTTTCCAACATCGCCATGCTTGCCATTTTGCTCGGGCTCACCCGCCTGGGCCTCGTCGAAGGCAGCTTTCCGCGCACCGTCCCCATCATTGACGGGATATTTTCTCTTGGGCTGGTTATCGTTAGCCGCTGGACGATCTCCTTATTCAGCCAGAAACCAAAAGACAAAGCAAGTTCGCCCCTGGAAACGCTCAAAAACAACTGGGCTTTGTGGTTACGCGAAGGAAGTGTTTTTTATGGCATCTTGGGCGGCTCGTTGGGCTTGTACATGCTATGGAGCAAATTTGCCTTTGGCACGGCCTCCCCGGTCAGCGGACAAATCAAACGCTGGTGGGGCTCCTTCGGCTCCCGCGTGTATGGCGGTGCCGCACGTTCCCCGCTGTCTTTCTTTGGCATCGATTCAGAAAGCGACTTCAACGCCTGGTCACCCATCACCAATCTGGTCGGCAAGTGGAACGGTCGCATCCAGATGGCTACCACCCTCATCAATTATGACTTGCGCTATTTTCTGATGTTGTCCCTGTTGCTAATAGCGCTGGGTTTGCTTCTGTTCCTCAACCGCAAACGCTCGGCCCGCATCCTGCACGACCTGGCAATCATCCCGTTGCTGGCGGGTTCCTTCTTGCAAATCATCCAGTACAACATCAGCGGCTATTCGGCCCCCAAGGAATGGTACTGGGTCAGCGAAATGGTTTTGATCACATTAGCCGGTGCTCTCTTGCTCGACATCCTGACACAACGTATCCGGCGGATTCCGTCCGCATACGTTGCGATCTATTTGATCGTCTTGGTGTGGGGCATAAACAGTGGGCTTTATTTTGCGCGTCTCACCGTGGCGCAAATGCCGTATGGGGCAAAACCTGCCAATACGCCCTATATGGAAGTTGCCAGCTTCGTTGAAGCGCATACCGAGCCGGGGAGCCTGGTCGGCATGACGGGCGGCGGCAATGTCGGCTACTTTATCCAGGGTCGCACGATTGTCAATATGGACGGGCTGATCAACAGCTATGCCTACTTCCAAGCCAATAAAGCTCGCCGGGGCAGCGATTATCTGTACGACATGGGCCTGGAGTACATCTTTGCCAACCCCGACTTCCTTGAAATCCAACCCTACCGCGGTCAATATACCGGACGGTTGGAAATTCTGGATTCCTATGGTGGCAAGGCGATCATGCGCTTCCTGCCGCCCTACCCTGTCAGGTGATCAGATGCGCTTCAAACTGACTTTACCTATCGAAGAGCCTAATCAATGAAACGACCCTTTAGTGTAACGATATTGCTGTGGCTGGTGTTAAGCCTTACAGCGTGGAGCGGATTACGCTTGTATTCCGCTATCCAATGGTGGAACGTGTTGCTTGAGTTCGCTTCGCGGCCCGGTCCGTGGTACATCGCTATCAGCGCAGGAACCTGGCTGATCGTCAGTATCACGCTGCTGTGGGGCATGTGGCAGGCCAAAGCCTGGGCACGCTATGCGCTGCTCGGGGCCGGAGCAAGCTTCACGGTCTGGTATTGGTGCGACCGGTTTTTGTTCCAGATGTCCAGCACAAACTGGCCTTTCGCCCTGCTGGCAACCGTCTTATTGTTAATCATTTTATCTGTTTGCGTGTTCGTTCCGGGCACAAAAACTTTCTTTTCAAAGAGAGAGGCACATGACTGATAGTCCAAAAATTCAACGCTTGAGAGACCTGAAAGCCCAAACCCGCCTGGGAGGTGGAGAGAGTCGCATCGAAGTCCAGCACAAAAAAGGACGTCTGACCGCTCGTGAGCGCATTGACCTGCTGCTCGACAAAGGGTCATTCCGCGAAATCGACGCCTTCATTCAACATCGCACGAACAACTTTGGGCTGGACAAGCAAAAGATTCTGAGCGACTCGGTTGTTACTGGTTGGGGCACGATCGACGGGCGGCTGGTATATGTCTTTTCGCAGGATTTCACCGTGTTTGGCGGCTCGCTGGGTGAAGTGCACGCCGAGAAAATCATCAAGATCATGGACATGGCGCTCAAGAACGGTGCGCCTGTGATCGGCCTGAACAACTCGGGGGGCGCACGCATCCAGGAAGGTGTGGTTTCGCTGGGTGGCTATGCCGACATTTTCCTGCGCAACACGCTGGCTTCGGGGGTCATCCCGCAGATCTCAGCCATTATGGGACCATGCGCGGGTGGTGCAGTTTACTCCCCGGCTTTGACCGATTTTATTTTCATGGTGCGTGGCTCTTCTTATATGTTCGTAACCGGGCCGGAAGTGGTTAAGTCGGTTACGCATGAGGAAGTATCCTTTGAAGATCTGGGCGGCGCCAGCGTTCACTCGGAAGTCTCCGGGGTGTGCCACGTGGCTGCCGACAGCGAAGCCGACACGCTCTATCTCATCCGCAAATTATTCGGATATTTGCCTTCCAACAATATGGAAGACCCACCCGTTGTGCCGGATGGAGACGACCCGTTGCGTATGGACGAAGCGTTAGATACGCTCATCCCTGATGACCCTGGCAAGCCTTATGACATCAAGGAAGTCATCCGTAGGGTGGTAGATAACGGCCAGTTCTTCGAAATCCATGAGGCCTATGCCGCCAACATCGTGGTCGGTTTTGCGCGTTTGGGTGGACATTCTATTGGCATTGTGGCCAACCAGCCGGCTGTGCTGGCAGGTGTGCTGGACATCAACGCTTCAGATAAAGCCGGGCGTTTTGTGCGTTTCTGCAACTCATTCAATATTCCCATTTTGACCTTCGAAGATGTACCCGGATTTATGCCCGGTACCGGACAGGAACACGGCGGAATCATCCGCCACGGGGCCAAGCTGCTGTATGCGTTCTGCGAAGCGACCGTTCCCAAGCTGACAGTCATCACCCGCAAGGCCTACGGCGGCGCTTATGACGTGATGTCGAGCAAACACATCCGCGGTGACGTCAACCTGGCCTGGCCCAGCGCCGAGATCGCCGTGATGGGACCGGAGGGCGCGGTGAATATCATTTTCCGCAAGGAATTGGCCGAAGCAGAAGATCCAGTTAAACGCAAGCGCAGAATTGGTGGAAGAATATCGTGAAAAATTCGCCAATCCCTATGTTGCAGCCGAGCGCGGATATATTGACGATGTGATTGAACCGCGCGAGACTCGTCCGCGTTTGATCAATGCGCTGGAGATGCTCAGCAACAAGCGCGATTCCAACCCCGCCAAGAAGCACGGGAATATTCCGCTCTAATTTGTCATTGCGAGGAGCGCTAGCGACGAAGTAATCTCATTTCTTCAAGAAACACGAGATTGCCACGCCGCTCAGTCTCGATACGCCAGAATGAGACACTGGCTACTCGACCAGCGCGGCTCGCAATGACACATGTAAGAGGTGTCATGTTCAAAAAAGTATTAGTTGCCAATCGAGGAGAAATTGCCGTCCGCATTCTGCGCGCCTGCCGCGAACGCGGCCTGGAAACAGTCGCCGTCTACTCTGAAGCGGACCGGCAAGCCCTGCACGTGCGCTACGCGGACGAGGCCTATCTGCTCGGCCCTGCGCCATCACGCAAATCCTACTTGCGCGCAGATAAGATCATCGAAATCG
This sequence comes from uncultured Chloroflexia bacterium, assembly GCA_963829615.1. Taxonomy (GTDB): domain Bacteria; phylum Chloroflexota; class Anaerolineae; order Anaerolineales; family Villigracilaceae; genus JAABUE01. The sequence continues at coordinate 22,970 of CAWHJM010000032.1, forward strand.
CCAAGAAATGTGGCGCGGATGCCATCCATCCCGGCTACGGCTTCCTGGCAGAACGCGATGACTTCGCCGAAGCCTGCGAAGCAGAAGGGATAACCTTCATCGGTCCGAAACCGTCCGCGATCGCTGCTATGGGTGACAAGGGCGTGGCGCGTGCCACTGTGCTCAAGGCCGGTGTTCCGGTCGTGCCCGGCACGGAAGATGTAGGCAACATGACCAACGAGGAACTGCTGGCGCAGGCGCCAAAAATAGGTTTCCCACTGTTGATCAAGGCCACCGCAGGCGGCGGTGGCAAAGGCATGCGCGAGGTGCAAAACATCAAAGACATGCCCAACTTGATCCAGGCGGCACGCCGCGAGGCAGAGGCTTCCTTCGGAAATGGAAATGTATATTTGGAGAAAGCTGGTCGAAGGGGCACGACACATCGAAATCCAAATCCTGGCAGATACGCACGGGAACGTTATCTATCTGGGCGAACGCGAATGCTCCCTGCAACGCCGCCATCAGAAATTGTTGGAGGAGGCACCATCATCTTTCGTAGATGATGAACTACGCCAGAAAATGGGCGCGGTGGCCGTCAAGGCCGCCCAGGTTGTGGACTATGTCAATGCCGGAACGATCGAGTTTCTGGTGGACAAAGATAAGAATTTCTACTTTCTCGAAATGAATACGCGCCTGCAGGTGGAACATCCCGTCACAGAGGCGGTAACTGGCGTGGACATCGTGGCCGAGCAAATCCGCATCGCGCGTGGGCGTGCGTTGAATTACAAACAGGAAGACATCCGTTTCAACGGTCACGCCATCGAATGTCGTATCAACGCCGAAGATCCGTACAACGATTTCCTGCCATCCACCGGGCGCATCACACATAGCCTGCTGCCCACTGGTCCCGGCATCCGCGTGGATACGGGCGTATATCCCGGCTTCGAGGTCACGCCGTATTATGACCCCATGATCGCCAAATTGATCGTATGGGGCGAAACCCGTGGGCAAGCCATCCTGCGTATGCGACGCGCCCTGGAGGAATATCGTATCGTGGGCGTGCGTACCAATATCCCTTTTCACCAGACCATGATGGATTCACACCGCTTCATGGCAGGTCAATACGATACGCGCTTTGTGGAGGAACGTTTCTCCATGGAAGAGATGGAAGAGGGCAAACAATCCTACGATGAAACCGCCGCCATCCTCGCCACGCTTGTAGCTCACACGGAAACCCAGCGTGCGGCGCAGATTGTCCGGCGCGGAGAACGCGATACCAGCAACTGGAAGTGGGTCGGGCGCTGGGAACGCATGCACCGCTAGAATTGGAGCCAGTTATGAAATATGTCAGTACAGTCAATGGAATCGAATACCTGATCGAAATCGTCGATGAGCGGCATATCATCGTCAATGACAAAAAACTTACGGTAGACTTCAATTCGGTTATTGGACAACCGGTCTATTCGCTGCTGGTAGACGGCAAGTCTATTGAGGGTTTTGTTTATCCCGGCGAAACGGAATGGGAAGTCCTGCTGATGGGACGTCAATATCCGGTAGAGGTCGAGGACGAGCGCGAAAAACGTTTAAGGGCAACAGCCGGAGGGTCCGTGAGCGAGGCGGGCGAGTACCATCTCAAAGCCCCTATGCCCGGTATGGTCGTCTCCATCCTGGTAGAAGAAGGTCAGAAAATTGAAAAGGGACAGGTGTTATTGATCCTTGAATCGATGAAAATGCAGAACGAACTCAAAGCGCCTCGTGACGGGACCATAGGCCGGATCCGCATTAAACCGGGCGAATCGGTCGAACAGAGGCAGACTCTGCTGAGCGTATTATGAATAAACACGGATATTGAAAAATCAACAACAGGAGCATTTTCAATCCCCAATGCTCCTGTTGTTTTTTCAACGTGTTGAAGTACGGTGAATAAAATAAGTCGATGTCCAAACCCTACGAAGCGCCAGATAAGCTGTCGTTAACCGTACTAAACACGTTGCCAACGATCGGGCCGATCACCATCAGGGCCGCAAAAACGATGATTGCCACCATAGCAAGGATCAACGCATATTCCACGAGACCCTGGCCTCTTTCTTTCAACGCAAAAAGCATAATTCACCTTCTCCAAAATATTTTCAATTACAACAAATCGTCCACTTGCACTTATAAATATACAATGAAAAATATTTATTTGTTTTAAGAAGAGATTTGGGTTTCTTAGGATGCTCCATAAAACATCAGCAAATTGAAGAGGTGGAAACAGTCGAGAATACCTTAGCAAGCAGAATTTCTTAGATATTTCCCCGAAAATAAAAGTCATACAGATGGACAGTTTTGGACACCGGACAAGAGCTCGCTATGCGTTCTGATCCTGATGAATGCTGAAGTATCAGCGCAACACCTGAAGATGTTTTTGGAAGTCAACCCGGGTGTGCCCATCCTCTTGTTTTGGGATCGTGCTCCCTGGCATCGCGGTAAACCAATTGATAAGGTACTGGAAGAAGAATCCTCGCTTGGAGATCATTTTCTTTCCAACAGCCAGCCCGGACTTGAACCCGCAAGAACATGTCTGGAAAGCGGTCCGCAAAGCCGTTAGCCATAATCACTTGGAAGCGCGGCTCCCGGAACTAGCCGATCGTTTCTTGAACAAGCTGAATTCGAGTACTTTCAAAAGTTCATTCCTGGACAAATATGGATACACCGCCATTTGTCCAATGTTTATTTGATTTGTCCATTAGAATTTCTTAGGTTGTTACAGCGCATTTCAATGTCGTGCAAAATCCCCGATTATGGTTATTGTCAGAATTAAAAAACAGAGCGCTCGTAAGATGAGCGCTCTGTTTTTTGTAAGTACTGGAACGGTTATTTTGCCACACCGGTTTTAGGTGGGTCAACTATTTTGCCGTTATCGCCAGCGTCGTATGTAAAATTAATCGTTGAGTTTCCAGTGATTTTCACTGTATAACAGAGAACCTGGGAGTTAAAACCAGTTGGAGCACTTCCACCATCAATGGTGCAATCGCAATAGGGGGCAAAGATCGTGCCCTCATAAAAATTGTTTGTGCTACCGTTTATAATGCAAGCCTCAGGAGCTGCAGACAACAGAGGGTTACCATAATCGGGTTCAACGACGATAAGGTAACCAGCATACGGACCGGTATCGGGCGCATCAATATCAATAATTCCACCAGTAAACTGAAAATCGTACCCACTACGAATGAATAGAGTTACATTATGGCCAACGAGCACGAATTTGTCCTGATTCCAACGAATGACATCACTCACACAATAGGTGCCAGGTTCCATTAGCATCGTATCGTTCAATTCAAGCGCAGGTGAGTTCTTTTGGAGGTGGGAATTGACCGTACCGACCCGGATGTAGAACAGTAACCGGCAGAGTTCCTTTGTCCGGATAAACATAACCTGAAACCGTTGCTGGAAGACTGGCACCCGCACGCATAATTCGTATAAGAACCAACCGGCGCATCGCACTCGGGAGGCACATCCATACCGATATCATCCAGAGTAACCGGGAAATCAAGCGCGCTGGCAGGGGCTACTGATACTGTGCCAACAATATTAGTACTGCAATGGGCGCTAGTAGTAAGAGTATCCTCCGACAAACGTGATATCACCAGTAATCTCGCCAGCATTCGTATTGCAAACAAAGCCACAGCCTGCTTCACTATTATTGACGAACAGGCCTCCTCCTGTTAACTGTCAAAATAGGTCCACCTGAGACGGTGAAATTTACCGGAGTTCTGGCAATCTGGGGCATAGGAAACAATCGCTTCGCCATTGCCTAAAGGGCCGGAGCCATCTTCATGCGCTAAAGCTACAGCCTGCACACGGTTCGTCAATGTGGAATGCCAAGTACCCTGGCAAAAAAAGTATCTACATGGGAAGTAATAACCACCTGGATATAATCCTTAGCCCTATCACTGTTATAAGGAGCAGAACAACTGGCATCTGGATCGTCACAGGTATAAACTTCCACCTCGCTATGAATTAAGTCGCCAGCATAACCGTTTGCACTTGCACGATCAAGTGCAACAAGATCCCAAGGAATGACATTACCATCACTGTCGTTTTGCGGCTTGATCTTTGCCAAAGCGCCCGCCAAGGCTGATGTGTCTGCCGCGTTTTGCGCATGCCGACGATCTGCTAAAATCGCGCTACCATCAATAGCAAGACCGGTAATACCGACCAATCCAATAATGGCAAGAGCAATAATAACCAGGGCCTGTCCGCTTTCAGAAACCGATTTCGAATTTCATGGATTCTCCTTATTACTTCAAAAACCCAACAATAACCAATCATGATCCTTTAGGATTGTGTATCAATTACACGGGGGAGCGTCCGCTGTCAATTCCAAAACGCCAACATATGTCCGTGCGCTGGAAGAGGTAAAGGTTTGAGCCTCCATGGGAACAAGCGAAACCATAGGATGATAGTCATACGTGACCGTCACCACAACGCGATCTCCGCAAGCCAGTTCTACGCTTTCATCCACACCGTTGGTCACGCCATCACCTTCATACTGCATTACAAGGTCAGCAGAATGGAGTATCGGCACCAATCCCATGTCAACGGGATCAGGTCCGGTATCGTATTTGATTACAATGTTATCGTCTTCTAGCGGTAGGAGAAAACCACCCGTTTCGCAGTCATTTCGGATCTCTGCACAATTCTGATAGTTCAATACATCACTTTCATCGACCCCATAAGCCGTTGCGTAGCGCACAGCTTCACGGCTGGCGTTTATCACAGCGGCATACATGAAAACCGCGCGACCAACTTCCAGCAGACCGAATATCACTACCATTAGAATTGGCAGAACCATGGAAAATTCAACCATAGACTGGCCACGAGATAGTGATTTGCTTACCTTGATTTTATTCACCATAAAAACAATCCTCATGTATATTCGGCATAAAAAAACCAACCCGAATGGAGGGTCGGTTTCGCTATCGCTCGCTACAGGCTACGCCCGTTTCCGGGTTTTGCGACCAGATTTCGCCTGTGGGTCATCGCGCCCTAAGATCATTAAACAATTAAATTGATAAGCGTCAAAGTCACAACGCTTTCTACCATGACGAATAAAGCGCGAATAGGTTACTGCAAATCTACACTAATTTTATTCAAGTTATATTTTTCATGGATATTGCCTGCCGGGACATTTCCAGGGCTGCCTGTTTCAACACCATACTGGCCGTGTCCGTTGGAAACTTGGTAATAATCGGCATATGCTGATTGTTGGCAAGCGCAAAATTCCCCATCATGTAAGGCATCATCAATTTAATTTCAATCCCAAGAATTTTTTCAGCTTCAGATTTGGTCAACCCTTCCAGTCCAACAGCCCGATTAAGAAGAGCAAAAACCTTATCAGAAGTGACACCCTGCTCCTGTAAGTAGTCCCAGAGCTTCTTGGTATGGGTTACCGTACTCAAATCAGTACCCAGAACCAAAATAATCAAATCCGCTTCCTCGATGAGAGGCAAAGTGATTTTCGATAAGGACCGCCCAACATCTACTAAAACATAATCGTAGTTCTTTCGCAAAGTATTAATAATCCAGGGAATCTTCTCGACATCCAATCTGCTGGCTGCCGACGGATCAGGCGAGCCAGGCAAAAGTCCGAATGACCATCGCGGGATCGGCTCGAAGTTCTCGCTGAAATACTGCGGGGTAATGCCGTCTTTCGGAAGTTCTGAAACAGTGATAAGGTTGAATACGTCCTCTTCACGCCCAACAATCTGAGCAATGGACCCCATCGGCAGCACCAAATCCACAAGCGCAACGGTGGCAGATTGAATGTTATGCGCGATACTCATACCGATATTCGCACACAAGGAAGACGTCCCTGTGCCTCCCTTGGCACTAAGGAAAACAATTACCAACCCTTCTTGATTCTGTACGCTGACACGCTGGCTTGCAAGAACAAGCTTTGGAATCGATTCAACCAGAGTCACCATAACCATACCAGATTTCACATAATACTCAACACAGCCAGCCTCTAAACAGGTCTGCATCTCATCCGGGTCCGAATGGCTGCTCAACGCTACACAGGGAATATGGGTCGTGCGTTTGTTTTGAGAAAGCTCGCGGAAAAACTCTTTTATCGTCAGGTCAGGTAAATTGGGATCAAAGATGATCAAGGATGGACTTTCTATTCCGGCCATTTCAGCCCCATTGCGGCCGGAAGCAGCATGAAAAACTTCATACTCTCTCTTTCTTAACATACGAGATAAAAATTCGCGATTTGCTTGATCTGGATCAACAAGTAGAACTTTTATCTGCTCCATAATAGCCATCCTTATCGGATTACAAAGTGCGATCTACGGCAACGCTTTCACAACCCAAAAAGTTCCATCCGCTTCCTCATCATTATATAATACAACCAGCTAAACTGGGCGTTTTTGCGTCTGACGATAGCAATTCTTCCATCGTCATTTCCTGAATGGAATACACATTAAAGGTCAAGACATCAAAGTTGCTCATCTGCAATTCTAATTGATCACCAGACTTCAACGTCCTTAATACGGCCTCTAATTGTAGGCTCCAGGGCAAGGCAACCCAACGAGAAATTTCTGTTCCGACCAGCCATTCTGCTCCTTGCGGAGTCCATACGCCATCCTGCACTCTTCCCTCACCAAGGTTAAACGCCCAACCTCCCGGCAAACTCAAGTGGGTCGGATGAACAACATTACTCAAATCAACTTCAGCAGTAGGCGTAGGAGTGGGGATCGATATAGAATCAACAATTAGAAATATCCCGGAAGCAAGCAAGACACCAACAGTTAAAATACCTGCAGCGATCAACAAAAATCTTTCGAATGGCTTTAATTCTCGAATTGTCCGGCGCACCTCTTCTTGTAAAGGCTGTTTTCGCTCTTCCGGCTCAACTCTTGTCTCGTCATATTCCTGCAAAGCCATTTCTCGAACCGCATCGAAGTCGATTTCGTCTTCAGCAACAGTCTTTACCGGAAGCTTGGGAGCCTTCTTGACCTTTTCCTCCGCCTTTGCTTCCTCGACCGGGGCTTCCTCCGTTACAGGAGTTGACGGTGGTACATCTTCAAGCGTCACATCAGCCAAAGCTTCTAAATCTGAGAAAAATTCTTGAATAGCCTTTTCTTCTTCTTTGTTCCTTGAAGAACTCTTTTTCCGCTTGCGCTTTGGCTCAAGCACCATTTCCCGTAAATCTTCTTGTGGCTCGATTTCAATATCGAGCTGCGCTGGCGGCTCAACTTTCTCGGGCGGCGACTTCAGGAGTTCTCTTCAACCTGTTTTTAATGCGTGCGAAAAAACCTTTTGGTTCTTCAACCTCTTCCTCTTCCTCGAGCAACGACTGACGGACATCTGCAAGCAGATCATCTCTCGGTGCTTTTGACTTTTCCGTCACCTCGCGCGGCACATCTTTCCGACCCTGGGATTGCTCCTCATCGCGTTTGGCACCCATCTTGAGTTGAGGCTTTTCTTCTCCTTCTTCTTCAGTCTTCGTTTTCTCAATTTGGTCAATCCGGTCTTCCGGAATCTCAACAAATTGATCCTCGCGTTGTTGATCGTCTTGTTGATCCTTTGATTTCTTAGCCATAATGTCTCACACTTCTTAAGGGATAACCGTCGGTAAAGTCGGCTGACTAAAGATAAATGTAACCGGTACGGTGCCTTGAGCAGGAACTGTGATCGTTTCACTGCGATAATAAGCCGGTAAGCTTACAGTTACCACACTACCAATTGGAAAATCTGCTAACTCTAAAATAGCTTGTCCATTCACAATAGTACCCGTGACCTCGGTCCCAACTGTTGATTGCAACAAGACTGAAATGTCATTCAACCATTCATTATCTTCAGCAACACCATTCTGGTTGCTATCCAGAAAAGCCCGAACCACAACTTGCGCCGTAGATGCCACAGGGGTTGGAAGAGGCGTCCGCGTTGCTGCAAAAACGGGAGCAACCTGTACAACATTTTGATCGGATGCTGTGTATCGATATTGATCAAAGTTCAAAAGATTCCCCCACACCCCATTAACATAATCTTCTCCACCTTTACAATCAATATTTGATGATAAATTGTCCCAATCCAAAGGAAGCCCTTTGGGGGTTGCTTTTACAGCTCTTTCAAAACAACTAATCCCACTATGGTATGAAAGCAATGTGAATTTCCAAAAATCTGAATATGGATCATCGAGATCTTCAATATAATCAGCAGGCCGATTTGCATCCGCAATTATTTTTACTGTCTCACAGTTGGCGTTCAAAACCTGGGCAATAAAAGATATACTCTGTCTTGCAGAATTTAGATCGATTCCGTATTGACAATCAGAACAAAGCGAGTTCTGAGAATTAATAAACGCGCCCCGTATCATAGCTTGATTCTGGGCCGACATTAATGAATAAGGCATAGCACAGTCATCTAAAACCGTTGAACAAACTTGTTGATAAAGCGCAGGGTTTCTACGAAGCAGAACATCGACACCCAGTTGATTCACCTGCCCAAGCCCAACTTCATCAAGATAAAATCGTTCATTGCCAGGCCAATATTGAGACTCCACCTCAACAAGGGTTTTCAATAGCTTCGGAGGTATACCAATATCTTTACTGGCCAACCAAAAATATTCATCATATTGGTTCTGCCATGCAATCATGGCATTCTTGGCACGCTCCAATCCGCAGCCAGTAGGCCAATCCAACCCCAAATTCACTCCCCCAGCTGGGCAACCGGCCACATCAACCGCCCCATGAATAATCAACTGAGTGACAAGGTGATGTAAAACTTTATCAGTATTTAACAAATAGGGGAATTGAACGAATTCTGCCCAAGTGGGATTTGTATCATCCTGGAAACCCCAGAAGCGCAAACAAGAATCAGAAAAGGATGCAAACTGACTTACAGTGTCTACAAAAACATAATACCCATCAGTATGCAGTTCTACACGTACTGTAGCAGAAATCTCACCGCTCGTAGCTCCGGCGCTGGAAACAGCCCGAAACGCAATAATCGAACTCGTTAGGACCGGCACAGCGCATGGAGAACCATGACAAACGAATTCCCTCGAATCTACAGTGCCGCTGATTTCTATGGAAACATCCGGAATAGTTTGAAAGGCAAACAGCGTAACGTATGGTTGAGCCAAAGGTCCCTCGGGCGCTTGGATATATGCATAAAGCTCGGAAGATGAGGATGGTAATAGGGGCGTAACAGTCGCTGTAGGAAGCAAAGTCGGTGTTGCAGTTGGCGTTTGCTCAACAGGCGCAACGTTTGCTTCTATAGTCGGTGATACCTCGACGGGCGGCGGATTTGTTGGATTTAAGAGATTTCCAAGAGGTGCACAGGCAAATATCACAAGCAAACCTAATAAATAATATGCTGCATTTTTCTTTAAGGTCTGCTTCATCCGAACCCCATCACCTTACTTATTATCCCCAAGACGATTCGTCACGCGCTTCCAGGCATCTGTAGGAGCTGCGGGGGGCAGATTTTTATGTATATCGTCACTAAGGATATAAGCCATATCCTCTAATTTCACAGATATTGGCAAAGCTGCATTCTTCAATAAAAACGGCTCTCCAAAATTTACTGCTCGAATAACCTCGTCAGGCTCATAAGGTAGAACAAAATCAACCGGATGATCAAGAACCTTTTCGATTTGTGCCTGCCGAATTCCAGTAATCGAAGAATTACTATTTAAAAGTAGTTTTATCCTGTCCGGAGGAAATCCTAACTTATCATAAATATCCATCGCGCTCATCGCAGCACGGAGCGAGCTCATCTCAGGCGCTATCGCCAGTACTATGTCGCTCGCTAAATTTAGCATCTGGATCGTAATATCTGCAAAATCATGTGCCGTATCAATCACAATAAATTCATATTGTTTTGCCAACTTGGTAAGCACAATCTGCCAGAATTCATCACTAAAAGTATCAAGGGCAATGGGAGATCTAGGCGCAGCAACGAAAGAAAGTCCGCTTGAATGTTTACTGGAAATATTGTCAATCAGGTCTTCATCAATGTTTTTAATTTCAATGTCAGCAAAATCTTCCCATGAAAATCTAGGTTTTGCATTCAGCATCATTGCAACCTGACCCGCTGATAAGACGGCGTCAATCAACAATGTCGGTTTGGCCCAAATTTGATTAAATGCTAAGGCTAAATTAACAGCTACACTTGTTGTCCCAACACCACCCCGCAGACTATGCACAGCTACAATTGTTGTAAGCGTTTCATCGCTCTTCTCCATGTCGCTTACAATTTTCATGGCTCTGCCCCGTCGCGCCAATATGCGCATGCGAGCCACTAACTCCTCGGGTTGAAAAGGTTTTACCAGATAATCATCGGCCCCTAATTCAAAAGCTTTTAACTTATCTCCCAACTCATTTTTAGCGGTAATCACAATTACCGGGATATTGCTAAATTCCGAATCACGCCGCAAGCGCTCCAAAATGTCGTGCCCAGAAATATCCGGCAAACGCAAATCAACGATGATAACATCCGGTTTGGTAGCTGAAACTTTTGCAAGACCTTCCTTACCAGTCTTGCTATACTCGAATTCATGCCCCGCATCCTTCATTGGTTTATTCAACAATTTATAGTAAAAAGGCTCATCATCGATCAATAAAACGCGCATATTCGCATCTCCAATCCGAATTTATTTAGAATTTCCCTATTGCTGTGTGTGCCCAGACAAAAAGTCTGTTGCCACTTTCTGAAGCACAAGAATATGCTTATTGATATCATCCAAAGTTTGTTGTATTTGCAACAAATCTCCGCCTTGACTTGTTTGGTCCAAGTTATGGGACAAATGCGAAAGTTGCGTTGCCCCCATACTGGCTGAAATGCCTTTAAGGTTATGCGCGTTATCCGCAAGAGCCTGATAATTACCAGAAAGAAACACAGTTTGAAACTGATCGATTCTTTCAGGTAAATCATCCATAAACTCCTTTAGAAAATCTTGATAGGCTTGAACGCTTTTACCAAATCGAGGCAGGGCGCTCTGGATATCCAGAACTATAAGTTCATCTGTACTTTTTGTTTCTTGTAATTTCTCTGATGAAATTGGCTGCGTTGATTGGTCGACATAAAACTCAATGAGTTGAAATAACTGTTCGGTATTGAAAGGTTTTTCAATACACCCATCCATGCCAACGCCCAAACAATTCTGTATTTCATCATCAAATAACATGGCTGTAAGGGCTACAATGGGGGTATGCTTGTTCTCCGCTTCCCAGGCCCGTATTGTACGAGTCGCTTCAAACCCATCCATGATTGGCATTTGCAAATCCATTAGGACGATATCAAAAGATTGGGACTGTACAGCAACCACAGCCTCTTCGCCATTGGAAGCAGTGTCATAATTATATCCTTCTTCAGATAACAGTAGCTCCATCATTCGCCGACTAAGTTGGTCGTCGTCTACTAATAAAACCTTTGATTCTCTGTGGCCCAAGGTTACCTCTGCAACACAATCTATTAGAGATGGTCAATTCGAAAATAATTTATGATCTAATCGTAACCCGGCAACTTCCAAAGCCTGCGAGAACGAGGGGCGCAATCCGGTAGCGCGGAATTCGCCGACAATGCGGCGGTTTTGATCCACACCTGTTGGCTGGAATTTAAATATATCAGTCATTGTCACAACTTCCCCTTCCATACCGACTACTTCTGAAACGTTTGTTATGCGACGAGAGCCATCTGGAAACCGGCTGAGTTGCACGATCATATTCAAAGCAGAAGCAATTTGTTTACGGATGGCCGATAATGGCATCTCAAGTCCAGCCATCATAGACATTGTTTCCAATCGAGAAATTGTATCCCGTGGAGAATTAGAGTGAACTGTTGTTAAAGAGCCATCATGACCTGTATTCATCGCCTGGAGCATATCAATCGCCTCTCCACCACGGACCTCCCCAACAACTATACGATCTGGGCGCATCCGCAGCGCATTGCGCACCAAATCTCTGACAGTTACAGCACCTTCTCCTCGATAATCCGGGGGTTGTGCTTCTAAAGTAACAACATGTGTCTGATGCAAGCTCAGTTCAGCTGAATCCTCGATTGTGACGATTCGCTCCCAATCAGGTATTTGATGCGTAAGTATGTTCAAGAGAGTTGTTTTCCCAGAGCTTGTATTCCCAGCAACAACAATGTTCAAAGACGCCTGTACACAGATAGAAAGAAACTCAGCGATTTGCGGTGTTAATGTGCCAAGATCAATCAATTCTTCAACAGTCAATTTATCCTTCAAAAATCGCCGAATCGTTATGCAAGGACCGTTTGGGGACACAGGTGGTACAACAGCATTAACACGAGAGCCATCTGGAAGTCGCGAATCAATCAAGGGATGCTTACCACTTATAAATCGTCCCATCGGATTGATAATGTGGTTAATGGCAAAGCGAACATGTTCATTGTTGTCAAATCGCAAATCGGTAAGGTCCATCTGACCGTTTTTCTCTATAAAAATTTGGTCAGGACCATTCACCATAATTTCACTAATTTGGGGATCATAAAAATACTGTTCAATGGGTCCATAACTTGCCACATAGGCAAATAGTTCATTAATCGAGCAACTTCACGATCTTCCTTGGATAACTTCACACTCATATTCTTCAATAGAATTCATCAAGTATTTTCCGTAAGAGAAATTCATATTGCTCCCCTACAGGAGGTTCCGTGTTTACCATATCAAATATGATTCGCAGTAAGGCTTGACGGTCCACGCTTTCAAGTTTTATTATCTCATCTGAAGCGGTCGTTTTTTTTCTAGGCATCGTATGTACCTTTCAGTAATTGAGAAAAACGACAATTCAAACAACTGCAACAATGCTTATTCCAACAGCAATGTTGCCTATTATAGTGGATACTTTCACTAAATTCTATCCACTTACGGGAGCATACGGGTTGCAAAATGGTATCAGTTACACTGGCATTCAAGGTGATCTGTTGAGAACCAATGATCGAACCAATGAACGGCATGGAAATCGGATAATCATAGATCACATTGACCCTGATCTCGTTCCCTTCACAGGCATCTCCGCAGGCAAGGTAACCTTCACATCCACCAGATCTTCATTTGATAGATCGACAGGGGTCGTGGAAGCGCTGCGGACCCGGGTAATGATCCCCGCTTCATCGGTTGGATTGATCGAACCGTACAGTGCGCCTTCCTGGGCTGCATCCTGCATAGCAGAAAAGGAGAAGTAGGCGATGGAGAAGTCGACCGCGCCAGCCAGCAGGAGCAGGATGATGGTCAGGCTTATCGCCAGTTCGACCAGGCTTTGTCCGCGTTCGTTCTGCCCTTGATTGGCAGGGCTGCTGCGTCTGGATGTAGGATTTGTGGATTCGATTAATGATTTCATTTGACCACCTGATAGTCTGAGAAAATCGAGAAGAATTCGCCCTAAAGAATTCTTTGGGAAACCTTTGTATTTGATAAACAACACACGTAGCCATGACGGCGAATCCATCCTTAGGATACGCAAAATTTCTCCAATTTGTGCTGCATACCTAAATTGTAAACTTAAGAATTGCAAGATTTATTTAGATTTCCCCTAATTATACAAACAGGACTTACGCAAAAATATAGAGCTGGTCCGAAAATAAGGGGGGCGTGCTCGCACGCCCCTTATTTTCGGTATCTTTTCGCGATATGCGTAAGTCCTAAAAGTACTTAAATCAAAATCTTCAAATCCCTATGCGGTAGCCTGCCGCAGTATAGGGATTTTGAAGATTTTGAAGCAATGTTACTTTTTAGGTGGCTTAGTTGGCTTGGGTGGTTTCTCTGGTTTAGGTGGTTTATCTGGTTTAGCAGGTTTATCTGGTTGGTTAACGTTGCCAGGATTACCCTGACCTGGCGCAGCCGGCGTTCCTGGCGTCTCGCCCAAATGCAGGCCTTGGTTATCCTTCGTACCATCAGGGGCGTCAACAACCGGCGTACCGTTAACAATTACAGTATCGCCAAAATAATCGATGCTATCCAAGGGAGTTATAGTTCCAGTTGCTACAATATTTGTCGATGTTGGTGTAGCGAGATCAGAAGATGTAGGTGTAGTGTAATGAGTGTAGTTGTAATGGAGGTAAGCGTAGGTACATCCGAGGGCGCAGGACTTTCTACTAAAGCTGCGAATTTATTCTCATCCAATAGATTCTCGATCTGAGCACGATATATATATGCAGCCAGGAGCATCGCAGCAATAACAAAAATTCCAATTATCGCTTGCCAAAGGAATCCCTGGCCTGCCATAGTACCACCTGCTGTTGTTCCCGAGCCGCCGCTTCCTCCGTGCTGTCCGCCCGGACCTTTTCCGTCAAGTTTTATTGCAATAGCCTTTTTAACGAAGGCAGCTTTTCTGGCAGCCATCAAGTCCACTGGATAATCTGGAGTGGTGGACTTGAGCTTGGAAAGCAGCTCGGTAACTTCTTTAGGTTTCAAGGGTTTATTAGCCATTATTGTTCACTCCCTTCCTCGCGGCCTAAAGTCTGGCGTAATTTATTAATGCCACGATTTTGGAGTGCCTTCACAGCGTTGATATTTTTACCGATAATTTCAGCTGTCTCCTTTAAGCTGAAATCTTCCTGAAATCGTAGGACCAGTACATTCCTTTGATCTTCAGTTAATTCACGATCCATCGCTCCTGACAGTTTTTCAAGTAACATATTTTCTTCTGCCAGTGATTGAACTGGCTTCGATTCTTGCCTTATGGTATCTGCCACATCAAGAGGTGCAATTCTTTGCCTCTCTCGGGCATGATCTACAACAAGGTGATAGGCAGTCTGGAAAAGATAAGAGCGCAAATTCGTGCGTGGACCCTTGCCTTCCGTAAGTTTTTCTAGCAGACGTGCAAACACATCGCCAACGATCTGATCTGCTTCTTGTGAAGCTACTCCTAATCTAAGCAGATATTTATATATGGCTGATGCATACTCATCAAAGATAGCAATGAGCGCCTCGTGGTCCAAAGACCCGGCAGCCGCTAAAACGGCGGACTCATCCTTCATAAGCCCCTTGTTATCCCTGCCCGCTAATTACAAGACGGGGCGAGCTCGAAAAAGTTACTGGTAGCAATATATAATATTTCAACTGTAATACCTTTAGTAGTCACCTAATTCTATCCTAATAGTATTTCAACTCACATTTCCATTATATGGCATTTTTCTTCTACTTTCTATAGAAAGGATACCAATGACTACCTTCCTCATCCTAGGCGGCTATGGTTACACCGGCAAATTACTGGCAAAACATTTGCTGGCACGCTCAAAGGCAAAGATTATCCTGGCAGGACGCAACTTGGAAAAGGCCCAGGTCTTTGCAAATGAGTTAAACGACGAGCGCGTTTCAGTCGTCTATGTGGATGCCGCGGATGCGGACTCGCTCCGCGCCGCGCTTCAGGGCGTGGACCTGTTGCTGGTCGCCGCGCCGACAACCCGCCACGCCGAGACAGTTATCTATGCCGCACTGAACGCCAAAGTAGATTACCTGGATGTGCAATTTTCCAGCCGGAAGCTTGCAATCTTGAAGGAACTGGCAACGGAAATCGAAACAGCCGGATTGTGCTTTGTGACCGAGGCAGGGTACCATCCCGGCTTGCCTTCGGCTATGGTGCGTTACGCTGCCACGCAACTTGATAGCCTTGAAAGCGCACTGACAGCCGGTTACTTGAACATGGGCAAATCCCTGCCCTATTCCGAAGCCGTAGACGAGCTGATGGAGGGCTTTATCGATTACCAGGCGCAGGTGTACAAAAATGGCGCCTGGACAAAGCCCAATCAATGGGATATGCGTAAATTCAACTTCGGCGTAGAGATTGGCACACGCACTTGCTACTCGATGTTCTTCGAAGAGTTGCGTGCGCTACCGGCGATGTACCCGTCCCTAAAAAATACCGGTTTCTATATATCCGGCTCGAACTGGCTTGCTGATCTATTAATCACGCCTATTGTGATGGCAGGCTTAAAGATTGCGCCCAAACGTGGGCTGACTCCGCTGGGAAAGTTGATGTGGTGGGGCATGCAGCAGTCGCCACCACCTTACGTGGTAGCGCTCAAGGTGGAAGCAAAAGGCCTGAAAAACGGTCAGCAGGCCCAGGTCGAAGTACGAATCGAGCATGCCGACGGGTACGAGTTGACAGCTATCCCGGTCGTCGCCTATTTGTTGCAATACATGGACAAGTCTGCACGTCGTCCTGGATTGCATTTGATGGGACAACTCGCCGAGCCTGTGCGTTTGTTTGAAGATATGCAAAAAATGGGAGTGAGGATTATCAGCAAAGATTGATTTTTCTCGTACTCTAAAGAAAGGTCTGCTTAAACCTACTCGCTTATGACTATGAACGTAATTGAAACTTTTTCAAAAAATCATTTCCTCGCTGAGCGGAGGTGCGCTTTTCCCTTGCACCGGACGCAAGGACGGTGTGCACCGTAGTCGAAGCGTTTTTGCAAAAACATCCTTCGACCCCGGCACCGCCCGCCGGGGCAGGTGTGCGCTTCGCTCCGCTCAGGACGAAAAGTTTCAATTACTTCTATACAAAACTTGGCCCATCCTTGCAAGCTTGAAAGTAGAAATAACAGAAGCATTAAGTACATGGAGTTTCTCGTTGACTATAATCAAAATATCAGTTCTGGGCGAGGAGGTTCCTTCATGAACAAACCTATCAAGTCAATTATTTCGTTTATTCTGATCAGTCTGTTGGCCGCCTGTAGTGCGCCAGCCAGTTCAGACAATCTGGACGTACAAGTACAAACAGCCATCGCTCAAACGGCAGCCGCTGAGGCCCCCTTTCAGGTTGCGGTGGATCAGGCAGTAGCAGCTACCGTTGTCGTTATGCCACCCACTCCCACCTCACAACCGGCAGTTGATCCCTATACACTTACCGAAGAAGAATTGGCTGCCCTGATTGATTCCTCCTGTGAAGATGCCGTTACAGCCTCCACTGCAGCCAGCTCAGCGAACACACAGGCAACTTCGGACGGAACATACACCGAAAATGAAATCTACAACACAATCTATTACGTGTATGACGCTGAGGCTGCCATCGTTTACACAGAAGACTTGCTCTACACGTATTACGACCTGTACGGTGAATACGCCAGTGAAACGCTGGAATTATTGTATACCGTCGAAAATGACCTGAATGAATTATCCATGGCCATAACGGAAGTCGAAGCCATTCTTTCACAAGGCGCACAGACAGCTTCCGCTGCGATTGAACAACTCAATACAACCCTTGAAACTGTCCAGACCAAAGCCGGCGAAATGCAAACCAAGGCACAGGAATTCAAAGACAAACTTCCTGCGGTGCTGGATGAACGCGAGAACAACTTTGCCAACCTGGTTCCTACCGAAGTCGCCGGCAATCGTGATGGAGCCGTCTCACAAGTCTACACCTATCTCGACAGCATCAAGACTGCATTTGAAGATCGTAAAATTTCTTCCGCTGAAATGGGCCAGATCGCGCAGTTGGCCGCCAACGCTAAAGCCAGTATCAATCAAAGCGGCGGTCCGCTATTACAGGGTTTTAGCGGCAACATTGACGGTATTACACGCAATCTATCATGCGGAGATTGGCCCTCCGCGCAGCGAGACATCGCAGGCTTCGAAGCCTCGCTGCCATCACGACCAGCGCGTCGCTAGAACGGAACGGGCAGGGTACTCACCTCGCCCGTTCTACTTCTAAATGACAGTCATCCAACCAGTTGACCGACTCTATCTGTCCGCTTTCACCCAGCAATTTGGGCAACAAAGACGCAAGAGAGTTTGCATCCCCCGAAGTATAAAAACAGATATCGGCACGCCCACCCAACGGGGTCTTCATCCCGCTCGCATCCAACAGACGTTTGGCTTGCTTCGCCACTGCCGGAGCCGGATCAATCACCCGGACGTTTTCTCCCACCACCTGCTCAATCAACGGAATCACAAACGGATAATGGGTACAACCCAAAACAACGGTATCAATCCCCTGGTCCAGCATGGGGCGTAGAGCATCTTCCAGAATCGCGCGGGTTTCGTCCCCATCCAGATCTCCTTTTTCGATCTGGCCCACCAAACCAGGACAGGTATGCTGCAAGACCTGTACGCCATTGGCAAAACGTTCCAGCACTGAGGCGTACAGCGCGCCCTGGAAAGTGGCCGGGGTAGCCAGCACGCCAACCAGGCCACTCTGCGTGTGCTCCGCTGCCGGTTTGACTGCCGGTTCCATTCCCACAAAGGAGACATCCGGGAACTTGTCGCGCAAATAATGCAATGCAGCTGCTGAAGCCGTGTTGCAAGCCACCACAATTACTTTCGCGCCCTGATCGAGCAGAAAGCGCGTGATGGTTTCGGAAAAGTCGCGCACCTGCTGCATTTGGCGCGGCCCATACGGGACATGTCCCTGGTCACCGAAATAAATGACTGGCTCTTCAGGCATTAACTTGCGCATCGCGCGCAACACGGACAAACCGCCCACACCCGAGTCGAATACACCAACAGGCTTATCTGTTGCAAACATGCAGGGAATGATAAGATGAAAAGGGGAAATCGTAAAGTACGTTATTGCGCTGCTCAGTGAAGCGAATTACTCCACCGCGCCACCTGTCAGCAAAGACAACACCTTCCTAGACAAACTGATCACCGGCTCGCCCAACTTATCCAAATTCTCCGCTGCCTGGATGCGCTTGGAAATGGCTTGATGGGTTGGCTGGCGAATCAGTGGCTGGGCGCTGAAATTATTGTACTGGCTGGGGAAAAGAGAATTGCAAAAGGTCAAGGAAAGCTTGTAATCCACAGCAATTTTAAATTTGGATAATGTCGTTGCGAGACGGCGGTCTTCCGTCGAAGCAATCCCCTGTTTTACAAGGAGATTGCTTCGCACACCGTCCTGACGGTCGGTGTCAGGAAACAACGCTCGCAATGACATAATTAGAATTGTTGTCTAATCCATCAGCTGATCATTCATAGCGATTTATCCAAATAATCCCGCAGGGACTCGGTTGGATGCTCCTGCGCTTTGATGAGCCTAAGTTTATTCCGCATTTCCACGGCAGGATCAATAATCCCTGGCTTCAAAGCGGCCATCAAGGTTTCGATGGAGTCATAACTTTTCGTCGGCAATACCCAATTGTATTTCTTTTGCAGATCAACCATCATCGCAAAGGGACTTTCGCCTTCCTGGATGATCGGCACAAACGGAATTTGATAATCAGGGACAGTCGCCTGCAATTCCAGCGGAGATGATTTTGGGTTGGTCACATCTGCAATCACAAAATAGGAAATCCCGCCAGCGTTTTGATCGTTTCTGTAAAATCTTTATCAGTAGGGCGTTCAAAA
>CAWHJM010000033.1:0-27483 GCA_963829615.1 uncultured Chloroflexia bacterium
CGCTCTTAGCAGTTTAAAAAACAAAAGAGTAGTTTTTGACTTGACGAGAATTTGGATAATTTTTATAATAAAAATACAAATAATTACAGAGTACTGCGCAAATATTTGAACTACAACTTTCATTTGTGAAAACAAGTTGCTAGACACAAAATCAGGAAAATACACAAGAAGCAGTAAGGAGTAAGAATTATGAGTAACTATGCCCATCCAGAATATCTGGTTGAAACAGACTGGGTCGCCGAGCACTTGAACGACCCGAAAGTCCGCATCATCGAATCCGACGAAGACGCCCTGCTCTACAAAATGGGACACATCCCCGGCGCGGTCCAGGTCGACTGGTTCACCACCCTGCAACATCCCCTGCGCCGCGACTTCCTGACCAAGGAACAGTTCGAGCAGTTCTGCTCGGAAGCCGGCATCGCCAACGACACCACGTTGGTCTTCTATGGCGACAAGTCCAACTGGTTCGCCTGCTATGCGCTGTGGGTGTTCGAGTATTACGGTCACAAAGACGTCAAGATCATGAACGGTGGGCGTGCCAAATGGGAGCAGGAAAAGCGCCCGATGGTAAAGGAAACGCCATCCCACCCGCGCACCAGCTACACAGCCAAAGAGCCGGAAAAATCCATCCGCGCTTTCCGCGACCAAGTCTTTTCCCAGGTGGAGGCCCAGAAGCCGCTGGTCGACGTGCGCTCGCCCAAGGAGTACAGCGGCGAACTGCTGCACATGCCCAACTATCCGCAGGAAGGCGCTACCCGCGGCGGACACATCCCCGGCGCGGTCAATATCCCCTGGTCGATGGCCGTCAACGAGTCGGACAGCACGTTCAAGACTCCCGAGGAACTGCGCTCGTTATATGAAGGCAAAGGCATCTCGTCTGACAAAGACATCATCGCCTACTGCCGCATCGGCGAACGTTCGTCCCTGACCTGGTTCGTGCTCCGTTATCTGCTGGGTTATCCCAAGGTCAAGAACTACGACGGTTCCTGGACCGAATGGGGCAACCTGGTCGATGCGCCTATCGAGAAATAACCACAGGTGTACAGAGATCACAGAGAAGAACATGTACTCTCTGTGTTCTCCGTGATCGCGGTAAATAAATTATGACATTCCAGAAAAATTACAAGAAATCGTAGACGACTTCTCCTGGGCCTCGCGCGAGGAGAAAGTCGAAATGTTGATTCAGTACGCCAAGTCCCTGCCGCCGCTACCTGAACGCTTGCAGAGCGAGCGTGACAAGATGGACCCGGTCCCCGAGTGCATGACCCCCGTCTTCCTGTTCGGCGAAAAAGATGCGGACGGCGGTATCCACTTCCACTTCGACATTCCGCCCCAATCCCCCACTGTGCAAGGGCTGGCAGCTATTCTCGCCAACGGACTGAACGGTTTGAAACCCGAAGAAATCCTGGCTGTGCCAGCCGATTTTTACACCGAAATGAACCTGCAAGATGCCATCAGCTACCAGCGTCTGATTGGTTTCCAGGGCGTGTTGGCGCACATGAAACAGGCGGCTGTCAGGCTGATGAATGAGCAATAGCCTATAACGCCCCAATTTTGGGATTAGAATGCAAGTCAAATGCCAAAGCAAAGTGCGGGTCTGCTCCTCTACCGCAACCAAAAGAATAACTGGAAGTCTTCCTCGTCCATCCCGGCGGACCGTTGTGGACGAAAAAGGATGTAGGTGCCTGGTCGATCCCCAAGGGTGAATTCGATGAGGAAGAACCGCTGCTGGCCGCCAAACGCGAATTCCAGGAAGAGACCGGATTCGATGCACCGTCGGGCGAGTACCTCCCGTTAAAGCAGGTCAGGCAGAAGAGCGGAAAAATCGTCCATGCCTGGGCAATTGAGGGCCAGGTCGATGCGGAGCAGGTCCACAGTAACGACTTCGAGATGCAATGGCCGCCCAGGTCCGGCAAAGTCCAGTCCTTCCCCGAAATCGACCGGGCGGCCTGGTTTTCAGTCGATGAGGCGTTACAAAAAATCAACCCGGGCCAGGCCGGGTTGATCCAGGAACTTCTTGAAAAACTAAAATAACAAAACTTACCCCATCTTGCCCGTAATATAGGCCTCGGTCAACTCCTGCTTGGGCCGCGTGAACATTTCTGTCGTCGGCGAAAATTCCACCAACTCCCCCAGCCAGAACAGACCGGTCATATCCGAAACACGCCCCGCCTGCTGCATGTTATGCGTCACGATCACTACCGTGTAATCCTTTTTCAGGTCGGCGATCAACTCCTCGACTTGCAACGTTGCAATCGGGTCGAGCGCCGAAGTCGACTCATCCATCAGGATCACCTCGGGCCGCACCGCCACCACGCGCGCGATGCACAGTCGCTGCTGTTGGCCAAGCGAAAGTCCCAACGCGTTCTCGTTCAAAATATCCTTGACTTCATCCCACAGGGCCGCCTGTCGCAGGCTGCGTTCGATGGTCTCTTCCAGGTCAGCTTTGCCGCCGGCCATCCCCAACACGCGCGGAGCGAAGGCTACATTGTTGTAGATCGATTGCGGGAACGGGTTCGGCTTCTGGAACACCATCCCTACCCGCTGGCGCAGGGTTACCACATCCATGTCTTCAGCGTAAATGTCCGCGCCGTTCAGAGTGACCTTGCCCTCCACGCGCGTCCCGCTGATCGTATCGTTCATGCGGTTCAGGCAGCGCAAAAACGTCGACTTGCCACAGCCCGACGGGCCGATCAGCGCCGTCACCTGGCGCGGCTGGACGTCCAGGCTAATGTTCGAGAGCGCTTTCTTCTCACCATAATAAAAATCAAGCTTTTGGACAGAAAAGACGGGCTCGCTCATAGCCTGATTTTATCATCTTTGGACATGGGATATAATTTAGCTTGATGAGACCCCGCCCGCTTCTTACCGGATTGCTGCTTGCCCTCGTTATCTTGACCATTTCCTGTTCCTCGGCATCATCCTCCCAAACTTCCGAACAAGCGACCGCCTACATCGAAAACAAAGGCTCCGACACTATCGTCAACCTGGCACTGGCCTGGGCCGAGTATTACCAGTCAGAGTATCCTGATATCCGTATATCGGTGACAGGCGGCGGATCCGGGACAGGCATCGCAGCCCTCATCAACAAGACGGTGGATATCGCCAATGCCTCCCGTCAAATCAAGTCCGAAGAGATTAGCGAAGCGCAGTCCAATGGCGTGGATCCTGTCGAATTCGTCATCGCCCGGGATGCCATCGCTGTCATCGTCAACCCCAACAATCCCGTGGATGAACTGACCCTGCAACAGATTTCCGACATCTACAGCGGCAAGATCGACAACTGGAGCGAGGTCGGCGGCGAGGACAGGCCCATCGTACGCCTGTCGCGTGAGACCAATTCGGGCACGCACGTCTATTTTTTGGAGACAGTGCTACGTCTGGGCGAGAAAGATAATAAGACCTTTTTCTCGTCGAACACACTCTTGCTGCCATCGTCAGGAGGGCATCGTGGCCGAGGTACGCCAGAATCCGAATGCCATCGGATATGATGGTTTGGGCTATGTGCCGTCAGACCTGAAGATGATTGCGATTGCGAAAGAAGCTGGCGGTGAATACGTGCTGCCTTCGGTTGAGACGGTCAACGACGCTACATATCCAATTGCCCGCGATCTTTATATGTACACCGCGGGCGAGCCGACCGGCACGGTCAAGATTTACCTGGACTGGATTATCAATTCTGACGAGGCGCAGCAAATTGTGAAAGAACTGGGATTTGTGCCGATTAAAATGACGTTATCGTAGGGGCAGGTCTCAGACCTGCCCTTACGTGAGACTAGTTATGGAAAAAGACCTTAACTGGCGTGAATTTGTCATTACCCGTTTGATCAAAGCCTCTGGCTACTCGGCCATTGTCTTTGTGGCCTTGATCTTTTTCTTCCTGCTGCGCGAGGGACTGCCTACGCTCGGGGAAGTCTCGCTTTCCAACCTGTTCAGCACCCGCTGGTACCCGATCGAAGATTATTTCGGCATCCTGCCGCTGATCACCGGCTCGCTGATCGTGACGGTCGGCGCAGCCATGATCGCCATTCCCTTTGGCATCGGGACAGCCGTCTACATCGCCGAGATCGCGCCGCGCTGGGTGCGTGAAATCTTAAAACCGCTGGTGGAACTGCTCGGCGGGCTGCCCTCAGTTGTACTCGGCTTTCTCGGCATCCTGGTGCTCTCCCCCTGGCTAAGAACTTTTCTGAACATCCCAACTGGCCTGACCGCTTTTACGGGCTCGGTGCTGTTGGGCGGAATCGCTGTGCCAACGGTGGTTTCGGTAGCAGAAGATGCGCTTGACACGGTGCCTCGTTCCTATCGTGAGGGTGCCTGGGCGCTGGGCGCTACCAAATGGCAGACCATCTGGCGCGTGACGCTTCCCGCCGCCCGCTCAGGCGTGCTGACCGGGGTGATGCTCGGCGTTGGGCGCGCCATCGGCGAGACCATGGCGGTCATGATGGTCACCGGCAATGCGCCTGTCATGGCACTTAGCCTTAGCAGTTTGTTCTCCCCCGCCCGCACGATGACCGCCACCATCGCCGCTGAAATGGGCGAAGTCGCCAGCGGGAGTGTGCATTACCATACGCTGTTCTTCATTGGTATGGTGCTGTTCCTGATCTCACTGGCAGTCAACGTGGTGGCTTCGGCAGTCGTGTTTCGCTCGAAGAAACGCGCCGAAAGGATTCTGTCGTGAACCGTCACCTGACCCAACGCCTGGGTTTCTCGCTGTTGACCCTGATTGCCCTGCTCACGGTCGTGCCGATCGTGGCCGTCATCATCTACATCCTGGTGCAGGGCAGTCCTGCCATTTCGTGGGAGTTCCTGACCGCCGTGCCACGCTCGGGGATGCGTGAGGGCGGCATTCTGCCCGCTATTGTCGGGACGTTCTACCTGACAATCGGGACAGCGGCCTTTTCGGTCCCGCTTGGGATTGCGGCAGCAGTTTACCTGTCCGAGTACTCGGCAGAAAATCGTTGGACGCGGCTCATCCGTCTCGCTATCATCAATCTGGCTGGAATCCCTTCAGTTGTCTACGGCCTGTTCGGGCTGGGACTGTTCGTGCTGTTCCTGAACTTCGGCACCAGCATCCTGGCCGCCTCGCTGACTTTATCCATCATGACCTTACCCGTCATCATCAGCACGGCGGAGGAAGCCTTGCGGGCTGTGCCGCAGTCCTTCCGCACAGTCAGCATTTCGCTAGGCGCAACTCGCTGGCAGACCATCCGCCGCATCGTGTTACCGCAGGCCCTGCCCGGCATCCTGACGGGCGTCATTTTGGGCTTGGAACGCGCCGCAGGCGAAACAGCACCGATTCTCTTCACAGGAGCAGCCTTTTTCCTACCGCGCCTGCCCAATTCTGTATTCGATGCGACCATGGCGTTGCCCTATCACCTGTTTGTGATTTCTACACAGGTCCCCGAAATGCCTATCAAAATCCAGTATGGCACGGCACTGGTGCTGTTGATCTTCGTGCTGGGGATGAACATCATCGCCACGGTGATCACGGTCGCGGGCCAGGGCCAAACGACAATGGTAGACTATGAACAAAATCATTATCGAAAATCTCTCCCTGCAATACGCTGACGGCACCGAGTCGCTGCGGGATATCAGCCTGGACGTGCGCGAGAACGCCATCACGGTGTTGTTCGGCCCGGCGGGCGGTGGCAAGTCTACATTGCTGCGTTGTCTGAACCGCCTGAACGACCTGACCGAGATCAGAAACTCTCTCAGGGCGGGTCCTGCTCGATGGGAAAGATATCCTCGATCCCAAAACCGACACCATCGCCCTGCGCCGCAAGGTGGGGATGGTTTTTGCCCGCCCGGTGGTACTGCCGATGTCCATCCGCCAGAACCTGACCTACGGGCTGGAACTGGCGGGCGAGAAGCGCAAATCCAAGCTGGACGAAGCGGTCGAACGCAGCCTGAAGCTGGCCGCCATTTGGGAAGAGGTGAAGGACCGCCTGGACGATCCCGCTATCGCCCTCTCAGGCGGACAGCAGCAGCGTATCTGCCTGGCACGTTCACTGGCACAGCAGCCTGAAGTCATCCTGCTCGATGAACCGACCTCCGGCCTCGATCCCATTTCGACGGGCAAGGTTGAAGCGGCCCTGCAAGAACTGAAGAAGGACTACACTATCATTCTCGTGCCGCATTCCGTCCAGCAGGCAGCCCGCGCCGCCGATTATGCCGCCTTCTTCCTGCAAGGCGAATTGGTGGAATACGGCGATGGTAGAGAGCTTTTCACCAATCCGCAAGAAAAGCGGACGGAAGATTACGTCACGGGAAGATTTGGATAAGAGGGTTGGGTTACCCCGCTCCGACTACTCGTTAACAATCCCTTAACCGCCTCTTGTACCCCCTATGGTATATTCCTCTCGATGTCTGAAACCATCCTCGTCGTCGAAGACGAACCCTCCTTACAAGAAACCCTGGCTTATAACCTGAAAAAAGAAGGTTATACGGTCTCAACCGTGGGTGATGGACGCGAAGCGCTCGACCTGGCGCGCCAACTCAAACCGGATCTGATCGTGCTGGATTTGATGCTGCCCAGCCTGGACGGCTTCGAAGTCACGCGCGTGTTGCGCAAGGAAATGACCACGCCCATCCTGATGCTGACCGCCCGCGACGATGAGATCGACCGCGTCGTTGGGCTGGAAGTGGGCGCGGACGATTACCTGACCAAACCCTTCTCCATGCGCGAGTTGATGGCGCGCGTCAAAGCACAGTTGCGCCGTGCCCGCCTGATCCGCGAAGAACTGGGCAACCAGCCTGCCGGGGCATCACAGGAAAAGCTGACCTTCGATAACCTGGTCATCAACCAGACTCGCCGCGAAGTCATCCTGAACGATGCCCCCCTGCAACTAAAGCCTAAGGAATATGAATTGTTGCTCTTCCTGGCCGAGCACAGGGGCAAGATGCTCTCGCGTGAATTCGTTCTTGAACGCGTTTGGGGCTGGGACTACATCGGCGACAGCCGCACGGTGGATGTCCACATTCGTTGGCTGCGGCAAAAGATCGAAGCCGACCCGGCCAAACCGGAGCGCATCGTCACTGTGCGCGGGGGTGGGTATCGCTTTGAGGGGTGACCGTTATCCCGTTGAGTTACCTGACCAACCTTCCATTCTTATGATGAACGACATTCTTCTGGCGCTTCTCTTGGCATCCCTGGCCGCGCTGCTCTGGCTGGGTTGGCGCTATGTCGCTTTGCGTCGCCAACTCAAGCAGTACACCCACACGCTGCACAACGCTGCCGAGGGTGAGTTTGCCCCGCAGGCGCTGCCTGAAGATGTAAAGGGATTGGATGAACTATCCAACGCGGTCAAAAACCTGCTCTCCACCTTTAACTTTCAACTTGCCACCTCCGACGCCGATCGCGCCCGTCTGGCTGCGGTGCTCGATCAGATGACGGATGGCGTCATCATCGCTGACCCCAATGGGCATGTCCAGTTTGCCAATCCCGCCGCTGAAAAACTCTTCGGTGGAAGCCTGCTCAACCACTCTGTCAGTGAGACCTTGCGCCACCACCAACTCATCCACGCCTGGCAAGTCAGCCAGAACAACGATGAGATGCAGGTTGAAACTGTCGAACTGCCCAACCGCCGCCAATTCCTGCAACTGGTGGTCATCCCCGACCGCTACACACCGGGCGGCAGCCTGCTCCTCATCCAGGACCTGACGCGCGTCCGAAAGCTGGAAACCGTGCGCAGGGACTTCATCAGCAACATTTCCCACGAACTGCGGACGCCGCTGGCCTCGCTCAAAGCCCTGACCGAAACCCTGCAAGACGGCGCGTTATCGGATCCGCAAGCTGCGCCCCGTTTCCTGGGCCTGATGGTCACCGAAGTGGATGCGCTGACCCAGATGGCGCAGGAACTGCTCGACCTTTCGCGCATCGAATCGGGGCAGGTTGAGCTTTCGCTCAAGCCAGTCCCGCCGCAAAGGCTGCTGACATCCGCTGCCGAGCGTATGCGCTTGCAAGCCGAACGAGCCGGCCTGTCGCTGCGCGTGGAATGCCCGGATGACCTTCCCAGAGTCAGCGCGGACGAGCCGCGCATCGAGCAGGTGCTGGTCAATCTCATCCATAACGCGGTCAAGTTCACGCGTCCGGGCGGAGAGGTGGCGCTTTTAGCGGAGGCAGGTGAGGGTGTGGTCCGATTCGCTGTGAAGGATACGGGGGTAGGCATCCCGGCGGATGATGTCCCGCGCATCTTCGAGCGCTTTTACCGCGTTGACAAATCCCGAGCAGGCGGCGGCACCGGGCTAGGGTTGTCCATTTCGAAGCATTTGGTCGAGTCGCATAGGGGTCAAATTTGGGCCGAAAGTACCCAGGGAAAAGGAAGTACGTTCTATTTCACGCTCCAAAACGCCTAACAAAACTGTTTACTATTTGTTAATCGAGCTCTTAAGTCGTTGATAAGACTTGGGTGATATTATGAGAGTGTGGAATAGGAGTTCACCATGAGCATTTTTCTCTCAATCACACTCGTTGCAATGCTTACCGTCTTCAGCGTGGACGTCAGGCAAAAGCGTCGTGAGTTTTTGAAGCAGCGACAAAGCACAAAGTAGAGTAACTTCTAGGACATTTCTCCTCCTTTGATAGCCTCCACAAGAGGCAAAACCCGCCTATAGCTCGGCGGGTTTTTTGTTGATTTATGTACACAATTATCTTTATTCCAACTTTAAAGTATTCCCCCGCGCTTCAGAACTGGTTAGTTCGATTGCCTATCGCAAAACTACTCCAGAGGGATGTTCCATCAGCCAGCTTTGTACATCCACACCTTTTTCTTTATCGGAAGGATGAAGGCGTTTATAAGTACCATCAGATTGCATAATGCGTGCACTCACGTTGTCTTTGAGATAGGTTTCAAGGACATGGTCGCGCAGATAACGGATATGTTCCGCGCGTTCCAAAGGAAAGACTACTTCTACACGATGATCCAGGTTGCGGGGCATCAGGTCGGCGCTTCCCAAATAAATTTCTTCATTACTATTATTGTAGAAATAGAAAATACGGCTATGTTCCAGGTAGCGCCCAAGAATGCTGATCACGCGGATATTCTCGCTCACATCCTTGATGCCAGGAATCAAGGAGCAAATCCCGCGCACCAGCAAGTCGACCTGTACACCCGCCTGAGAGGCTTCATAGAGCAATTGGATCGTGTGCTTATCTACAAGGGAATTTGCTTTGAAGATCAAGCGCGCCTTCCGTTTATTTTTCGCGTGTTCCATCTCTCTACGAATCAGCCCTTCCAGTTTTTCCCTTAAATTAACGGGCGCAACCAACAGCTTTTGGTAATCCTGCTTGGTGGAATAGCCGGTCAGATAATTAAATAGATCCGTAGCATCTTGTCCCATGGCATCGTCACAAGTAAAGATGCCTATATCTTCATACAGGCGAGAGGTAACTGTGTTGTAATTCCCGGTCGCCAGATGAAGATAACGCCGGATACCTTCCCCTTCCTTACGTACGACCATAGCGACTTTGCAATGGGTTTTTAATCCCACCAGCCCGTATACGACATGCACCCCTGCCCGTTCCAGCATTCGCGCCCACCCAATGTTGCTCTCCTCGTCAAAGCGGGCTTTGAGTTCGACCAGGACGGCAACCTGCTTACCGTTCTCAGCGGCTTCCAGCAAGGCCTCGACAATCGGCGAATTTTGTCCGGTGCGATATAAGGTTTGTTTAATGGCCAGCACATCCGGGTCTCGTGCTGCTATGTTGAGAAAGTCAACTACCGGGGAGAAAGAATCATAAGGATGGTGGAGAAAAATGTTCCCCTGCTGGATAATCTCAAATATATCACCTGCAAGGGTGGCGTTTGAAAATTGCCTGGATATGGCTGGCTTATAAGGTGGGTACTTCAAGTCATGGCGATCAACGTTGCTATACAACTGCATCAGCCTGATCAATCCGAGATTATGACTGGTTACGTAAACATCCGTAGGCTTAACCTGCAAGTTTTCAATCAGCAGGTCACGAATGGGTTTAGGCATGTTCTCGTAAATGGCAACCTTTACCACCGACCCGAATTTACGTCGCCGGATGCTTTGTTGCATGGCTTCTAACAGATCGTCAGCTTCAAGTTCCTGGATTTCGATGTCAGCGTCTCGAATGATTCTGAAAGGATGCGCTTCCACCACTTTCATACCAGGGAACAACACATCTAGATTAGCGGTGATAACTTGTTCCAGCCAGACAAAATAGTGATGCCAGGGTATGGTACCGTCCCGACGCGCTCCACCGGAGGAGCGCTTGACCGGTACCAATTGCTGAAGCGTATCCGGAACTTTAAGACGCGCAAATTTTTCTTTTCCCTTTTTATCGCGAATGACGATGGCAAGATTGAGACTCAGATTAGAGATATGCGGGAAAGGATGGCCGGGGTCCAGGGCCAGAGGTGTTAGAACCGGGAAAACGACATCATGAAAATAGGTATCAGCGCGTTGACGCTGCGCATCATTGAGTTTTTTATAATCTAGAATATGGACGCCGAGTCTTTTCCAGTTGAGGCAATAGTTCATGGTGATAGCATTGATGCGCTGCCTTATATAATTCCAGGGCGCGCCTGCGAATGGCTGCCAGTAGTTCGCGCGAGGTCATACCATCTGGCGCAATTTCTGCTACATGCGTTTCCACCAATTTGCGGATACCGGAAACGCGCACCATAAAAAATTCATCCATGTTCGACCCAAAAATGGACAGGAATTTGACACGCTCAAGCAAAGGGTTATTTTCATCCTGCGCTTCGGACAACACGCGCTGCTGGAAATCCAGCAGACTCAGTTCGCGGTTGATGAACAGGGACGGATCATTGAATGCTTCTGCGTCAGTTTTTGAGGATGACATAATCCTGATTCTCTCGATCTGGAGCGCTTCAACTCCGGTGCTTTAGCTTTCTCCACACAAACAAATTTGGGTCAATAAATTTCAGGCACAAAGGTCTGATCCGAGATGGGCGGCCTTACATAGCCAACCTCATCTTGGCGGGGAGGCAGTTTAATTGGCTCGGGCGTAAGATCCTCATAAGGAACCATGCTCAACAGGTGAGAGATGCAATTCAAGCGCGCACGACGTTTGTCATCGGAGTTCACGACCCACCAGGGAGCCTGTTTAATGTCTGTATACTTGAACATCTCATCTTTGGCGCGCGAGTATTCAACCCAACGCGAGCGCGATTCCAGGTCCATCGGACTGAGTTTCCAGCGTTTTGTCGGGTCGTCAAGACGCGCCTCGAAGCGATGTTCCTGTTCATCGTCACTGACCGAGAACCAGTATTTAAGCAGGATAACGCCCGAACGGACCAGCATCCGTTCGAACTCCGGGCAAGACCGCAAAAACTCTCTGATACTCGTCCTTCCGTACAAAATCCCATCACACGCTCTACCCCTGCGCGGTTATACCAACTGCGATCAAAAAGGACGATCTCGCCGGAGGCAGGCAAGTGCGCAACATAGCGTTGGAAATACCACTGCGCACGTTCCCGTTCGGTCGGGGTAGGCAGGGCCACGACGCGTACAATGCGCGGATTCAGGCTTTCGGTAATGCGTTTGATCGTACCGCCTTTTCCCGCTGCATCCCGCCCTTCAAAGATCGCCACAACCTTCAAGCCCTTGTACTTTACCCATTCCTGCAACTTGACAAGTTCAATTTGCAAGCGACCCAATTCCTTTTCATAAAACTTTTTGTCTAGCGTTTTTGGTTCGCCATTCGCACTTTTATTTTTCTTTTTTGATGATTCTTTTGGTTTCGCATCAGAACTTTCGAGTGCTTCTGGTTGCTTTGATTTATCTTGCTTTGATTTTTTCTTGCCCATCTCAGCCTCCTTTGGTAAAAAGGGCTCCCAGATATAAACCAAGCAATCTCCCGCCACAAGGAGGAGATTGCTCATCTTGAAGCGCCTTCTCGTAGTGGCACGAGGGCTTAGAAATATATTCTGCTTTATTTTACACTGGTTTTTACTTACCCATCCTGGTAAGTTGGGCCGGCATCATCAGCCACTCCAGGGTAGCGCATTTATCATATAAAAGGTTGTCTATCGACAAACAGCACAAACCGCCCTTTTTCATCGTAATGGACATGGATGGGTCGCCAGCCACGAGCATGGCAACCAGATCGCTCAGATAAGGCTCGTGTCCGACCAGCATCAGATTCTCGACCTGATAATTTTCGTTGATTTCAGCGATCAGGTCTTTGGCAAACCCCGAGGGCGTCAGGTGATCGCTGAGCACCAATTGCTTTTTCTTAATCCCAAAAGTTTTGGCAACGATCCTGGCCGTTTCGTAAGCACGCACGTAAGGACTGGTCAGAATCAAATCTATCTGAAGACCCATATCTTTCAAATGCTCCGCGATCTTGACCATCTTCTTTTCACCCTTTTCGGTCAGGTGACGTAAGCTATCATCGGGATAGAGAATCTCGTCCCGATCTTCAGCGATGGCATGACGCAAGATGTACAGTTTCATTTTTCCGCCTCCTTCTCAGTCTCAACCTGCTTCCCATTCCCATCCGTATTCTGTTCTGGGAGCGGTTCGGCGGACTCTTTGGATGATCCAGTCTGCATCCAGAAGTTGTCCGGTTTCCCAGAAAAAGGGAGATTCGGGCTCAGGCCGCCAGAAGATGTTGATCTGGTGCATGTCTTCAAGGTAGGTGTTGATGGCTTCGGTGTGACGCTGTTGATAATAACGGCGAACAGGTTCCGGGTCGTAAGAGGCGTCCTTGTCCGCAAAATCTTCAAAGATCGAGAGGATGACCTCCAAATCTTGAATAGCACCCATCATATCCTGGTAATCGTGCATATTTTTAAAATTGGTTTCAGGGAAGTTCGAAACGAGTGGAGAAACGATCTCCACCATATACCGAAATTTCTTAAAAGCAACCCGCACACGATGAATCGTAGCCGGTTGCGTAGGCTCGATGCGCCGGAAACGCCGCAAAGTGGTTTCGTAAGCATCGTCTACAATTTGCAGCAACGCCTTTTGCTGCTGATTGGGGTTTTCGATCTTAAGCAAGGCTTTACGGGTAGAGTCCAACCGTCTTCTGACATTTGTGGTTTTGAATGACCTGATGCTCTTTGTTGTCGATTTTAAGAGACGATTTTCCCTTTTGGCCAAGTATTTTTGGAAGAGTGCAAGTTCGGGTAAAGTGTTCAGCGTATCCGATACTCCCATCAGCATGACCTGGGTGTCGCGCAAATCATTGAGACTATCGAGTTGATTCTTGAATGTACGGCGCAGTTTTTGCAACCTTGGATGAGGTGAGGTAGCTCTCAGCATATCAACCAGGGCCAGCAAGCGACGGGTAGCCACACGTAAATCGTGGATTGCTTCTTCGCTCGGTTCTTTTTGGCAACGCTTTAGCTCGCCGCGATAGGTTTTCCAGCGATTTTCCAGCGTTTCTATCAGCAAAGTGGTGCTTGGATTGATTACAACTTCTTCGTCTTCGTTCATAGGTTAATCCTGAATTTCGAGCGACACACCAAATACCTCCTGGAACAGGGAACGGCGTTTCATCAACGCCCACTTTTCCAGCATCAGACTGCCTTCCCCATGCAATTGCAATTTCCACACTTTTTTTTCTTTTTCAAAGGTCACCCCGCGAACACGTCCCGTGTGACTGACGTCCATCCCGTCTGCCAGGCGCATGAGCGCTGAGAGCTTGCTCACCAGCAAACGATCATTTTGCGAAAGGGCCTTAAAGTTCTCATCGCCGAAGGATGGAAATGCCTTGCGATGATAACGGACCAGGTTAGCGACCAGTTCCTGTTGTTTTTCACTCAAGCCAATCAAACGGTTGGCGTTGAGGATGTAGTATCCGTGTTTGTCATGGTCAACCGTATTAATGAAATGCCCAATATCATGCAGCAACGCGCCAACTTCCAGCAAAAGCAGGGCTTCTTCATCCAGGTCGTGAAGTTCTTCCGTTTGACGGAACAAACTCGCAGCCAGCCTGGACACCTGGCCTGCATGCTCTCCATCGAGTTGGTATTTGGCTCCCAACCGTACTGCCGATTCCCAGACCTGTTCCCGACGGGGCGGATGCGGCCCCAGGGAAAGTTCTTCAGCCAGATCAAGCAGTACTCCATCTTTCAAGCCTACATCAGGGATCGTGATTTCTTTGACACCCGTCTGCCTGGCAATGACGTGCATGACGATGCAGGCCGGCAGGATCACGTCGGCGCGGTCGGGCCTGAGCTTGAGTTTGCGGATGCGGTCTTTGTAACTCATCCCCTCCAGTTGCTCAATCAGCTTTTGGAGTTCATCGACAGTGATGAGTTTATCACTTGAACCCTTGAAAAGTTTCTGCCGCAGCCTGCCCATCTCCTCCACATTGCCGCCTGTGCCAATGCATAGACTGCACGGGTTCGGCCCCGATCTCCCGTTCGATCCGTCGTCGGGGAGCTTCGGCATATTCCTGGACGAGCAGGCTGAAGTCCGAATTCGAAGCGTTGGTAGGGGGTTGGAAACTGCCGTTGGTTTTGAGTTTGTTCAACAGACGTACAGTCCCCATATTGAAACTTTCGGTGGAAACGATGTTGGGACCATCTGTGACAGTCACTTCCACGCTACCGCCGCCGATGTCTACCAGGACAGCCCGCTTCTTGCGCAGGTTGATCACGCTGGCAATTGCCAACGCCACCAAACGAGCTTCTTCGTCCCCGTCTATGACTTCGAGTTGGATGCCGGTACTATTGGCAATACGGTCAACGAGAAAGTCGCCATTGGAGGCTTCACGCATGGCGCTGGTAGCAATGGCGCGCAGGCGGGTAATGCCAAAATCGTCGGCCACACGCCGAAAACGCATGAAAGTGTCAATGGTGGCCTGGATGGATTCTTCCTGGATAAATCCTTCCGTGAAAACATCCTGACCCAGCCTGACGGGAACGCGAATGTTCTCGATGGCACGCACTTTCCATTCGTCATCCACTTCACCCACAACCATTCGGATGGCATTTGAGCCTACATCAACCGCAGCTATCATTTGCATCTGGAACGTCGGACTCCTTGTCTAGTCAAATTGTACCGCCATTTTCCCGGTTTCGATGAAAACGGTGCGTTCACAGATGTTTATGACGCGGCCCGCCATACGCTCCAACTCCGTACATACGCCAAGAATGGCAGCCAAAACACGCAAGTCATGCGCCATAGATAGTTCACATCCGAAGTATGTAGTCGGCCCTTCATATGGTATCGGGCTTGAATTAACGGCACTAAAAAATGAGGTTAACAATGGGTAAATAAAAGTCAAAGTTCTAATAACTGGTGAAGCGAAACGAAACCACAGCCATAACCATTCCTGAATAACTTTCAACTGAGTTGATTACTCATCCAGCAATATCAGCTTCCCTTTGGGTGGACCCTGTCTAAAGGAAAATATTTTTTGTTAACCCAATGTTAAACAGATTTTCGTTTGACCTTAATACCCACCAGGTAACATACCTGAGTAAAACTAATAATCTCATAAGGAGAAAAGAGATAAAATGCGTAAAAATTTGTTTGTCCTGTTTGCCGCTTTGATGGTTGCCAGCATGGTGCTGAGCGCCTGTGGTGGAGGCGCTGCGGCAGCGCCCAGCAATTCTAGCGGCGATGCTCCGCTTGCGGCTGGCTCCGTGCAGATCAACGGCGCGGGCGCAACCTTCCCCCTGCCCGTCTACACTGAATGGACCTACGCCTACCAGTATGTTGATCCTTCCGTGGCGATCAACTACCAGGGCATCGGCTCCGGCGGTGGCAAGAAAGCCATCGTTGATGGTACCGTAGACTTCGCGGGTTCTGACTCGCTCCTGAAGGACGAGGAATACCAGGCCGGCGGTGATCTGCAGATGTACCCGATGCTGGCCGGTGCGGTCGTCCCCACCTATAACATCGTGTGGACCAAAGACTTCCCCGAAGGCGCTTCTGCCCCGGCACTGGTGCTCGATCGCCAGACCCTGGTCGGTATCTACAACGGGACCATCAACACTTGGAACGATCCCGCCATCGTAGCCACCAACCCCGACCTGGCCGATTACCTGCCGGCTGATACCATCACTGCCGTGCACCGCTCGGATGGCTCCGGCACAACCGAAATCTTCACCAAGGCTTTGTCCGCTTTCAGCGCCGACTGGACCGCGGGTGGCGCTTCATCCATCGAGTGGCCGGTTGACAAGGCCGGTAACGGCGTCGGCGGTAAGGGCAACCAGGGCGTTGCCGCTGCTGTCCAGAACACCCCCAACTCGCTTGGCTACGTAGAACTGTCCTATGCCGTTGCCAACAGCCTGCCCTTCGCCGACATGATCAATAAGGACGGCCAACAGGTCAGCGCCAACGCGGACTCCCTGGCTTCCGCCATGGCTGATTTCGCCGATGCTTTTGACGAGAGGCTGAACGCCACCATCGTAGATGCCCCCGGTGCTGGCTCCTGGCCGATCGTTGGCTACACCTACATGATCCTGCACACACAGAGCATGGAAGACTGTGTCAAAGCCGGGAAACTGCTCGATTACATCCATTGGACCGTGACCGACGCTGGCGCCGCTGAACGCGCTGCCAATCTCGGTTACGCTGTCTTGCCCGGGCCTGTCCAGGAGAAGGTACTCGCCAAACTTGGCGAAGTGACCTGTAACGGCCAGCCCGTCATGAAATAGCTTACTTCCTTTAGTCCCTGGAGGACCTCCCCACTAAGGAGGTCCTCCAAATTCGTCTCACCGTAGACGAAGGAATTTCTCTCAGCCTGTCGGGACTACATGCTGGCAGAAATTACTTTGCGTTTCTACGGGGAAAACCATGAAAAGGGAACACACAATGAAACAAACCGCAACCTTCTCAAACGATCGATGGTTCGATCGAATTCGCCATTTATTTCAACATGGCGATCGCCCCTGGCAAGGGATACTGATCGTAGCATCCATTGCCGTTATGATTTTGATGCTCTCCATCGGATGGCTGCTATGGAGCAACTCTGTGGATGCGCGTCAGGCACTCGGCTGGGCGTTCCTGACTCCCACAACTGACCCATCCTGGAACCCGGTGACCGACGTCTTCCAGGCTTGGCCTTTCATCTACGGCACCTTGATGACCTCCCTGGTCGCACTACTGCTGGCGCTGCCGGTCAGCCTGGGGATCGCCATCTTTCTGGCCGAACTCTGCCCGGATTGGCTGCGCACGCCTCTCAACTGGATGGTGGAACTGCTCGCCGCTATCCCAAGTGTGGTCTATGGCCTGTGGGGAATCTTCGTCTTCTTGCCGCAAGTGGTCGCACCGGTTGGCAAGGGGCTTTCTGCCCTGGCTTCCTTGCCATTGCTGGGTGAATTCTTCGCCGGCAGCATCCCGGTCAGCGGAGCGTCCCGACTGGCCGCATCCCTGATCCTGACTATCATGATCATTCCCACCATCACCGCCGTATCGCGCGATGTGTTGGAAGTCATTCCTGACTCACAACGTGAAGCCTCCCTGGCTCTGGGTTCGACCCAATGGGAGACCATCTGGCAGGTTTTACTGCCCTATGGACTTTCCGGCATTCTGGGCGCAGTCATCCTGGGACTTGGGCGCGCCCTGGGCGAGACCATGGCCGTGACGATGGTCATTGGCAACAGTATCGAGGGATCCGTTTCCTTGTTGCGTCCCGGTTACACCATGGCAAGCATCATCGCCAATGAGTTCGCCGAGGCAGTCACCAAGCTACATACCCAGGCATTGATCGAGATTGGGTTCGTGCTCTTCATCATGACCCTGATCCTGAATATGATCGCCCGCTTCCTTGTCTGGCGAGTTGCGCGACGGACACCCCAGGAGACGCGCGCATGACTACCCGTTTTCAAGAATTAATTGCGCACAATCAACTCAGAGTCTCGCGCCGCCGCAAAGCGACCAACATCGTCATGCTGACCATTACAGGCCTGTTGACGCTTATGGCCCTGATCCCGCTGTTCTGGATCATCGGATACGTCATCCTCCGCGGTGGAAAAGCGCTCAACCTTGCTTTCTTCACACAACTCCCGCGTCCTATGGGAATGGAGGGCGGCGGCGTGTTGCATGCTATCGAAGGCACACTCATCGTCACCACGATAGCTGCGCTGTTTGCTATTCCACCTGGATTGTTGGCTGCTTTTTATGCAGCACAAAACCCCAACACTCCGCTGGGCATTGGATTGCGCTTTAGCACAGACGTGCTCTCCGGTGTGCCATCCATCGTTATCGGCCTGTTCGGGTACGCCGTCATCGTCAAGCCACAAGGACATTATTCCGGGCTGGCTGGCGGAGTAGCGCTGGCTATCCTGATGTTGCCCATCATTATCCGCACGACTGAGGAGATGCTGAAACTGGTACCGCACACCCTACGTGAAGGATCGCTGGCATTAGGCGCACCCGAGTGGAAAACATCGCTGAGTGTGGTCTTGCCCGCTGCCGCGAATGGCGTCATCACCGGCTTCCTATTGGCTCTGGCCCGCGCCGCCGGTGAGACCGCTCCATTGCTCTTCACTGCCTTAGGCAATGAGCGCTTTGATCTGAAACTCATCATCACCAGTGGTATCCAATCCAATCAGAGCATCGGGCAAATTCTCGGGCGCATCCTAGACCAACCCGTTGACTCGCTGCCATTGACGTTATGGAAATATGCCCAACAGCCCTTCCCGGAACGTGTCGAACAATCCTGGGCTGTTGCATTGATACTGATGATGCTCGTACTGCTAACCAACATTGGAGCTCGTTTGTGGTTAGAAAGTCGCAAGCGTCGCTTGCAAGGAAAATAAGCATGAATACAAATATTGCACCTGCAATCACTCAAAACCACACTATCAACGGAGTTATTTCCACCAAAGTGGACGTCAGGAACATGGCGGTTTATTATGGCAAATTTCGTGCCCTGAAGGATATCAACCTGTCGATCCGTGAAAAACAGATCACAGCCATCATCGGGCCATCCGGTTGTGGCAAATCCACGTTGCTGCGCTCCTTCAACCGCATGAATGACCTGACTCCCAATGCCCGTGTCGAGGGAAACGTTTTTCTGGATGGACAGAATATCTACGCTCCCGGCATGGACGTGGTCGAAGTTCGACGCCGCATCGGCATGGTCTTTCAACGCCCAAATCCTTTTCCGAAGAGCATCTACGACAACGTTGCCTATGGTCCACGCTTGTATGGTATGCACCGCAAAGGCGACCTGGATGAAATTGTTGTAAAAAGCCTGAAACAGGCTGCTCTGTGGGAAGAAGTCAAGGATAAACTCAATCAATCTGGGTTGGCGCTTTCAGGTGGACAACAGCAGCGTTTGTGCATTGCCCGCGCCCTGGCTGTCGAACCGGAAGTGATCCTGATGGATGAGCCCGCTTCGGCCCTGGACCCCATTTCGACCCTGCGCATCGAAGAACTGATGCATGACCTGGTCAAGGATTACACCATCATCATCGTAACCCATAACATGCAGCAAGCCGCGCGCGTTTCTGATTTCACCGCCATGATGATGATCGATGACTGATCGTTCCGGGCAAATGATCGAGTATGACAAAACTGAGACCATCTTCACCAATCCTAAAGACAAGCGAACAGAGGATTATGTTACCGGACGGTTCGGATAAAATTGATATAATTATGTTAGTCTATGCGCTATGAAATGAGGCACTTATGATCCGTAAAACCTTTGAGAACGAGCTTCAGCAAGTTAAGGATGACATCCTGGTGCTGGGTAGCATGGTAGAACAGTCCATCCTGGATTCAGTTGAGACGCTAAAGAAACGCGACCTCAAAGCTGCTGAAGGCATCCTGGCAGCTGACCGCGAAATTAACAAGAAACGCTTCGAGATCGAGAACCAGTTGATGATCCTGATTGCCACCCAGCAACCTATGGCGCACGACCTGCGTCTGCTGGCCTCCTCCATGGAAATCATCTCCGAGTTGGAGCGCATGGGCGATTACGCTAAAGGCATCGCCAACATCAACCTCCGCATGGGTGACCAGCCATTGCTCAAGCCCTTGATCGACATTCCGCGTATGGCCCAGAAAGATGTGGACATGCTCCATCGTTCCCTGACGGCTTTCATAGAAGAAGATGTGGAGACCGCAAAAGCTATTCCCATTGAAGATGACGAAGTAGACGCGCTCTACAATCAGGTCTATCGCGAACTGATGACCTTCGTGATCGCAGACCCCAAGACGATGGAACGCGCCAATTGGCTGCTTTGGGTAGCCCACAACCTGGAACGTGTCGCCGACCGTGTCACCAACATCTGCGAACGGACGATTTTCATCGCCACCGGCGAACTGGTTGAGATCGATGCCAGCGATGACGAGTTCTGGAAAAAATATTAATGCCCCGCAAGGTACTCTTCCTGTGCACCGGCAATTCCTGTCGTTCACAGATGGCCGAAGCGATTGTTAACGCTCGCCTGTCAGATGACTGGCGGGCGTTCTCTGCCGGGACCGTTCCGGCTGGTTACGTGCACCCGAAGGCCATCCAGGCTCTGGCAGAGATCGGCATCACACATGAGGGCGAGTCCAAATCGGTGGATCAGTTCCGCGAGATGGATTTCGACCTGGTGGTCACCGTCTGCGATGATGCCGCCGAGAATTGCCCGGTATGGCTCGGCAAGGGGAAACGCGTCCACCTGGGTTTCCCGGACCCGGCCAAGGCCGAAGGAACGGACGAGGAAACGGCTGGCAGTTTTCCGGTCCGTGCGCGATGCGATTGCACAAAAAGTCCCGGAACTGTTAGGACAAATGTAATTGGAATCAAATTCACGGTTGACGAATCCAGCATCCATCAGTACAATGCAACCCATCATGAAACTGACCAGTACTCTGCATCATCATTTTCGCCAACCCCTGCCTGACCGGAGCGCAGGTTAGTTTCGTTTTCATCAACTAACCCACCTGTAACCCCAAGCCCCCGGTCAACCGGGGGCTTTTCCTTTGCCCCCTCTCCCTGTAAGGGAGAGGGCAGGGTGAGGGTAGAAAAGGATTTTTATGATCAAATCGCCCGCTCCGTCTCTCCATCCCATCCAAAGGCCGTCTCTCGGAAGACAGTCTGAACTTCCTGGCCGCCTGCGGACTGGAAGTGTACAAGCCCAACCCGCGCCAGTACGAGGCCAGCATCCCGTCAGTGCCGGAGTTGAGCGTGCTCTTCCAGCGCCCGACCGACATCGTGATCTCGGTGCGCAATGGCAGCGTGGACTTCGGTATCACCGGCCTGGACGTGCTGGCCGAATACCGCGGCTCGAACGGAGATATTCTCCCGATCCACTCCGAGCTTGGCTTCGGTGCTTGCTCACTGGATGTGATCGTCCCTGACACCTGGACCGACGTCAATCGCATGGATGATCTTTCCCGCAAGCAAACCGAGCTTGGACGTCCGCTGCGCGTGGCGACCAAGTTCACTAACGCCGCAGCGCCCTTCTTCGCCCGTCACGGCCTGGCGGATGCCAACTTCATCGCTGCCGAGGGCACACTCGAAATCGCACCTACCATCGGCTACGCCGACCTGATCACCGACCTGGTTTCCACCGGCACCACCCTGCGCGACAACCATCTCAAGCGTCTCGAAGACGGGCAGATCCTTTCATCACAGGCATGTCTGATTGCCAACCGCGCTGCGCTCAAAGAGAACCCCGCCGCACTGGCGATTGCCCGCACGCTGCTCGAATATTTCTCCGCGCACCTGCGTGCCAGCAAGGCCGTTTCGGTATTTGTCAACATGCGCGGCGACTCGCCCGAAGCCATCGCAGAAAAAATGTTTACAAAAAAGGTCATTGGTGGGCTGCAAGGCCCTACCTTCTCGCCCATCATCACCCGTCACCGTTCGTGCCGCGAGCACGCCGGTGCGAGACGGCAGGAGAACGCTGGTACGCCGCCCATCTCGTCGTCCGCAAAGACCAGCTTGCCCAGGCCATCGCCGAACTGCGTTCCATCGGTGGCAGCGGCGTGGTGGTCGCGCCCGTGACCTTTATTTTTGAAGAAGAACCCGCCGAATATCGCGCCATGTTGGAGGCGCTTGGCGTAGAGGGACGCGGGTAACACCCGCCCCTACAGGAGATAAAAAATGATAAATATCTACGATGTCGAAACTGCCCAAAACACCATTCTCAAACGCATCCCGCCTGACGAAACCGCCGTGCCACCCATCATGCTCGACCGCATCGCTGAGACGTTCGGCGAACGCATCAGCGCCGAGGAAGCCGTGCGCCGCATTTTACGGGATGTCCGTACACGTGGCGACGACGCCCTGCGAGATTGGTCTGCGAAATTAGATGGCTTTCCCGCAGACGCCCCGCTTCGTGTCCCGGGAGAGCAGCTTGCTTCCGCTTTAGAAGCCTTACCCGCCCCCGAGCGAGAAGCGCTCGAACTGGCCGCCGAACGCATCCGCGGATTCTACAGCCGCCAACCGCTGACCAGTTGGTTCACCAACGACCTGGGCGGCACCCTCGGCCAAATCATCCGCCCACACGGACGGGTTGGCCTGTACGTGCCCGGCGGCACGGCGCCGCTGCCATCATCCGTGCTGATGTCAGCCATTCCCGCGCAGGTTGCCGGGGTTAAGGACATTGTGGTGGTCACCCCGCCGCATCGCGGCAATCCAGCGCAGTCATCTGATCCCTACTCTCTAGTCTCTCCAATTATTTTGGCCGCCTGCGCCCTGGTCGGCGTGACAGAAGTCTATGCCCTCGGCGGCGCACAGGCCATCGCGGCTCTGGCTTACGGCACAGAATCCGTCCCCGCCGTGGACAAGATCTTCGGCCCCGGCAACCTGTTCGTCACGCTCGCCAAGCGCCAGGTCTTCGGCGCGGTCGGCATCGACGGGCTGGCCGGTCCCACTGAGACGATGGTCATCGCAGACGAAAACGCCAAACCTGCCTGGGTTGCCGCCGACCTGCTGGCCCAGGCCGAACATGATGTGCTCGCCAGCGCCATCCTGCTGACGCCCATCCCGTCAATTGGCCGAAGCCGTGCAAGTCGAAGTCGGCCGCCAGATGGAAACCCTGCCGCGCGCCGACATCCTGGCGCAATCCCTGCCCGGGCAGAGCGGCATCGTGGTCACCAAAGACCTGGACGAAGCCGCTGCGCTCAGCAACGCTTACGCGCCCGAGCATCTTTGTCTGGCCGTTGAAAATCCCTGGGCGCTGAGCGAAAAGATCACCAACGCGGGCGGCATCTTCATGGGCGAGCAATCCTTCGAAGTGCTTGGGTGATTACGTCGCCGGTCCCAGCCACGTCATGCCGACCGGCGGCAGCGCCCGCTTCGCCTCCCCGCTCAATGTCTGGGACTTTGTCCACATCGTCAGCCTGATCGCGCTCGACCCCGCCACCACCGCTGAGATCGCGCCCCTGGCCGCCCGCATCGCCCGCGCTGAAAGTCTCGAAGCTCATGCCCGTTCTGCCGATTGCCGCGTAGAAAAGTGACGAGTAAAAAGTGATCACGCGTTACTGCATCACTTTTCAGATAGGCCGAACTGCTTATGTTCACACTTCCTCCACACATCCAAAACCTGCCCCCCTACACGCCTATCGAGCCGTTCGAGGTGCTTTCTGAGCGCGTGGGCCGTTCACCCGAGCAGATCATCAAACTCGACGCCAACGAGAATCCCTACGGCATGTCGCCACGCGCCCGCGCTGCCCTGGCGAACCTGCCTTACGGCCACATCTACCCCGATCCCGAGTCCCGCGCCCTGCGCGCCGCCCTGTCCGCGTTTACCGGCGCACCCGCCGAAAACCTGTTGGCCGGTGCCGGCGCCGACGAACTGATCGACCTGATCATGCGCGTCACGCTCAATCCCGGCGATACCATCCTCAACTGCCCGCCCACCTTCGGCATGTACGCTTTCGACGCCGATCTGAACAACGCCAACATCGTCAACGTGCCGCGCAAGGCTGATTTTTCTGTGGATGTGGATGGGATTCTGGAAGCCGCCGAGAAGTTTTCTCCCAAACTGATTTTTCTC
Organism: uncultured Chloroflexia bacterium; assembly: GCA_963829615.1. Classification (GTDB taxonomy): domain Bacteria; phylum Chloroflexota; class Anaerolineae; order Anaerolineales; family Villigracilaceae; genus JAABUE01. The sequence goes on from CAWHJM010000033.1 coordinate 23,895, forward strand.
ACATCCCCCAACAATCCCGACGGTTCTCTCCTCCCCGAGCCTGCGTTGCAAAAACTACTGGCGTTACCCGCCCTGATCGTTCTTGACGAAGCCTACATCGAATTTGCCGCGCCCGAAAGCCTGGGAAAATCCATCAGCCAGATTACAGAAGTTCCCAATCGCGAAAATCTGATCGTCCTGCGCACCTTCAGCAAACTGGCCGGGCTGGCTGGACTGCGCGTCGGCTACGGAGCCTTCCCCTCCTGGCTGATGCCCACTTTGTGGAAAGCCAAACAGCCCTATAATGTCAATGTCGCTGCCAGCACCGCCGCGCTTGCCGCGCTGGAAGACACCGCCTATCTGACAGAAACCGTCTCCAAACTGGTGACCGAACGTCAGCGCCTGTTCGATGCGCTTTCCCGCATCGACTGGCTCTCGCCCTACCCATCGAACGCCAACTTCATCCTGTGCCGGGTGACAGGTCGCGACGCCGCCCAACTCAAAGCGGACCTGGCCGCACAGCACGGCATCTTCATCCGCTACTTCAACAAACCCGGTCTCGATGACCACATCCGCATCAGCGTAGGCAAGCCAGAGCAGACGGAATGCTGCTCTCTCAAAGCATTTCAACGGTTGACAGTTGAAGGTTACAAAGTCAACATACCTTCAACCTTGGGCCGGTGGACATGCAATGAAAGGATTATTCATGCGAACATCCAAAGTTAAACGCAAAACCAACGAAACCGACATCACCATCGAACTAAATCTCGACGGCTCCGGCCAGCACGACATCGACACTGGCGTCGGCTTCCTCGACCACATGCTGACCCACATCGCCGTGCATGGGCTCTTCGACCTGACCGTCAAAGCGACCGGCGACCTGCACATCGACGTGCATCACACCGTCGAGGATGTGGCGCTGGTGCTCGGCTCGGCCTTCGACCAGGCGCTTGGCGACCGTAAAGGCATTGTCCGCATGGCGAGTTTCTACGCCCCGATGGATGAAACCCTGGCCTTTGTCGCGCTCGACTTGTCAGGCCGCCCCTACGCTGTCATCGATGCCGAATGGGGACAGGCCCCGGTCGGTCAGATCCCCACCAGCCTGTTCCCGCACTTCTTCGAGAGTTTCGCTGTCACTGCCAGATGCAACCTGCACGCCCGCGTACTCTATGGCCGCGATGACCACCACAAAGCCGAAGCGTTGTTCAAGGCGTTGGCGCGCGCGTTAGATGCGGCACACGATGCTGGACGAGAGACGAAAGAGTGTGCCATCCACAAAAGGAACGTTAACCAAGTGAGAAGTGACGAGTGATACGTAAACAGTTCCCTACAAATCACTCTATCACTTCTCACGCATCACTTATCTACAGAATAAACACATGACCCAAAATCCCCCTTCACCATCTTCCCCGCCATCGACCTGCGCGCCGGAAAAATCGTCCGGCTGGCACAGGGTGACCCTTCCCGGCAAACACCTACGGCGATAATCCACGCCAGCAAGCCGAGCAGTTCAAAGCCGAGGGCGCGGAGTGGCTGCACGTCATCAACCTGAGCGGCGCTTTCAACGAGGATGCGCAAGCCAACTTGAAAGCGCTGGAAAGTATTCTCAGTCTGTCGGGCTGAAAGTCGAATTCGGCGGCGGTATCCGGGACGAGGAAACCGTCCGCATCCCGCTTGAAATGGGCGTGGAACGGGTCTTCCTCGGCACAGCCGCCATCAAAAACCCTGAACTTGTCGATTGGGCTATCGAACAATACGGCCCGTCCCGCATCGCCGGTGACATCGGCGCGCGCGATGGACAGGTGATGGTCAAAGGCTGGCAGGAGTCCACGCCGCTAACGGTGCTCGAAGTCGGGCAACGCTTGCGAGATCAAGGCGTGAAGTGGTGCGTGTTGACGGATGTCAAACGCGATGGCGTTGGCACGGGCGTGGATGTCAGCAGCGCGGTGGAGTTGCAAGAGAAAACCGGTTTGCAGGTGGTGGCATCGGGCGGGGTGTCTACGCTGGAGGATGTGCACCGCGTGAAGGAAGCGGGGTTGGCTGGGGTAATTATTGGCAGGGCGTTGTATGAAGGCAAATGTCATTGCGAGCCGTATTTAGCGGAGTTGCGAGCCGCGATAGCGGCGTGGCAATCTCCGATTAAACGGTAAAGTCATCGAAGAAGGGTTTTGCCCGTTTAACGGGAGATTGCTTCGGGCTGACGCCCTCGCAATGACATAGGAAAGGAGAATTTATGATCACAATCGTTGACTACAAAGCCGGGAACCTGACGTCTGTCAAGCGGGCGCTGGACCATCTCGGCATCGAGAACCAGATCAGCAAAGACCCGGATGTCGTGCGGAGCGCGGAACGGGTCATCTTCCCCGGCGTGGGGGCGGCGGGCGCGGCGATGGAGGTGCTCAAGGAGCGAAATCTTGATTCGGCGTTGAAAGAATCCTTCCAGCGCGGAACGCCCATTCTCGGCATCTGCATCGGCTGTCAGATCATCCTGACCCGTTCGGAAGAAGGAGGATACGCCCGGGCTGAATTTGATGCCGGGGGTGTGTAGCAGGTTCCGGCCGGAGGATGAAGCGCTGAAAGTCCCCCACATGGGCTGGAACGCGGTCACTGTCACCCAGCCGCATCCCGTCCTGAGTCATCTCAGTCCCGGCGATGAATTTTATTTCGTGCATTCGTATTATCCGCAGCCGGACGACCCGTCGCAGGTTTACGCCGTCTGCGATTACGGCGGCGAGTTCCCGGTGGCGATTGGTACGGGCAATCTCTTCGCGGTGCAGTTCCACGCCGAGAAAAGCGGGCCGCTGGGGCTGCAACTGCTGAAAAACTTTTCGGAATGGAGGCCGTAATGCTCTCGAAACGCATCATTTCCTGCTTGGACGTGCGCGACGGCAAACTGGCGAAGTCGGTCAAGTTCGTGGACACGAAGGACATCGGCGACCCGGTGGCGAAGGCGCGCGAATATTACGAAGGTGGTCTCGACGAGCTGGTCTTTTACGACATCACCGCTTCGAGCGACAAGCGCGACATCATGATCGACGTGGTCAGCAGTGTGGCCGAGCAGGTCTTCATCCCCTTTTCGGTCGGCGGCGGCCTGCGCACGGTGGAAGATTGCTCGCGCGTGCTGCTGGCGGGCGCGGAGAAGGTCAACGTCAATTCAGCGGCTGTCAAACGACCGGAGTTGATCAGCGAGGCTTCGCGGGCATTTGGAGCGCAGGCAGTGGTACTGTCGATGGACGTGCTGCGCGTCGAACCGACCCCTGAAATTGCTTCCGGCTACGAGATCGTCATCAACGGCGGACGGACGCGCATGGGCCTGGATGCCATCGAATGGGCGCAGCGCGGTGAGGAACTGGGCGCGGGCGAACTGGTGGTCAACTCCATCGACGCGGACGGCACGAAAGAAGGCTACGAACTGACGCTGACACGCACCATCGCGGAGGCTGTTTCGATCCCGGTCATCGCATCCGGCGGCGGCGGGAAGCCGGAACATCTCTACGACGTGCTAACCAAAGGCAAAGCGGATGCCGCGCTGGTGGCGTCGATGCTGCATTATGGCGAGTATACGGTTGGTGAAATCAAGACGTATCTGGCGGAGCGAGGCTTGAAGATA
>CAWHJM010000034.1:0-12988 GCA_963829615.1 uncultured Chloroflexia bacterium
GCTTAAGACTTAATCGCCCATTCTCCGTAATCGGCACAATATGGTGAATAATAATGACGTCTTCTTCGACGACAATATGGTCCACCAGCAAACGGATCACATCTCTTAACTTCTTCAGAAGGGCTTTCCAGGGTTTCAAGCATACGCTGACTGAAGTCCGCAAATTCTTGAACGGATTGTAAACGGTTTTTATTTTGCTGTTGGACTTCCTGTGCATCAGCCAGCAAGGATTGAAGTTGAACCTGCTCTTGCTCTAGAGCTTGCTTGCGTTGGGCCAGTTCGCCCTTCTCCAACAGGCCATCCTGATAAGCATCCAGGATGCGCTGCCACTGACGTTCTACTTGTTGGCTGCGATGTTGGAGCCGTTTGATTTCCCGTTGATTGGGGAGTTCGGTGGTATTCAAATCCGCCCAGGCCTGTGCTAAGCGATCCGGCTGCCGAAGCAGTTTGGCAACCGCCTCCCATACTGCGTATTCGGCATCTGCGGCATTGACCGTGCAGGTATGTTGGGGCACATCGGGCAAACGATGTTTGCCTCCGCGTTCACAGCGATAATACGTGTAGGGGTGCTTATGGCGAGATTTGCCGATCATCAACCCATCACACACACCACAAACCAGCAGGCCGCGCAGCAGGTAGAACTGCTTGTGATTGTTGCGCTGGGAAAATCGTTGGTTGCGCATGCGTTGTTCCTGGGCTCTTTGCCAGACTTCTTGGGTGAGGATCGCAGGGGTGTCCACGGCGATCCATTCTGCGCGGGGACGTAGGACGCTATCGGGTGTCACCAGGCGTCCCCGGCCCTGTTTCTTGCGTCGCCCGACCGTTTCCGGACGAGTGCGGTATCGATTATAGTATGCTTTTCCAGCATAGGCAGGCTGATCCAGGATCACACTGATGCGTCCCGCTCCCCAGCGTCCACCCTTACGGCGTACAGGCACGCCCTTTTCGTTGAGCTGTGTGGCGATCTTTTTCAAAGACCAACCTTCTTCCGAGTACCAAGCAAAGATCTGTTGTACGATCGCAGCTTCCTGGGTATCAATCTCCCAGCGTCCCCCATTGGTTTCGCTGACCGGAATATATCGATAGCCAAAGGGAGCCGGATGGAAACAACGTCCCCCCTGGCGAATACGATACAACCGGCCCCGCCGCATGCGCTCTCGCATGACTGCGCGCTCATATTCGGCAAATAGTCCTTGCACCCCTAGCAACAAGCGATTTTGGGGTGTATCTTCCAGATCGGGTTGATGGATGAACTGAACATCTACTCCCCAACGCTGGAACTCCTCCAGCAGCAAACACTGATGCACATACTGTCGAGCTAATCGATCCGGACTGAGGCATAGCAACACGTCAATGCCACTTTCGTAGGCGAGATCACGCAGACGGTCCAATGCCGGTCTGGCTAAACACCCCCCACTGACCCCCTGATCGAGAAAGATCGATTCTGCATTGATCTGATAGCCTTGCTCTTGGGCATAGCTTTCCAACTCAGCAACCTGGCTCTCGATCGTCCCAGCCTGTTCCTGGCGTTCCGTCGATACACGGGCGTATAGGGCCACTTTCTTTTCCATCTTCACACCTCTCTCTTTTCTCTTCCAGCTGCCAACTTGCCTGCCACAGCCGATGGTAGACTCGCTGAAGACGATCTTCCCCTTCCCGATGTGCTTGCGCAACCAGCCGAATTTCTCTCGCTTGCTTTGACTGTCTAGCCATCTGTGCCTCCTGTCCTTCTTCGAGTTCTATCTTATTCTCAGGAGGCGACCTGCAGCCAAATTTCTATTTCTTCTTCGGCCCAGTTTTGTGCTTCGGTATGCTTATGCAGTTTGTAAAGGTCAGAGAGGTGTTTTGTGCGATTGAGTTCTAGCGTTAACATAGACAAAAACCGCTCAACATCATCTGTTGGCGGTCTTTTAGAGTTTGATGCCCCCAAGCGGACTTCGAACCGCTGTTTGGGCCTTGAGAGGGCCCCGTCCTGGGCCGCTAGACGATGGGGGCGCTAGCGGGCAGGATTGTATCATAGCGTTCCTGACGCGTCAATTAAATTCTATGGTATAATCCCGCCGCTCTGAAAAGAGCCATCATCCCGCATAGCGGGCATCTTGCCTCGGGATAGGCAATATATATCCCAATTTCTCACGCTCCCGGACCGACCGGTGCGTGCCACGGACTTGAAGACGTGGTTGCCGGACGGGTTGAACGGAGCGGAGGCCAAACGCGAAGGAGGTTTTCCCTATGGCCATTGTAGCTATGAAAGCCCTGCTTGAAAGCGGCGTCCATTTTGGGCATCGCACCAATAAGTGGGACCCACGCATGAAACCGTTCATCTTCACAGAGCGCAACGGTATTCATATCATTGACTTGCAGCAAACCGTCAAATTGCTCAACCAGGCGTACGCCGTCATTCGTGACACGGTCGCAGACGGTGGCACCATTCTCATCGTCGGCACCAAGCGCCAGGCGCAGGAAACTATTTTTGATGAAGCCACTCGTTGTGGTATGCCCTACGTTACTGAACGTTGGCTGGGTGGTACACTCACCAACTGGTCTACGATCTATAAGCGTGTTCAGGAACTCGAACGCCTTGAAAAGATGCGTGATACCGGCGAGATCAATCATCTAACCAAAAAAGAAGGCCTGCTCATTGAGCGTGAAATCACCCGCTTGGAGCGTCGTCTTTCCGGTGTCCGGAACATGAAGCGTCTGCCCGATCTGCTCTTCATCGTAGATGTCTGTCGTGAAGATGCGGCTGTCCATGAAGCCAATTTGCTCAACATCCCCATCATTGCGATGGTAGATACCAACTGCAACCCACTCGACATCGACTACGTTATCCCTTCGAATGATGATGCTATTCGCGCCATCAAGCTGCTGGTCTCCAAGGTTGCAGACGCAGTTTTGGAAGGTCAGGCAGTTCACAAGGAAGATATGGATGCCGAACAAGAAACCGCTCAACTCGCGACCGAAGTGTCTGCTCCCGCTAAAACAACTCGCGTAGTGGACGAAGACGACCAGGATATCGAGGAAGAAGACTTGCTCGGCGAGGCTACACTGGCCAAGCTGAACGTCAGCCGCACACCCGCTGAAGAAGCTGAAGAAAGAAGATGAAGACGAAGAAGTAGTGGAAAAGAAAGTCAAGGAAAAAGAAGAAGAAAAAGCTAAAAGCCAGGGTCGTAAAGAAAAAGAAGAGGTCGCTGAAGCGCCTGCTGTAGAGTTGGTTGAAGCTGAAGACGAAGCAGAAGTAGTTGCTGATGAAGTAACAGAAGAGGCCGCAGAGGAAAGCTCGGCAGAAGAAGCCGCTGAAGAAGAGACAACTGACTCTGAAGACAAGGCTGAGTAATTTACATCCGGACGAGGTTATATAAATATGGAAATCACGACTGAAATGATTAAGGAACTGCGCGCAGCAACCGGCGCAGGCATATTGGATTGCCGTAAGGCGCTTACGGATGCAAATGGTGACTTCGAGAAAGCGGTCGACTTTCTGCGCGAAAAAGGCGTTGCCACTGCCGCCAAGCGCGCCGGCCGTACAGCTTCTCAAGGCGTAGTGGAACTGTATTCTCATGGTGACGGCCGTGTTGGCGTCATTGTCGAAGTGAATTGTGAGACGGATTTCGTCGCTCGCTCGGAAGACTTCCGTAAGCTGGCACACGAAATTGCTTTGCAGATCGCTGCCGCAGCGCCACAATATGTGAAGGAAGAAGATATCCCGGCTGATGTTCTGGATCACGAAGCGGAAATTGCACGTGCGCGTGCCAAGGAAGAAGGCAAACCAGAAGCCGTCTTCGATAAAATTGTGGCGGGTCGCGTCGAAAAATTCAAAGACGAAGTTGTTCTTTTGCGCCAGTCTTATATTCGCGATGACGAACTGACTATTGAAAAGCTCATGCTTCAAACCATCGGCTCAACAGGAGAAAACATCATTGTGAGCCGCTTCCAGCGTTGGGAGTTGGGCGAAAATATTGATGAATAGTTACCAGGCCAACCTTCGGGTTGGCCTTTTCTTTATCTCGTGATAAATTGCGATGGGAGTGAAATTGTGAGTGAATTGAAATACAACCGCATCTTACTTAAACTCAGTGGAGAAGCGTTGGCTGGTTCATCCGGCTTTGGTATCGATGTCTCAGAAGCAGAAGCCATTGCCATTCGTATCAAGGAAGTACACGAAATGGGTGTAGAGGTGGCTGCTGTCATCGGCGCTGGCAACATCTGGCGTGGCAAGCAAGGATTGGACCGCGGTATGGATCGCGCCACTGCCGATTACATGGGCATGCTGGGAACCGTTATGAATGCCATGGCCCTGATGGATGCTCTGGAACGTGCCGGTGTGTATACCCGCGTGCAGTCCGCTATTGACATGCGTGCAGTCGCTGAACCCTACATACGCCGCCGTGCTATCCGCCATCTTGAGAAAGGGCGTGTAGTCATTCTCAGCGCTGGAACCGGCAACCCGTACTTCTCTACTGATACCGCTGCTGCGTTACGAGCCATGGAAATCGATGCCAACGTGCTGATCAAGGCTACCAAGGTCGATGGTGTCTATGATTCCGATCCCAAAAAGAACCCGGATGCCAAGAAATTTGATCGGCTTTCCTATATCGATGTGCTTAATCGCCGTTTGCAAGTAATGGATAGCACTGCCATCACTTTGTGTATGGAGAACAATCTCCCCATACTGGTGCTCAACTTGTGGGATCCACAAGCCCTCTTGAGCGCCCTCAAAGGTGAACATACGGGTACGCTGGTCGGAGATTAACCTCTCGTTGAAAATCGTTCGAGCTGTCGTCTTTAAATATGAAGACAGTCCCAGACCTGGCAAGGCAATACAAAAAAGGAGAGACCCGTCTCTCCTTTTTTGTTGAGAGTTTATCAAACCATATAAAGATCCTCTCACGCTCGCGATTCCCGTAGCAAATTTCTGCATTTTGGGGTATCCTTATACTTGTAAAAACGACCAACCCGTGCCGTGCTTTCTCAGATTGTAGGGTTTCCTGCTAATGGTCAAGGTGAAATAGCCCACATCGATAAGGTACGATACCCGTCAGGAGGCCGAGGTAATGAACGAGGTGATAAAAGATATCCTTAAAGAAGCTGAAAGTCGTATGAACGGCGCAATCCAGTCCTTGGGCAATGACCTGGCTGTCATTCGAACTGGACGCGCCAGCCCAGCCCTTGTAGAAAGGCTTTCCGTTATCTATTACGACGCTCCAACCCCTCTCGTACAGTTGGCCACGATCAGCATACCGGAACCGCGCTCGATCCTGATCAAGCCTTTTGACCCATCAACCCTCAAAGATGTAGAGCGCGCGATTCTTGCCTCGGACCTGGGCCTGACTCCCAATAACGATGGCAAGTCTATACACTTGAACCTGCCTCCGTTAAATGAGGAACGACGGCGCGATCTTGTCAAGGTGGTTCATGCTCGCATGGAAGATGGCCGCGTGGCTGTGCGTAATGTGCGTCGTGATGCACAGAATGACATGCGCGATTTCGAAAAAGAAAAAATGATCTCTGAAGACGAATTGAAACGTGGCGAAGAAGATTTACAGAAACTGACCGATCGCTTCGTCGAAGAGATCAACAAGCATGGCCAGGAAAAAGAAAAAGAGATCATGGAAGTCTAGCTTCCGAAATAATTTCCCAGAATGAAAGATTCCCTATTAAACATACCTGCCGATAAGCTTCCACATCACGTTGCCATAATTATGGATGGCAATGGCCGTTGGGCTATCTCGCGCGGCCTGCCGCGCCTGGCCGGGCATCGCGCCGGGACCGAAAACTTGCGCCGGGTCATCCGTGCCTCGGTGGAATTTGGCGTCAAATATCTGACCATCTACGCCTTCTCCACCGAAAATTGGGGCCGTCCACCGGAAGAAGTACAGGGATTGATGCGCATTCTCGAAGACGTGATCGATAAAGAATTGGCGGAGTTGCATAAAGAAGGCGTCCAGTTGCGCCATATTGGGCGGCTGGAACGCCTGGCACCCAGATTGCAGGAAAAAGTGCTGGAAGCCGTCGAAGTCACCAAGAATAACACCCGCCTGGTGTTGAATATCGCCTTCAATTATGGCGGTCGCGATGAAATCGTTCATGCCATCCAGCAAATGATCGAAGATGGGGTTCCCGCAAACGAGGTAACGGACGAGTTGGTCAGTCGTTATCTCTACACGGCTGGCGTCCCGGACCCGGACTTGATCATCCGTACTTCAGGGGAATTGCGTGTCAGCAATTTTCTCATCTGGCAGGCCGCTTATTCGGAGTGGTACATTACGCCGACTTATTGGCCGGACTTTGACAAGAAGGAATACCACCGTGCCTTGGAGGCCTTCGCTGAGCGTGACCGCCGCTATGGAGGTGTAACGGAGACGGTGAGCAAAGTGCATGGCTAAACGAACCGTTACAGCGCTGATTCTGCTGGCAGTTGGTATGCCAGCTTTACTTTTTGGGGGCATCCCCTTTTTTATTTTCCTGGGTTTTTTTATCGTGGTAGCGGCTTACGAATATACCCAAATGTTCCGCGCCATGCAGATCGAGCCTTCAACGTGGATTACCGTTGGAGGCGTTTTCTTGATCCTGGTGGCGCGCGACTTTTTCCCGGAGTTTGCAGGAGGGGCCTTCGCCATCTTGATGCTTGTGGCCCTCGGTTATCATACGATTGCTTACGAGCGCGGACGTGATAAGGCCGCGCTCGATTTTGTTGCCAGCGCTGCCGGCCTGGCCTACCTGGGTTGGGTGGGAGCTTATTTGCTGGACCTGCGCAATCTGCCCAACGGCGGCTGGTGGGTGTTCCTGGTTTTGCCCTCCGTCTGGATGGCGGATACGGGCGCTTATAGTATCGGTGCTGCCTATGGACGTCACAGGTTGGCGCCACGCTTGAGTCCCAAGAAGAGTTGGGAGGGCTATTGGGCGGGTGTCGTCACTGGCACGGTCTATGGCGGTTTTTTTGCTTTTGCGTATTCCACCTGGGGGCCGCTGGAAGTCTCGATTTGGCAGGGAGCAGCTTTGGGCTTGGTCTTGAGCGTGATCGCTCCGTTGGGGGACCTGGGGGAAAGCCTGTTCAAACGTCCGGCTGGCATGAAGGATTCCGGAACGCTTATCCCCGGTCATGGTGGCGCATTCGACCGTCTGGATGCCTGGCTGTGGGCGGCTGTGATAGGCTATTATTATATTCATTGGTTTTTGATTTGATTGATCTGTAGGAGGAAAAATATGAACTCGAGTAAACCAACTCGTAACCTGGCACTGGAAATCGCGCGTGTGACCGAAGCTGCCGCGCTGGCATCTGGCCGTTGGATGGGCCGTGGCGAAAAAGAGAAGGCCGACAACGCTGCGGTAGAGGCGATGCGCCTGGTGCTCAGTTCGGTGGACATGGATGGGGTGATCGTCATTGGCGAGGGCGAGAAGGACAACGCGCCCATGCTTTACAACGGCGAACACGTCGGGAACGGTTTGCCCCCCGAAATGGACGTGGCCGTGGACCCCATCGACGGCACCACCCCGGTGGCCTTCGGACGTACGAACGGGATTGCCACCGTTGCGATCGCGCCACGCGGCAGCATGTTCGACCCCGGTCCGTTTGTGTACATGAACAAGATTGCCGTTGGTCCGCAAGCCAAAGGCAAAATCAACGTCGACGCGCCCGTAGCCGATAACCTGAAAGCGATTGCCAAAGCGCTGGGGAAATCGGTGGAAGACCTGACGACCATTGTGCTGGACCGCCCGCGTCACAAGGACCTGGTGGCGGAGATCCGCAAAATTGGGCGCGCGCATCCGCCTCATCCCGGACGGGGATGTGGCCGCCGCCTTGATGACAGCCCTGCCCGACACCGGCATCGACGTGTTGATCGGCATCGGCGGCACGCCCGAAGGCGTACTTGGCGGCTTGCGCTCTGCGCGCTATGGGTGGCGAGATTCAGGGCAAGCTCTACGCTCGCGATGAGGACGAATTGCGCCGAGGAAAGGAAGCCGGCTTTGACTTCGACCAGCTCCTGACCATGGACGACCTGGTTTCATCCGAGGATGTCTTCTTTGCGGCTACGGGCATCACCGATGGCGAACTGCTCAAGGGCGTCAAATACTTCGGCGAAGGCGCTCGCACCGACAGCCTGGTGGTGCGCGGCCTGACCGGCACCGTGCGCCAGATCAGGGCCACCCATAAGATTAGTAAGTTGCACCAGTTGAGTGCGATTAAATATTAACAAATCATTGTCAATGTATAGCCGTCCTGAGCTTGTCGAAGGACGGCGACATGGCAATGACATCGCAATTCTGATTTAACTTGACACCTCCCTGCCTTCCTCTTATAATCACGCTCGCCTTCCTGACTAGCTCAATTGGCAGAGCGGGCGGCTGTTAACCGCTAGGTTCTAGGTTCAAGTCCTAGGTCAGGAGCCTAATAAGTTCCATATAAGGAAAAAACCCCGTGTACACGGGGTTTTTGTTTTTCGGCTTTTTGGCTATGGAGGCATTCTAATTCTGGTCGGGGAACCCTCATGCCTGGTCTGTCAGGAAGGTGACGATTGTCGCTCACGATGGTGACATTAGAGCCTATAAAGAGACTTTGACTTTCGGTATTATCATAATATAGTTTGTTCTGTTTTTCACAACCGAGAGTCAGGAGAACGTTATGGCAACCACTTCGGATAAACCCCTACAAGTAGATCGCAAAGCCCGCATGCAGATTCCTTTTCAGGACCTGGAGCTGCGTTCTCCCACAGAACGCATTTATGACTTTGACGACGTGGTCATTCCATTTGATGCCGAGCGCGCCATGCGAGAAGCCACCCGCTGCATCCACTGCCCCGATCCGGCTCCCTGTACCCGAGCCTGCCCGGCTCACAACGACATTCCCGCCGCGATGGGCTTGATCGAGCAAGGTCGTTTTCTCGACGCTGCCCAGATCTACCACCAGACCAGTACGCTGCCTGAAATCTGCGGACGGGTCTGCCCGCACGAACAACTCTGCCAGGGTGCCTGTCCGCGCAACAAGCGCGGAGAACCCGTCCTGACCGGCGCGCTGGAAGCCTTTGTCCTTGACTACGAGCGCGAGCACCAGCCCTACCGCATCCCGGTCGGCGAACCGAGTGGGACGCAAGTTGCCGTGGTAGGAGCCGGGCCCGCGGGTCTGGCTGTCGCCGAGGAACTGGTCAAGCAGGGACACGCGGTCACCATCTTCGACACCAAACCTGCTCCGGGCGGTCTGTTGCTGTACGGCATCCCCAACTTTAAACTGCCCAAAAACGTCGTCTGGGACAAGTGGAGCGATCTTGAGCAGGCCGGGGTCAAGTTTGTCCCTGAAACTTATATTGGTGAAGACAAGACTGTTGACGACTTGTACGCCGAGGGTTTCGAAGCAGTCTTTCTGGGCGTGGGCGCTGGCATCGATTCCAAGATGGAAAAGACACCCGGCACCGACTTGCCCGGAGTTTTTGAAGCCACAGACTTCCTGATCCGCGGCAACGTTGCTCCCAGTTACCTGCCTGCAGACAAACGCGAACATCCGCAGATCGGCAGACGCGTGGTGGTGATCGGCGGCGGTGACACGGCTTCCGACTGCCTGCGTACCGCGCTGCGCCTGGGCGCGGAAGATGTCACCTGTCTGTATCGTCGCACGGAGAACGAGATGCCCGGCGGGGCGAAAGACCGCCAGATGGCCCAGGAAGAGGGCGCCAAATACCGCTTCCTGACCCAGCCGGTGAAATTCATCGCCGGGGAAGATGGTCACCTGGTGGCGGTCGAGTGCCTTGAAATGGAACTGGGCGAACCGGATGATTCTGGCCGCCGCCGTCCAGTCCCGATAGAAGGCTCGAACTTTACCGTGGCTGCCGATACGGCCATCCTGGCGCTGGGCTACTGGCCCGACCCGGTCATCGGGGAAACCACGCCTGACCTGGAAACCCGCAACTGGGGCCTGATCAAGATCGTCGACGAAGAGACCGGCGCCACCACGCGCGCAGGTGTCTTCGCGGGTGGCGACTGTGTCACCGGGCCTTCCATTGTCGGGCAACGCCATGGCTGCCGGGCGCAAGGCCGCCTCAGCCATCGATGCCTATCTGAAGCAAAAATAGACATCTTGCAATAAGTGCTCTCGTCGCCGTACCCCATTCCGGGCACTTTCCCCGGCGGCGAGGATGCCGCCTAGCGCTTTGACTTTTGCAAGAGATCGTAATAAATCAAGATCCCAAGGAGACAGTCACTTCGCAAGTGACTGTTTTCCTCTTTAACAACCTGGATCCTGCGCGAGCGGGGTTTTGTACTATACTTTTTGTAGACAAAACTATGTCACCCGCTCCCTCTTTTCCCCTCACCCGCCGCGACTTTCTCAAACTGACCGGCCTGTTCACCGGCGCGGGCTTGCTGGCCGCCTGTGGCAAGACCGAAACGCTGGCTTCACTTCCTGCAGGCCAGTGGGCATTTTGTTTGCACGATTACCAGCTCGAAGGCGTCTGGGACCATGACCATAAATATCGGACGTATCCGCAAAAGAAGGCGGTGCCCGAAACGGTCACAACCCTTTTAAAGGATGAATTCGTTCCACTAACGCCTGATTGGCAGTGGTTCTGGTATCGAAACCTGATCTACTGCGCCTTCGGACATTTTGACGAGATGAAGCTGAACAAAAAACAGACGGATGACATGCATAAAGCCTGGTTGTGGATAACCAAGGGCACAGAGATGGTCACAAACCGGCATGGGCCGGAAACGCATTGGGAAGTTATCACGGGGAAAAGCGAGAAGGTAGGCCAGGACTATATTGCGCACGATGGCCTGCTGTCTGGTGGGAATATCGTCAGGATTACCGGGGAGAAAACCCGTTTAGGCGGCCAGGTCGTGTATCCTTTCGAGTCGCTGGATGCTTCCAAGCCGCCCCCTGACCTCAACGAAGTGAACGTGGAAACACGCCCCGACCTGTTACAGCGCGCCACCATCAGCCATTTTGAGCAGCTCGCTGACGGCACCTATCCGGGTGGACCCTTTCCCGCAGTTGGAAAAGTACAACGCGCATACGGTTTTTTTGAACATCTCCATCGGCCAGAATTACGTACCTGCCAACCGGATCATGTTTTTGGGGCGTTCCGAGATGCCCAATCCATATAATCCCGATCGGGTCATGAATTTTGCATCGTAAAGAGGGTATGCTGTTTCCCCGCAAAACGCTTTCGATATCTTTTTGCGAATTCCATTAGTGATTCCACTGCAAAAAGGGTATCGACCCTCCTCAAAACGGCAAAAATTTAATATAATAGGCGCATGTTCAGAAAAAACACCAAACACCAACAGCCCGCATTGATAAGCGCGGCCAGCGAACTACCCGAAAAGCAACGCAAGCGTCTGGCGAACTCCTGGGCAGGCACATTCTACAAGGAATTCTTCTGCCGGATTGATGAAGGCGCCTTTGCAAAGCTGTATTCAGAGAAGGCCTCGCGCCCGAACGTGCCGGTCAACGTTCTGGTTGGACTGGAAGCCCTGAAATCAGGCTTTGGCTGGAGCGACGAAGAGTTGTACGAGAACTACTGCTACAACCTGCAAGTGCGCTATGCCCTGGGATACGACCGGCTGGGCGATGGCGACTTTGAGATTCGCACACTGTACTACTTTCGTGAACGCTTGAGCCGCTACAATGCGGAAGAAGGTCTCAACCTGCTGGAGCAAGCCTTCGAACAGATCACGGATGCGCAGATCACGAGCCTGAAAGTGCGCACCGGCATGCAAAGAATGGACTCGACCCAGATCGCCAGCAACATTGTTTCGGCCAGTCGTCTGCAATTGCTGGTGGAAGGATTGCAACGGGTCGAGCGTATCTTGAGCGAAGCGGACAAAGCCCGCCTGGCAGAAATCTTTGCGCCCTATACCCGTGACAGCGCCGGGCATTATACCTACCGGGTCAAAGGCAAGGAAGCGGTGCAGGAACACCTGCAAAAGATCGGACAGAGCCTCCATACCCTCTTGCAGGAACTCAAACCTGCCTATGCTGGCGAAGTGCCCTACCAGGTGCTGGAACGGCTGTTTGTCGAAAACTTCAACCTGATCGAGAACAGTGTCAGCCCGAAAGAGAACGGTGAGATCACATCTGGTTGCCTGCAATCGGTGGATGACCTGGAAGCCAGCTACCGCACCAAAGCCAATGCCCATTACAAGGGCTATGTCGCCAACGTCACCGAAACCTGTGACCCGGAGAACGAACTGCAACTGATCACCAAGGTACAGGTGGCACCCAATAATGTGGACGACAGCCAACTTCTGGCAGAGGCTCTGCCTAACTTGATCGAGCGTACCCATGTGGACACCCTGCTGACCGATGGCGCTTACGGCGGTCAGGCCAGTGATGCCGCCCTGCAAGAGCAGGATGTCACCCTGATCCAAACCGCCATTCGGGGACGCAGTCCTGATCCTGACAAAGTACATCTGTCCCATTTCATGATCAAGTTCAACGCTGAACGCAAACCATCCAAGGTCACCTGCCCACAAGGACAAACCGTCCCCGCCCAAACCAGCAGCCACCAGAAAGCCTTTGTCGCTCATTTCGATCCCCAACTCTGTCAGACCTGCCCCCTGGTAGAGCGCTGTCCCGCCCGACCAGGAAAACGTGATGCGCGTCACCACCTGCGCTTTACTCTGACCGAAGCTCGCTCAGCCGAACGACGCAGACAAAGTCATGCTCACGCTCAGCAAAGTCAAAACTTGCGTGCCGCTGTCGAAGCCACCGTCCGCTCGGTCAAACACCCCTTCCCGGCTGGCAAGCTGCCGGTGCGAGGCAAGTTTCGCATGACCTGCATGATCATTGCTTCTGCCGCCATGACCAATGTGCGCCGCATCCAACGCTTCACAGCTGCAAAAACAAAGGGTCAGCAAGCCGAACTCGGTAGACAAGACCAGCCCAAGCCATCCCAGGATTCTTTTTTTGCTTCTGCCTGGTGCTCTCTCAGCCGCTGGTTGCGCCCAGAGCAGGTTTTTGTTTCGCTTGTTGGTTGTTAAAGATCAACTTTTTGCA
>CAWHJM010000035.1:0-10461 GCA_963829615.1 uncultured Chloroflexia bacterium
CCCCGGCCGGCAGGTCCACTACGCGCGAGCCGCCGATGGCGGTCTTGGCGACGACCATGCCGGGATGTTCTTCCGTCACATGACCGATGATCGCCGCTTCTTTTCCGTATTCGTTATTTTTCATCACCGCTAAGATTTCGTCCGCATTGCGCTGCGGGCACAAAAGCGACCAGCTTGCCTTCATTGGCGATGTAGAAGGGGTCCAAGCCGAGCATTTCGCAGGCCGCGTTGACCGCTGGGTGTATCGGCACGGCGGTTTCTTCGAATTCGATACCGACATTCGAGGCGACGGCCAGTTCGTTCAGCACAGCTGAGAGCCCGCCGCGGGTGGCATCACGCAGACAGTGAATCTCCTGGCTGGCGGCCAGCATCTCCGCCACCAGTCCATTCAGCGGGGCGGTGTCGATTTGATCTCGCTTTCGAACTGCAGGCCTTCGCGCACCGACATGATGGCCATGCCGTGATCGCCCATGGTCCCGCTGACGAGGATGGCGTCACCGGGACGGGCGTTCTGCGCGGCGATGTTCACACCGGCAGGGATAATCCCAATCCCGGACGTGTTGATGTAGATACCATCGCCGTGTCCCTTGTTGACAACTTTCGTGTCACCGGTGGCGATCTGTACGCCCGCTTTTTCACAGGCGCGTGCCATCGACGCGGAGATATTTCCCAGCGTTTCCATTTCCAGGCCTTCTTCGAGGATGAAGCCGGCCGAAAGGAAAAGCGGTGTTGCGCCGCTCATCGCCAGGTCATTGACGGTGCCGTTGACGGCCAATTCGCCGATGTCCCCGCCGGGGAAGAACAGCGGGCTGACCACGAAAGAATCGGTCGAAAAGGCCAGACGCTGTCCGTTGTGGGCGGACAGGTCTAAGGTGGTGGAGTCGCCCAATTGCGCAAGCAGATCGTTATGAAATTCCGAAGCGAACAGGTGTCGGATCAGGTCGTTCATCATCTTGCCGCCCGCGCCGTGTCCCATTACAATGGTGGGGTAATTTTTCAGGGGCAGCGGGCAGGTCCAGCCGTCAAAGGAAGGGATGTTGCGTCCATAAAGGATACCTCGTCAGATAAGTAAGCAATTGTACTATGCCTTGCGTTCCCTGCATGAATTCATACTCAGCGTTACGATGAAACCTTCTACCCCTTTGAACGTAAATAAAGATGTGACTTTTATTCAGCCTGTATTTGTTGTACACTCATTATGATAGAACTTACTCAATTGTCGAAAAGATACCGAAATTAAGGGCAGGCGTATGCCCGTCCCCTTATTTTCGGGCTTTTCCCGACACTGGCGTAATTCTGTCGGACAATAAACAAGGAGAATGGATTATGAGAAAACAAGGTCGTACCCAACTGGCGCTCGGCATCATCCTGATTTTGCTGGGGGCCTGGTTTATCGCCCAACGCACCTTCCCTGAAGTGGCTGCCTTTGCCGCCCGCTTTTCTGACTGGCCTTTTACGGTCATTGGCGTGGGCGTTTTGCTGTTGCTGCTCGGTTTGATCCTGGGTGCGCCGGGATTGGCCGTTCCGGCTGCGATCGTCTCGGGCATTGGTGGCATCCTGTACTACCAGGAGTTGACCGGTAACTGGGAATCCTGGTCGTATATGTGGACGCTGATCCCCGGCTTTGTGGGCGTCGGCGTGTTGTTGCAAGGCCTGCTGGGAGAAGATACGCGTCGCAACCTGCGCCATGGCCTGAACCTGATGGTCGTCAGTGCTGTGCTGTTCCTGGTCTTCTCGGCCTTCCTGGGCGGATGGAACCTGCTTGGCAACTTTGGCCCGGCTATCCTGCTGATCTTGCTGGGTCTATGGGTGCTTGGCAGCGGACTCTATCGCTCTATGCGCGCTAACAACCGGGAGGAATAACCATGCGTCGCGATTATATTTTCTGGGGCGCCGTTCTGATCCTGTTGGGCGGGTTGATGTTCTTGAATAACGCCGGGATCCGTTTGCCGGGTGGTATCAATGCCATGCAACTTTTCTGGCCGAGTGTGCTGATCTTGCTGGGTGGCTGGATTATGTTCGGTTATTTCCTGCGCGGAAATGTGGAAGAAGAGCAGGTTGCGATTGATTTGCAGGGAGCCAGCCAGGCTGCGCTGAAACTGAGCCACGGCGCAGGACGTCTGGTGCTGGGTTCCGGCGCTGCATCGGGACAATTGCTCAACGGCACCTTTGCGGGCGGCGTTAAGCAGCACGCGCACAGGTCCGGTGACAGGCTAGATGCCCACATCGAGGCACGCCCGTTCGTGTTCCCGCCTTTCTTCGGCGGCTGGCAGGGCCTGGAGTGGAATATCAACCTTAACCGTGATGTTCCACTGGCATTAAAGCTGGAGACCGGCGCTTCGCAATCCGAGCTCGATTTGCGTGACCTGAAGGTGACTGACCTGAAGGTGAGCACAGGCGCCAGCAAAACCGACCTGACCTTACCTGCCAACGCAGGCTCGACGATGGTCAAGGTTGAATTGGGCGCCGCCTCGCTCGACATGCTTGTGCCGCAGGGCGTGGCGGCTCGCATCCGTGCGGAACATGGCGCTGCGGCCATCGAAATCGACACAGCCCGTTTCCCGTATTCGAACGGAATCTACGAGTTCCGCAGACTACTCGTCAGCACAGAACAAAGCTGACATCAAAATCGAAGCCGGAGCCGGGAAAGTTACCGTCCGATAAGGAGTATGTAAAATGAAACGTTTTGACCCTCGCATCATTATTGGTACGGTACTGATTTTGGCTGGTGGCCTGGGATTTTTGCAGGCCTTTGGCTTCCTGCGCAATGCCTCCGATGTGTTCTGGGGCATTGTCTTCCTGGTAGCGGGTGCTGCCTTCTTGACAATGTTTGCCAGTGGTTTTGCCAGCGGGGGCTGGTGGGCGGCTTTCCCGGGATTCGTCCTGGCGGGTATTGGCGTGCTGATCCTGTTGCCTGATTCGCTTGACAACATCGGCGGAGGGGTATTCCTGGGCGCGATTGGCCTGAGCTTCTGGGCAGTCTACCTGACAGGCCGTGACCGTTGGTGGGCCATCATCCCCGGTGGAGTGTTGTTCACCTTGGCGGTTGTCAGTGCGTTGCCAAGCAACCTGATCGGCGGCGTAGATTCCGGCGGCGTCTTCTTCCTGGGGCTGGCGTTGACCTTTTTGTTGGTGGCGCTTCTGGCTGGGATGCGTTGGGCGTATTGGCCCGCCGGCGTCCTGGGCGTATTTGGCGCCTTTTTGTTCTTCCAGTCGCAGATTTACCTGCTCTCGTATATCGCTGCAGCGGCTTTGATTGGCGTCGGCGTTTTCATCATCTTGCGCTCGCTCCGCTCCCAGTAGCGCGATTGACCGGGAATCAAAAAACGGCGGTTACCGTGAACCGCCGTTTTTTGCATCTTTGGATTGATTATTCTGCCGCGACGACCTGGATATCCGGGAAGAACTGGTGGACTGTCCCGGCTACCCAACCTTGCAGGGTGGACGGCAAGAGCGGACAGCCCAGGCACGCGCCTCCCAGCCGGACTTCCAGCTTGCTTCCGTCAAACGAAACGAATTCCACCGACCCGCCATGGAACTGTTCTACATAGGCACTGATCTTATCGACCAGGGCTTTGATCTGTTCTTCGAGTGTGTGGTTTGCAGGAGTTGTCATTGGTTCTCCTTTCTTACTCTTCGCCGGCGCACATTCGCGCATTGTTTGGCGCTGACAGTATTATTCAGCAAGGTTTGGATCTGGCCTTGGGCGTCCTGCCAGCGCGGTGAAACGGATTCAGCCAACAGGTTCAGAATGATGCGACCGGCTTCCGGTTCCTTCGCGCACAATTTGTGCAGGTCCCGCCTGCTCATGCGGATGGTCTGACAGTCTTCCTTACAAACCGCTCCGGAAGTGTAAGTTGAATTGCCAATCGCAGCAGACCAGCCGACGATGTTCCCTGGCGCCAGGTTGGTGATGGTCAGTGGTGGGCCATCATAAGGCTTGTAAAGCACCTCAATGATACCATCCAAAATCAGGTATAGGAAATGGGCCGGGTCGCCCTGTTCGAAGATGACCGTTCCTGTAGAACACGCAAAGGGCTCGAACAGCGGTTCGAGCAGTTGCAGGATGTGGCTGTCCACATCCTTAAATAACGGAACGGTTTCGAGTGTCTTAAACATCTGTTTGCATATTAACGAATTTGCAGCTTGATTTGTAGTGGCATTCTTCCCGATTGCTTTGTATTTTGTCCCTGAATCTAGCGTGTAATCCATCATCCTGCGTTATACTATTAAAATTCGAAATTACGCCATTGTGAATGGGAAATGCCTAGAAATAAGGGGGCGGGCGTAGCCCGCCCCCTTATTTCTAGGGTCTATTCACAAACTGCGTAAGATTTACGAACCGCGTAAGTTCTAAGAATCTGAGCAACTTTTTGAACGAGGTTACATCTAAATGGTAGATATCAATACTGGCCCGGAAATTTCCTTAGAAGCATTGCAGGCAGGTGACCGGGCCGAGTTTGCCCGCATGATGGATGCTTATTCCATCCAGATTTACCGGTTGGCATTGAAAATGCTGGGCGATGAGCAGGATGCCGAAGACGTGTTGCAAAACACCTTCATGAAGGCTTTGCAATCCGTTGGAAATTTCGAAGGCCGTTCCAGCCTGTCGACCTGGCTGTATCGCATCGCTGTTAACGAAGCCTTGATGTTGTTACGGCGTCAGAAGCCGACGATCTCGGTGGCGATGGATTACGAGGACGACGAGGACGAACTCCAGCATCCGACCCAGTTCACGGACTGGTGCTGTCTGCCTGAAGAAGAATTGCTTTCGGCAGAATCAAAGGGACACCTGGATAAAGCCATCCGGCGTTTACCTGAAAAGTTGCGGGTTGTGTTTTTGTTACGGGATATCGAAGGCCTGTCGATCCGTGAGACGAGCGAGGCCCTTGATTTGACCGAAACAGCGGTCAAAACCCGCCTGTTACGCGCCCGCCTGAACCTGCGCGAGCAACTTTCGATGTATTATGGCGAACGGCTGCAAGAGGAGCAAGCCTGATGGAAAAGAAAGAATGTAGGGCCCTGCTGGGTTCATTATCGGATTATGTTGATGGCAGTGCACAGGATGAACTGTGTCGTGAGCTTGAGCGCCACCTGGCCGAGTGCGAGGATTGCCGCATCGTTGTCGATACGCTCAAGAAAACTGTTTATCTGTATCACACCAGTGTCGATACTGATTTGCCCGTGGCGGTGCGTGAACGCCTTTTCAAGCGCCTTAACCTGGATGAATTCCTGAAAACGAATTGATGTGGGGCGGATGACAATCCGCCCCTTTTTTGTAACCTTTTTCACTCACAGTGCATCTAAAGAATGTGATCGATCCGTCTGAGAACGCAGTATCGTCGCTGGAACTATTGTTACAGGGTAAATTGCAGCCTGCTGAAGAGATGCGGGCTCCCCTGCGGGCCGGGACAACCTGTCCCGTTTGCGGGAAAGGCAAACTGGATTACAACGGTTTGTTGGCCTTGGAATGTCCCCAGTGTGGCTATACCAGCAGCGAAGGCGGCGGTTGCACCTGATAATTTACCTTTGCCCCATATGGGGCACCTTGCCCCGTTGGGGCAATCGATGGAGAGATAATGGCTCAATTACTTAATGATGACGTCACCAAACAGATCCGCGAAGTGTTCGAAGGCTTAAAGGGTCCTGTACATATCATGTTCTTTGGTAGCAAGACAAACTGCGATTATTGTGACGACACCCGTCAATTGGTGGAAGAAGTCGCAGCGATTTCGGACCTGCTGAGCGTAGAAATCTATGATATGGAGGCGGACGCTGACCTGGCTGCCAAATACAACGTGGACAAGGCTCCGGGCGTAGTGATCGCTGCCAAGGAAGGCGAGCAGATCACAGATTTTGGCGTGCGCCTGGCGGGCATCCCCTCCGGACACGAGTTCACTTCGCTGATCCAGGATATCTTGCTCGTCTCGAACCGGGACTCGGGCCTGAATCCGCAAACCCGGGAGTTTCTCAAGGGCCTGGAGAAACCCATTCTGTTGCAGGTGTTTGTCACACCTACCTGACCGTATTGCCCGCGAGCCGTGGTGCTCGCTCACCAGATGGCAATGGAAAGCCCGCATGATCCAGGCAGAGATGGTGGAGGCGACCGAGTTCCCTGAACTGTCGATGCGTCATAACGTCAGTGGCGTGCCGCAGACTACTATCAATGATGGCAAGGCACATGTCGTCGGCGCGGTGCCGGAGCAGAATCTGCTGGCCGAGATCCAGCGGGTACTGGCTGGATAATTTCTAAAGTGTAGACCGGTTCCTTACACGGTAGCAGGCTGAAGTAAGCCCGATGCGTTGTGAGGAGCCGGTCATTTTTGATACAATAAAGCTATGAACAGACGCAAAAGAGTTGTACGCAAGTCAAAACCAAATTCTAATATCCAGGCCATGCTTATCTTGGGTACAGGCTTGATTCTGCTGGGGCTGGCGGCCTTCGTGGCCTGGCCGAGGGGGGCTAATCCCTCTGAAGCATCGGCATCCGGTGGCTCTTCAACTGTGCCGGCAGCAGTTAACTATGCTGCCCCGGATTTGGCGTTGTTCGATCTGGATGGGGTGGAACATACACTGGCGGATTACCATGGGCAAGTAGTTTTGGTAAATCTGTGGGCCACCTGGTGCCCGCCTTGCAAAGCCGAGATGCCAACCCTGGAAGCTTATTATCAGGCTCACCAGCCGGACGGGTTTGTGACCTTTGCCGTCAACGATGGCGACCCTGCCGATATGGTGACAGCTTTTGTGGATAAGTACAGTTTGAGCTTCCCGGTTTTGTTGGATCCAACCTATGAGGCCACGGATCGCGCTTTCAAGACCCGTAACCTGCCAAGTTCGTTCGTGATCGACCGTGAAGGTAATGTCCGTTTGCGTTGGGTGGGCGAGATCGACCGCGCGACGCTGGAAAAGTATGTCACTCCGTTGATTGTGGAGTGATGCAGGTTGGTTGAGTAGAGCGGTTGGTTTCCCGGGCCTGGCCAGGAAAACCAATAGTTTTTGAGGAGAATGGGAGTCAATATGCAAGCGAAAGTGACCTGGCAGGAAAATATGGCCTTCACTGGCACAGCAGATTCCGGGTTTAGTATCCAGTTGGATTCCAAAAAGGAAGTGGGCGGCGAGGGCAGGGGCTTTATCCCGATGGAGTTGATGGCGGTCAGTCTGGCGGGTTGTACAGCTATGGATGTCATATCCATTTTGCACAAGAAGCGTCAGGATGTGACCGATTTCGAAGTGCGTGTGAATGCGCCGCGTGCTGAAGAGCATCCCAAAGTATTCACCAGTGCGACTATCGATTACCTGGTAACCGGCCACAACGTGGATGAAAAGGCTGTCCTGCGGGCAATTCAACTTACATCAGAAAACTACTGTCCGGCGCAAGCCATGTTGGGTAAGGCTATGCCGATCGATTTGCACTATCAGATTTTCGAAGAAGAGGGCGACGAGAAGAGACTGGTGGTGGAAGGTGCCTATACTACCCCAGTGGTGGTTTAGCAGCTTGTGTTGATATTTGATAATGAAAACGCGACCTTGAATAAAAGGGTCGCGTTTTTGTTATTTTTGTAACGGTCTGCCATACAGGAATCTTTGGCGGGGTAACAGATTTCTAAAGTCGTTTTGTAAGGAAGTAGCGCTGATGTCCAGGAGGAAAATCTTGTAAGGTGCCAAATATTTGGTAGCCATGTCGTTTGTAAAAACCTGGCGCCTGAAAACTGAATGTGTCCAAAAACACATTCTTGGCACCACGCTGTCGCGCTTCATCTTCAGCACGCATTAAAAGGCGGTGACCATATCCGCAACCACGAAGTTCCTCTTTTACCCATAATAAATCCAAATGAAACCATTCCCAATATATTTCGCCTAGCACGCCTCCTGCAATTTCCTGGTCAGGTGCGTGAAGAGCGAAGCACAGACGTTGAAAATTATCATCACCTGCTTGTTGTCTGTTGTAATTACCAAGGCCTCGTCCAATTATCCCCCATGCAAATTGTTCAGGATCATCAACGTAATTGATTTGATATTCTTCGTCCATACGATATTATCCAATTCCTTTATTGTAAACTTCGCTTTGCTATGCCATGCTGAAAAAGTGACCCCCCTACATCAAGCGCACGACCCAGCCTTTGACTTCGCTCAGAACAGGTGCCACCAAATAACAAACAGGCTTGCACTGAGCGACAGCTACCCTTTGGGGAGGCCGAAGCGAACCTGGCTTGCATCCCGCCTGAGAAACTTGCTACAGCTTTTACTGTTTCTTCTGTTGCTGTTCCTGTTGCCGCAATTTTCTTTTCTGTTCCTGTTGTTGCTCTAGCTGTTGCTGCTCCTCTTGCCGCAGTTTTCGTTTCTCTTCTTGTTGCCGCTCCAGTTGCGGCTGCTCCTCTTGTCGCAGTTTTTGTTTCTGTTCCTGTTGTTGCTCTAGCTGTTGTTGCTCCTCTTGTCGCAGTTTTCGTTTCTGTTCCTGTTTTTGCTCCAGTTGTTGCCGTTCCTCTTTCCGAAGCTCCATTCCCTCTTGCTGTTCATCTTGTGATTTCTGTTTCATCATGTTTTCCTTCTTGAACACAAATCTTGTCTAACGCTTTAACTCAACGACATCGGCGGGACAGACGTATAAGTAATTATATTATTGCACAAAATTGAGTTGGTGGTTCAATCAGATTTCCCAACTCAAAATCGACTACTTCCTCACTGGGAATCGGGGGTCTGGAAGGCTGCCTATAGACTGAAAACCTAATGCATTTCAGCTTCAAAACCACCCTAAAAAGAAAAGCCCCGATGCCTTTTTCAAGATACGGGGCCTTTTTTACTCAATTTCCTTCTCTACCCTTGACTTTGCTGTTAATCGGTGTTAATTGGTAGCTGTTCTCTATAATAACTAATTTTCTGAACTCGAATATAAATCAGCGGCCTTTAAATCCCAGCTTCATGAGCTGTACTCGTTTGCTGGCGAACGGCCATGGTTTTGTGGGCTACCCAAAAGAACAGCGCGAGAGATACGACAAAAGTTAGCATCGCCGTGATAAAGAGAGGATCAATCCCTGTCACTGCAATCGTCTGGAATTCAAATTTTCCTCCGAGATCCGTCCACCAAAATGCGAAATTGAATATATCCATGATCGTGTGGCCGATAATACCTGGTATCAAGGAGCCTGATGCATAGGCGAGAACTCCAAACAGCACACCTCCTGCAAAGATTTGAAAGAGAACTGGCCCAGCCCAAGCTTGATTTAGGTGGAAAACAGTGAACATGATCGAGGCAATCGTGATTCCTACAGCAGGACCATAGCGCTCCTCCAAGGGAGCTTGCATGTATCCGCGAAAACCAGTCTCCTCACAAATTCCTGCCACCAACGCGGCCATGAGGATGACGATCCATGCCTGCCACACTGGTAGAGCATCGAGACCGTAATCAGCTGAGGCTTCGGCAGGAAACTTAATGAGTCCGGAAGGTCAAGACAGTGGCTGACTGGTAAATAACCAGAAAGAGGAATGTGCCCACCAAGCCCCATTTCCAGATAGACGCAGATAAATTTATTGCACGAAAATTTTTGCTTCTGGCTTCTGCCGTGGACCTGGGCCACCAACTTCCACTGAAATACTTCCAATATAACCAAAGGATACCGGCCATTACAATGATGGCCCAAGGCGATGGTAGTATGGCAAGAACTCAAAACCCAGACTCCCACACCGAGTGACTGGACGAAAGCCCCTGAGACGATGGCGCGGATAAGAACAGGGATGCGTTGCCAGAATCTGATGATCGGAGAATCTGTAGACAGTGTTTGTTTATCTAAATCACTCATGGTCGGCACATCCTTTATGCTCATTACCTTATAAACTACAGCTAACGGTTTGCGTACCCGCAGGTGGGCAGGACGAGAAGATGCTGATTTGACGGAAAACCTTCGAGCACAAAATCAACTCCTTTTGGCGGGGCAACTCCCACCTGTCGTGTGCACCTGTCGTGTGCACCCAAGAAGATAGCGAGCTATCATTTTAGACGAGAGAAACCGCCGAGCGGGGCCAGGCACAGCGCATTGTCCTGATAAAAGTATACTCATAATTGGCAGGCACACAAGCCGTACAAAGCAATGGAGACGCGCGTAGTCGTAGTCCCGAGGTGCACCGTGGTTTCCGGTCAAATTGATTTAAACACTGGTGGCAAGGGAGGGTGACCCCGATGAGAAAGCTAAATACCCTGAAGTGACCGGGCTTGCCAAAAACATCTTGAAAGGAGAAGGATGGAATAGGCAAGAAAGGGCAAACGCACGAAAGGAATGGAAAAGGCACATCCTTTCACAGGGATGAGCCAGGTAAATCCGAATGCGGCGGGAGTGGACATCGGCGCAGTGGAAATCGTGGTATGCGTACCCTACGGGTATGATATTTCGGGGGACGAGAATACGCAGATCGTGAAAGCGTTCGGCAACTACACAGTGGACCTGCAAGCCATCGGCAGGTGGCTGA
>CAWHJM010000036.1:0-35942 GCA_963829615.1 uncultured Chloroflexia bacterium
ACTGAGCCCGAATGCTCAAGCAACCAGGTAGCTTTCGGGCAAACCCAAATGAATGATTTGTTGAGTGCCAGGCAACGGGGAGAACGTTCTCAAAGAAGATAATATGTTCGGAAGCATGGCAAAATCTGGTTTTTAGGAAATAGTTCTTGATAATCTCTGATTTTTATCTCCCCGTACATGTTCAATAATTATGTTTGATCATAAAGTATTGGAGAGTGTCTAAGTCATGGGTAAACGAAGTCTTTGACATGAGCCTGGTAGGTTGGGAAAGCTTGTTTGTGAAGTTGTCTGCGATTAAAGGCAAACACAAATAACTTCAAGGCACATTGCAAAGCTTTCGGGCAACGTGAGAAACACCGAGATTTGCGTGCAAGTCGTGCCAAATAATGGCGAAGTTCGGAATTGTCGCCTTCGACAGAGTAGGTATCACTCTTGCCTTCCGAAACTTCATATCGGCCATAATGATACCAAAGACAACCATAAGCTTTGAAACCATCGCTGAAATAGTATTTAGCCTTGGGAGCCTCATCAACCATGAGTTGGATGGCTTCCTGGGTACGTTCCCAGACCACAACCCATCCCAAAATGCAACGTGTTTTGCGATCTACTATCGTGATGATGTAGATCCTGTTTTTTTATCCCCGATAAAAGTGAATAGCTCATCCATTTCGGCATTCTCTATTTTTTCGGGAACAGGTGCAGCAGGCAGTAGATCCGCATGAACTTTTGCCCAATTGGCTACGCTCTGGTGATTGACACCGAGATGACGCGCTATTCGACGAAGATTTATGCCATCCACATACATTTGCACCGCTTTTTGGCGAATTTCAGTGCTGTAACTGTGCTGCTTTTTTTCAGGCGTGTATTTGCATTTGCACAAATAACACTGGTAACGCTGGCTTCCGGAAGGAAGCTTCCCGACTTTGTGCTGCTTGACTTCACTTCCACATTTGGGACATTTCATGCCCCTATTTTACCCATAAATTAGACACTCCCAGTATTGCATCTTTAATTTGGCTTTGATTTCTTTCTAAACACCTCCTAAAAACTAGATAATTCTCATTTCCTTCGCTTCCCATTTGCCCAGACCTGCCTTTTGAGCAGGATGGGAATGATGATAATCAAGACAATCAACACAGCCACGATCATGATCCCATCCGTTGAACCTGCATCATCTCGATCTTGCGCTTCTACCGTAGTGACAGTCGTGCCTGCTTGTATGGTAGGCGTGGCGGTTGCCTCTTGGGCCACTGGCGGGGTACGGTTGAGCGCCAGACTTGTAAACAGTATTGCCAACCCCAGCATAACCCAGAATGCGATGCGCATAGTTTGTGACTGTATTTTCATAGTGGCTTGGTTGATTTTCAAGTATAACATGCTCTCCAATTGGGTAATTTCTACCAATTACATGTACTTTCGTTTGCTTTTGCGTTATAATTTTCCGGTTGCGGTGGGACTTACCTGCTGTGCCTCGAGGAGAGTTCTTTTGAAATATCTTCTTCCAGTCACAATCTTTTGCTCGTCTTGATGTTCATCGAGACGAGTATTCCTTTTCCTAGAGATTGGAAGGCCGGCGTTCAACTTATGTCCATCTCACAACGTTCAGCAAAAGTATCATTTGACTTTGTAAAGAGTACCCCCTTTATAAGGCTGTGCTATTTAGACCAACGTAGGAGCATCCATGATCAAGAAAATTTTTAGTTGGCTGATTTCACCACTTGGACGGATTGGTCTGCTGATCCTTGGGTTGATTATGCTCAGTGCGGTTGTGTGGGGCATCAGCCGGACGCAAACCTCGCCAGAGCAGCCAATCCAGTTTCCCCATCAACGTCATATCGCCTTTGGCGTCCAATGCCTGTACTGCCATCCTGGTGCAGCGCGCGGTCCGGCGGCTGGTTTGCCAACCGAAACCAAGTGCTGGGGCTGTCACCAGCAACTGGAGATCACCAAGACCAGCGAAAAGTTGAAACCGCTTGTACAGGCCGTGCAGAACAACCAGCCGATCAAATGGGTCCCAGTGGTGATGGTGCCTGATTTTGTGCATTTCAATCATCGTCCGCATATTGCGGCGGGAGTCAATTGTGAGGATTGTCACGGCGATATGAGTAAGGTGGATCTCGCCCAAAATCCGCAGACGTTCAACATGGGTTTTTGTCTGAACTGCCACAAGCAACACTCCCAGGATAACCCTGAACTGCGTACCAAACTCACTGATTGCGGAACCTGTCATTATTAGACCGGGTGAAAGGATAAGAGAATAGGATGAGTAAAAAGATTTCCCGGCGTGATTTTCTCAAACTGGCTGGTGCAGGCGCGGCCACTGGCGCAGTGCTGACCGGCTGCGGTCCGGCTTCGCGTTATGTGCTCCGTGAGCCGTATATACAAATGCCGGAATATACGTTCAACGGAGAAAGCACTTATTTTGCAACCACTTGTCGTGAGTGTTCTGCCGGCTGCGGGCTGGTTGTGCGCACCTTTCAGGGACGCGCACTCAAGACCGAAGGCAATAAGAACAATCCCGTGAACCTTGGAAAAACCTGCGCACGCGGGCAAGCCACGCTGCATGGCCTGTATAACCCCGACCGCAACACCGACCCGGTGCAGCAGTCAGTGCGTGGCTCGCGCAATTTCTCCAAGCTGGATTGGGATGCGGCCATCGGCGTTGTGTCCGACGCGCTCAAGAATACCGATCCGTCTGGGATCGCCTTCTTGGTGGGGCTGGCTCCCGACCACCTGTTCGACCTGGCCAGTGATCTGACGGCAGCTATCGGCGCGCCTGCTCCCGTCCGTTACAGCGCGCTGGGCATGTTCGAATCCCGCGCTACTCTGGGCAAGGCAGCTGAAGAACTGCTTGGCCAGGAAGGACTGCCCTTCTTCGACCTCGCTAACGCTGACATGACCTTCTCCTTCGGGGCGAACTTCCTGGAAACCTGGATTTCACCGGTGGCCTTTACGCGTCACTATTCCAAGATGCGCCGCGGCGTGGCTGGGCAACGTGGATACCTGGTGCAGTTCGAGCCGCGCATGTCCCAGACGGCTGCCAATGCGGACGAATGGATCCCGCTTCTCCCCGGAACCGAAGGCCTGGTTGCCATGGCCCTGGGCCAACTCGTGGCTGAGAAACGCGGCCTGTCCCTGCCCCAGACTTTTGCCGATGTAGATGTTCAAGCCGCTTCCGATGCTTCGGGCGTCTCTATGGATACCCTAGATCGTCTGGCGAAGCTCTTCCTGGAAGCGGAGCATCCGCTAGCCATTCCGGGTGGCGCGGCGTTGGGCCATACCAACGGTTTGGGTTCTGCCGAAGCAGTGCTGGCGCTGAATGCGCTGGTTGGCAATTATGGTCAGACGGGCGGCGTTTCGTTCGCGCCTCTGTCCCCGACTACGGATGCCTATCACCGCCCGGCCTCCGTGCAGGAGATGGCTGCCTTTGTCGAAAAGATGAACGCAGGACAAGTCAAAGTGCTGTTCGTGCATGGCGTCAACCCGATTTTCGAATTGCCAAAGGCGTTGGGTTTCGAGGCGGCCATGCAGAAAGTTCCGCTGGTCATTTCCTTTGCTACCTTCCCGGATGAGACCGCTATGCAGGCAGACTACATCTTCCCCGACCATCACGGGCTAGAGTCCTGGGGCTACCAGCGCATCGCAACCGGTGTTTCGCAGTCCACGCTTTCGGGCGCGCAGCCGGTGGTTGTGCCATTTCCCGGCATCAACACCCGCGCTACTGCGGATGTATTGTTGGCTGCGGCGACCGCAGCAGGCGGTAGTTTGGCAAGCGCACTGCCGTTCAAGGATGAAGTCGAGTTTATCCAGAGTAAGCTGCAACCCTTGATAGATCAGAAGGATGCTAACTTCAACGCTGATGAGATCAATGCCTTCACGGCTTACTTCCAACAATTTGGTGGCTGGTGGGCAAATGAGCTAACTCTATTGTCACCAGTGGCGAATTCCTTGGACAAGGCTATAAATGTTGGCACACCTTCTTTTGAAGGAGATGGTGAATTCAATCTATTCCCCTTCGTTTTGCCTGTGATGGCAGAAGCAGGCGCTAATAAACCCTGGTTGCAAGAAGTGCCCGACCCAACTACAACCGTCACCTGGAATACCTGGGTCGAGATGAATCCTGAAACTGCTAAAGAGCTTGGCATCGAAAATGACGATGTGGTTGAGATCACGTCCCCGGCCGGGTCAGTGCAAGCCTCTGTTTATCAGTATCCGGCCATTCGTCCCGATACGATCGCAATCCCCTTTGGGCAGGGGCATACCGCATATGGACGTTATGCCGAAGGGCGTGGCGTCAATCCTGCCGACCTGTTCAGCCTGACCTATAACGAGGCTGGCGATCTGGCTTTTGGTTCGATGAAAGTGAGCGTCAAGAAGGTCGGAACCCAGCATGAATTAGCCCGTCTGGAAAGCAAGATTGGTGTTTACGGGTTTGAGAAGTAACGAGGAGACAATTTTATGGATAAAAAGAGCACTCAACCAGTCCAACCGATAGATTCGGGTGTTTACCAAGAGATCAGTACCGGCATGTGGGGCATGGTCATCGACCAGGACCTGTGTACGGGTTGCCAGGCCTGTGTAGCGGCCTGTGCGATGGAAAACAACCTGTCATTCGTTGGCGAGGAAGATCTGGCTTACGGGCGTTCCATGCATTGGATCCGCATCGAGCGTTTCTGGAACGGGGATTATCCCCGAAGTAGAGACTGAGTTCCAGCCGGTGTTGTGCCAGCAATGTGGCCATGCGCCCTGCGAACCGGTTTGCCCGGTGTATGCATCCGTTCACAGCGCTTCGGAAGACCTGAACCTGCAAGTCTATAACCGTTGCGTGGGCACGCGTTATTGTGCTAACAACTGTCCCTACCAGGCGCGTGTTTTCAACTGGCGCGATTGGGAACGGACGGAGCCCCTGAATAACCAGTTCAACCCGGATGTGACCGTCCGCCGCCGGGGTGTGATGGAGAAATGCACGTTCTGTATCCAGCGCATCCATCACGTGGAAGACCAGGCCAAATCGGAGGGGCGCGAAATCGAAGATGGTGAGATGGTGCCAGCCTGCGCGCAGGCCTGCCCGGCGGACGCGATTGTCTTTGGCCGCGTTGATGACCCTGAAAGCCGGGTAAGTAAAGCCGCTCGCAGTCAGCGCGGTTTCAAATTGCTGGAAGATCTCGGTACTCTGCCACGAGTGACTTATTTGAAGGGAGGTTCACCGAATGGCCGTAACAGCTAATGCCATGCAAGGTGCTCACGCAGAAGAAGAGCATGAGGATCCCCGCGAACAATTGATGTTCGATCCAAGGCCACGCGGTGAGATGAACGCGCTGGTAATGGAATCGATGCACACCACCAACTGGAAATTCTGGACGGTGACCGGTTTCCTGACGTTCCTCGTTCTGACTTGTCTGGTGTGGGCCTGGGGTTACATGATCGCAGAAGGCCTGGGTGTGGCTGGAGTCAACCGCCCGGTATACTGGGGTATTTTCCTGGTCAACGTCGTTTTCTGGATCGGTATCAGCCATGCAGGCACGTTCATCTCGGCTCTCTTGCGGGTGATGAAAGTCGAAGTACGCCGTCCGTTTACACGCGCTGCGGAACTGATGACGACCTTTGGTCTGGTCCAGGCTGGCTTGAGTATTTTCATGCACCTGGGCCGCGTCTGGCGCGCCTACTGGCTGTTCCCGTACCCGAACGAACGCATGATCTGGCCGGATTTCCATTCCCCGTTGATGTGGGATTTTATGGCGATCAACACCTATATATTGGCCAGTACCATGTACCTGTTCCTGCCGCTCATCCCGGATCTGGCGATGGCGCGTGACCGCACGGAGGAAGGCGGTTGGCGCAAAACGTTCTATCGTGTTATATCTTTGGGATTCCGCGGCTCGGAAGCTGAGTGGAAACACCTGCATTCTGCCATGAACATCTTTGCTTTCGCCATCATCCCAGTCATGTTCTCAGTGCACACCATCGTGTCCTGGGACTTTGCCATGGCAACCCGCCCCGGATGGTCGTCTACGGTCTTTGGCCCTTATTTCGTCATCGGCGCGTTGCATTCGGGTATTGCTGCGGTGTTACTGGTGTTGTTCATGATCCGCTCGACCATGAAGAATATGAAATACTTCATCCGCCCCGAACACTTTGACTTCCTGGGCAAGTTAAGCCTGATCATTTCGATGGCCTGGGCTTATTTCTTCTTCAACGATTACCTGGTGCCCTGGTATGGCGGTGACAAGTTCGATCGTCTCTTGCTAGATTTCCATGAGAAAGGCCCGCTTTCCTGGGTCTGGGTGACTATGTTAATCTGTAATATCGTCATCCCGTGGGCCATCTTGTGGAACAAAAAGTGGCGGCGTACCCCCTGGCTGATGGCTATCATTGGGATTGTGGTCAACATCGGGATGTGGATCGAACGCTTTGTGATCATCCCGATGTCCCTGACGATCACGCGCATGCCCTTTACCTGGCGTATCTACAAACCTGGGGTTGAAATTCCGTTGACAATCGGAACTTTCGCGTTGTTCATGCTGCTTTACATGGTGGCATCGCGCTTGATCCCGTTGATCCCGGTCTGGGAAGTGCAAGAGGGCCAAGAGGCCCACACCCTGCGCAAGGTTGGTAAAACAACCATCCCGACCGTTAGCGAAATTGATTAAGAGAGGAGCGAGATATGTCTGAAAACCTGACTCTTCTGGCCCTTTTTGAAGATATTGACCCGGCGGCAGATGCCATCGAGAAACTTTATGAACTGGGATTAGCCAATGACCAAATGGATGTGATCTCAGGGATTCCAATCTCGAACCGTATCCTTGGCCGCCCCAAGATCAAGACTAGTGTGCCGCGACTTGGTATGTTTGGGCTTTTCCTGGGCCTTTTGGGAGGCGTATTCCTGATCTACGGCATCCCGTACCTGTATCCGTTGCATGTTGGCGGCCAGGCGATATTCCCTATCCCGCCCGGGTTGATCATCATCTTTGAGTTGACCATGTTAGGCTTAATGGGGTTCTCTTTCCTCGGCGTATTCGTTTTTAGCCGCTTTCCTGCTTACGAGCCGACGGATTACGTTCCTGAAGTGAGCGACGGGAAGATTGCTGTCTTCTTCAGAATTCCAGCCGATATGCAAAAGGACTTCGAAAAGGCTATGTTAGCCGTGGGAGCGCAATCAGTTGAGATTAAGGAGGCGCAAAAACTATGAATGCTGCCTATAAACGACTGATGATCGCAGGTGCTTTGGTGGTAGTGGCCCTGATATTGTTTGAACTGTGGGCCTATGACGTTATCAAAATCGACTTCATCAGTTTCATGGAGATCCAACCATCCTTTAGCATGCAGGAAGACCCCTTGCCGGTTCCGGCGCGTTCTATCCCAGTGGAAGGCCCGGCATTTATTCCCAATATGGGCGTGCCAACCAACCCGGTTCCATCTGATGCTGTTTCAATTTCACGTGGCAAAACCCTGTTTACCATTAACTGCATTATGTGTCATGGCGAGACCGGGGAGGGCAATGGTCAGCTTGCTGCCATGATTGCCAATAAACCCGCTAACCTGACCAGCATCATCACACAGAGCAAAACTGACGGCGCCTTGTTCATGACGATTACCAATGGTGTGGAGGGACGTATGCCCCCTATGGTTGAAAACCTGACTGTACGCGATCGTTGGGATGTGATCAATTACATCCGCACATTGAAGCCGGCAGCACAATAGGGGAGGAGTAATTCAGTATGGATGATTTTCGCAAGTTCATGTATACCGCATTGGTCGCGTTCGTAGGGTTACTGGTCGTCTGGCTGGGAATGGTGTATATCTCCGCTTGCGGCTTTACCCTGACTTGCCCCCAGGGCACGGCCATTTGTCGACCGTACGCCTGTCCCTACCCTGGCGGCGGCTACCCTGCCCGCGCCTGATTTTTCGATTTCTAGAGCTGTTACACCAACAGTCCAGACCGGTTCGGCTGGAATCCGGAGGAAGTGAAATTGCCTCGCCCTTCTAACTCCGGCGGGCCCGGCGATGCGCTGAATCTGACAGGCGATGCTGCCTCCGGCGCTCAAGTCTTCCAGAACAATTGCGCGGCATGCCATGGTCCGCAGGGCACACAGGGCGTTCCTAATCCGGGCACGGATAGATGGATCCGTACCCATTCTGAACCCAATTGACCCGAACATGGCGAGTTCTGACTACCAGACTTTTGCCTACAATATTGACTTGTTTGTTCAGCACGGTTCCACTCCGGCTGGGACAAACCCTGCAATATCGATGCCGGCCTGGGGTGACAAGAATGCTCTCACACAACAGCAGATCGCGGATGTGATTGCATACCTGATCAGCCTCAACCCTGTTGCGGCACCAACTCAAGGTGCAGCATCGGCGACTCCCGAGGTTGCTACACCGACATCCGAGACAAGTTCGGCTGGGGCCGGGGGTGAAGAAATTGCTCGTCCTTCTAACTCTGGCGGCCCTGGTGATGCGTTGAATCTGACAGGTGATGCTACTTCTGGCGCTCAAGTCTTCCAGACCAATTGTGTGCCATGTCACGGTCCGGAAGGTACGCAGGGTGTTCCTAACCCTGGCACGGATGATGGATCAGTGCCCACTCTGAACCCGATTGATTTAACCATGGTGAGCTCTGACTACAAGACTTTTGCCTATAATATTGATTTGTTCGTCCAGCACGGTTCTACTCCAGCCGGATCGAACCCCGCAATATCAATGCCGGCCTGGGGTGACCAGAATGCTCTGACGCAACAGCAGATCGCGGATGTGATTGCATACGTGATCAGTCTCAATAAATAATTCTTAAGCTACTTTCAAATCAGCCTCTTGCGTTTTGCAGGAGGCTTTTTTGTTCAAGGAAAAGCGGGATTTGCATCGTCCTCGTAGAGGAAACCCGCAAACCCTTACGAAGCGTGTACTCCAAACAAAAAACGCCTCCACGAAAGGAAACGTTTCAGGTAGAGAGGGCGGGATTCGCATTGTCCTCGTAGGGGAAACCTGCGAACCCTGACGAGGCACATACTCCAAATCAAAAACGCCTCCATGAAGAGGAGACGTTTTAGGCGGAGAGGGCGGGATTCGAACCCGCGAACCCTTGCGGGTTACACGCGCTCCAGGCGTGCGCGCTAAACCAGACTACGCGACCTCTCCATTAGCCTTCAGAGCGGACGAATTATACCAGACAGATTATTGTGCTTCAAGCACAATACATAATCTCGCCTGACTTACCAATAATAGGAAAACAGCTTGAAGGGGGAGACCAATCCACCGAGGGCTTTTAATGTTTACATAAGATTTAAAAGAAACAACTATAAGGCCAAAAACCATTCCGCGTGCTATTCTAAATCCCTGATGTCAGACCTGCCTTTTAGGCATAAGCATTTGTGTTCACATCGATTACAAAATAACCGTATCAGTTAATTGGCCCGAACTGAAGGCGACGTGAGGCTGCCCCGTTTTTTTATTGTAATGGTCAGCCAATCTGCAGAGTACTGCTTAAATATCCGAACAAAAGTCTGGTTTTTGATGACCATTTGTTAAATGCAAGTTCGGGATACTTTGCAGGAAGCAGTAATAGGAGGCTCGTGTTTTGGCCGTACTTTCCAAAAAATCATCTCATTACCAAGAAAGTGAACAAGAAACTTTACGTCAAGAGCATTTGGTACTTGACCCAAAACCGCGCAGCGAAATGAACAGCATGGTTATGGATGCCATGCTCCAAACCAAACGGCGGTTTTGGATCATAACCATCCCTCTGGCCATTTTTGTGGCGGTTGGTCTGTTCGGCGTTTGGGGTTATCTGATCAAGAATGGGCTGGGCGTGACCGGTGACACTCGGCCGGTTTACTGGGGGGTATTCCTCTCCAATACGGTATTCTGGATTGGGATCAGCCACACCGGCGCATTTGTTTCAGCCTTGCTGCGTGTGTTCAAAACAAGTTTTCACCGTTCGATCACGCGTCTGGCTGAATTTATGGCGACCTTTGGGATTATCCAAACTGGGTTGAGCATTTTTTTTCACCTTGGCCGTCCCTGGCGCTTCTTATGGCTTGTGCCGATTCCCAATCAGCGTGGGATTTGGCCAGACTTCCATTCGCCCCTCATGTGGGATTTCATGGCAATCAATACCTACATGATCGTTAGTTTCCTCTACCTGTTTTTGCCATTGATCCCAGACCTGGCGATGGCGCGTGACCATTCCACTGGCTGGCGCAAAATATTTTACCGTATCCTCGCTGTTGGCTTCCGCGGCACAGAAGGAGAATGGACGCACTTGCGTTCAGCGATAAAAATCTTTTCTTTTGCCATGATCCCTGTCATGGTCTCTGTCACAACCGTGGTTTCCTGGGACTTTGCTATGGCAACCCGCCCAGGTTGGTCTTCAACGGTCTTTGGAGCATATTTCGTGACCGGGGCGATCCACTCGGGTATTGCTGCGCTGGTTATGGCGTCTTTTATCATCCGCAGCACGATGAAGCATATGCACTATTTCATCCGCCTGGAAGTTTTTGACGCGTTGGGAAAGTTGATGTTGATCGTTTCAATGGCCTGGGCGTATTTCTTCTTCAACGATTATCTGGTGCCCTGGTATGGAGGCAACAAACTGGACAGGTTCCTGCTGACTTTTCACCAGCAGAGTCCGCTGGTTTGGCTGTTCGCTCTGATGTTGTTCGGTAATTTGGTTTTGCCCTGGTCGTTGCTGTGGAACAAGAAAATCCGCCGCACACCGTGGGTCATGTTCATCATCGGGTTGTTTATCAATATCGGGATGTGGATCGAGCGCTTCTTGATCGTGCCTGGTTCGCTGACTGTGACTACCGATCCATTTACCTGGCGAACGTATCACATCAGTTGGGTCGAAATTTCCCTATCACTTGGCACTCTGGCGTTTTTCATTTTGCTCTATTTGATCGCTTCACGGCTTGTACCAGTTATTTCTACCTGGGAAGTGCAGGAAGGCCAGATGGAATACTCTATGCACAAGGTTGGCAAAACGACCATGATGGGTAGAACAGATCTCGAATAGCTCTTGGGCGAAAGTAAACTTGTTATTTTGAGGCTGGTGTCTCGGTCCTCTTCTTGGGCGGTTCAAGCAGTCCCCATCTGCCTGCTGCCAGATACAGGATCTCAAGGATAAGATATTTGTAGTAAATCATCTGTGCTATAGAAAAAGGCAGCCAGCGCGTTCGTGCGCTGGCTGCCTTTTTCATCCTCAATCTCCGTATACCGAATTTATTTTTTCTTCTTCGGCTGCTCGGGCGGCAATTCGCGTGGTTCCAGTAACCCCCATCTCCCGGCTGCGAGATACAGGATTTCGAGGATCAAGTCCTCGTAACTTATGCCTTCCGCAGCGGCTTGCAGGCACAGGTCGCTGTAACCGGGCGTCAGGCCAGGCAGGGGGTTGATTTCGATCAGGCGCGGGTTGCCCTCGCTGTCCAGGCGGAAGTCTACTCGGGAAACGTCTGTCGCGAAGAGCAGATTGTGTCCACGTAAGGCCAGATGATGCAGCTTTTTCTCCAGTTCCGGTTCCAATTCTGCCGGGCAGATGTATTCTGGTGCGCCCGCTTCTCCCAATTGCTGGGCTTTGGCGGCATGGCTGTAAATCCCGGGCGTGGCCGATTTTTCCGTTTTCAACTCCAGGATGGGCAGGCGATGGATGCCGTCGGCTTCATACCATTCAGGGTGACGGCTGAAGCGTTTCGAATCCGGCCTTCCCAATTGCCCGACGGTAAACTCTCGCCCTGGCAGGAAGGTTTCCACCAATGCAGGCTGCTGATAGGAATTGATCACATATTTAGCGCGTTCGCGCATCTCGGTTTCATTTTCCACGCGCGCGTGCATGTCTACGCCCATGCCGGTCCCTTCACGAGCGGGTTTGACGAATAACGGAAATTTCAATTCGGGACGGAGCGATTCCTCTCCAGTGGCAAATTCCTGAAAGGGTGCGACGGGCAAGCGTCGGTCGCGCCAGATGCGCTTCGTCAGTGTTTTATCGAGCGCGATGGCATTGGTCAGCACGCGCGATCCGGTGTAGGGAATGTGTAACATTTCCAGCAAAGACGGGATCTGCGCCTCGCGCGCGTCGCCGCCCAATCCCTCGGCGATGTTGAAGCAGATGTCTGGTTGGTATTCTTTCAGCGCAAATGGCAGAGTTTCATCGGCCAGGATGAATTTGGTCTCGTGCCCGTCAGTTTCGATCGCTTTCTGAATGGATTGCACTGTTTCGATATGGTCGAAATCAGAAAAAGCATCTGGTGGGACGCCCTCGGGTTTAGGTTGGCTCTCATCTTTAATATTTGCCAGCACCGCGACGCGCCAGAAACGCTTCATACGGGGACCGGGAGGCTTGTCTCCGTCATTGTTGGGTATACTCTGTGGCAGACATATTTCTCCTTTATCTATTTTGTCTACATAATATACATCATAGTATAAATGAACACACGTAAAACTCAAGTGTGACGATTGTAACTGGACAATATAGTTTCTTTCAGGTATTATTACGCCCATCTGTGACCAGGTTCACATGCACACAACTCAAATTCTGGAAGCAACCCGTGGGTTATGCTCCCAAGGTGTGCCCGGATATGAAAATAATCCGGGCAATTGTGTGTAATTAGAGGAATACTGTAGCGATCTGCTACTGAAAACCATTTCACCACATCGGTGTGGAGGCGAAATGTCAGATCTGATTGAGCAAATTACCAGTGATTTTCAAAAGCAAATAGATGATTTCGAACCAGAAATGGGTATCAGCGATGTCGGTACCGTTTTGGAGGCGGGCGATGGCATCGCCCGTGTGAAAGGTTTGGCAAACGTACGCTCTCAGGAGTTAGTGCAATTTGCCAATGGCGTGATGGGGACTGCGTTCAACCTGGAGAAAGACAGCGTCGGTGTGATCATCATGGGTGAGTATACCGGAATTACGCAAGACATGACGGTTCGGGCGACGGGGCGAATTGCTTCCGTTCCCGTCGGCGATGGCCTGATTGGACGTGTAGTCAACGCCCTGGGTGAGCCTGTGGATGGCAAAGGCCCGATTGCGTTTAGT
This sequence comes from uncultured Chloroflexia bacterium, assembly GCA_963829615.1. GTDB lineage: Bacteria > Chloroflexota > Anaerolineae > Anaerolineales > Villigracilaceae > JAABUE01. Next base: position 13,037 of record CAWHJM010000036.1, read on the forward strand.
AGCTACCGTCCTGTCGAACGCATCGCGCCGGGTGTGGTTGAGCGCCAGGATGTGGACACTCCTGTCCAGACCGGCATCAAGGCGATTGACACGATGATCCCGGTTGGCCGAGGCCAGCGCGAACTGATCATTGGCGATCGTCAGACTGGTAAAACAGCCATCGCTATCGACACGATCATCAACCAAAAGGGCAAAGACTTGGTTTGTATTTATGTCGCCATCGGCCAGAAAAAGGCCGCGGTGGCCCGTACAGTTGGCATCCTCGAGCGAAATGGCGCAATGGACAACACTATCGTGGTCATGGCCGCAGCGGATGAATCGGCTGCCCTTCAGTACATTGCTCCATATGCTGGCTGTGCCATGGGTGAAGAGTTCATGGAGGCCGGCCGCGATGCGCTGGTGATTTATGACGACCTTTCAAAGCACGCCTGGGCTTATCGCCAGGTTTCCCTGCTCTTACGCCGCCCGCCGGGACGCGAAGCCTATCCGGGCGATGTTTTCTACCTGCACTCCCGTTTGCTGGAACGCGCTGCTCGTTTGGCCAATAGCTACGTGATCGTTGACAAAGATTTCGAAGGCGAGGCTGCCGAGAAAGATGCTGTCAATGAAACGGTTTACAGAGGCCCTATTTCCAAAGACCAGGCTAATGAAGCTCTCAAGGAAATGGGCGATGCCGATAAATACAAGGTTGTCAAAGTCAAAGGTACGGGCGGTTCGCTCACGGCTTTACCTATTATTGAGACTTTGCTTGGCGACGTTTCAGCCTATATCCCCACCAATGTAATCTCTATTACTGACGGACAAATTTACCTGGAAAGTAACCTGTTCAACGCCGGTATTCGTCCGGCGGTGAACGTAGGTATCTCAGTCTCCCGCGTGGGTGGTGATGCCCAGACCAAAGCCATGAAGCAGGTGGCTGGGCGTCTGCGCCTTGATATGGCTTCCTACCGTGAACTGGCAGCTTTTGCCCTCATGGCTGCTGACCTTGATAAGGCCACTCGCGGCCAGTTGGACCGCGGCCAGCGCATGCAAGAGCTGCTCAAGCAGCCGCAGTATGAGCCGATGGAATTTGAAGAACAGGTCATGGTCATTCTGGCAGGCACCAGTGGTTACGCCGACCATGTCCCGGTCGACAAGATGCGCCAATGGGAAACCGATCTGTTGCGTTTCATGTCTTCCTCGCATCCTGAAATTGGCAAGGAGATCATCGAGAAGAAAACCCTTGATGATGACCTGCGTTCCAGGACGGCCACAGCATTCGAAACTTTCGCAAGCACCTGGCAAGGATAAGGCATGGCTTCCGGACGAGAAATGCGGATGCGAATCCGCAGTGTCAAAAATATTTCGCAAGTGACGCGCGCTCTTGAGGCGGTTAGCGCCAGCAAGGTAAGGCATGCTGTTGCTGCGGTCAACGCGACGCGTCCTTATGCAACCAAGGCCTGGCAAGTGCTCACACACGTCGCAGCGCAACCCGGACGAGACCAACTGCATCCGTTATTGACAGAGCGTGCCCACGTCAATAATGCCCTGGCGGTTGTCATCGCCGGCGATCGTGGCCTGGCAGGCGCATATAACGCCAATGTCATTCGTTATGTCGCACAGAAATTTGATAACTATGAGGTCCCGGTCAAGTACATTGCGATAGGCCGCAAGGGCCGTGACCTGCTCATCCGCCGCCGGAAGCAGGTAATCGCCGACTTCAGCAACCTGCCTGCTGCGCCCAGCTTTGCAGATGTCTCTGCGATTGGCCGTCTGGCAGTTGACGCCTTCCTGAACGGCGAGGTGGATGAAGTCTGGCTGGTTTATACCAACTTCCATCAGCATGTCCCGGCAGGAGCCGCAAGTCCAGAAATTGCTCCCGCTGGAACTTGAAGTTGAGCACGAGCACGTAATGCTGGACACAAGTCGCAAGACTTCGGCCGCATACATTTACGAACCTGCTGAAGGTGAGATTCTGGATGAGATCATCCCGCGTTTTACGGCTTTGCAGGTTTACCAGGCAATTCTCGAGTCGCTGGCCAGCGAGCACGCGGCACGTATGATTGCCATGCGTACCGCAACCGATAATGCTCTCGAATTGATAGATGGATTGCAATTGAAATACAATAAGGTGCGCCAGCAGGCGATCACCAACGATATCTTAGACATTGTGGGCGGCGCGGAAGCGCTGTCTAAGTAATCCCGATACTTGGAGGCAATTATGGCAAAAGCAACTGGCCGTGTCATACAGATCCTTGGTGGTGTGGTGGATGTGGAATTTCCCGAAGGTGATATTCCGGATATTTACGAGGCGATTGAAGTTGAACGTTTGGGTAAAGAGTCGCTGATCCTTGAAATCCAGAAAGATATGGGCAACAACGTGGTCCGTACAGTCTCAATGGACTCGACCGATGGGTTGCAGCGCGGACTTCCTGCCACCGCTACCGGTGAGCCCATCCTTGTTCCGGTTGGCGAAGCGACGTTGGGACGCATCTTCAACGTGCTTGGCCGTCCGATTGACAAGAAAGGCGATGTGGCTGAATCCACTCGCTATCCCATCCATCGCCTTGCACCCACATTCGCCGAACAGTCCACAAGTGTAGATGTGTTCGAGACCGGCATCAAGGTTATCGACCTGATCGCCCCTTTCACCAAAGGTGGCAAGACCGGTATCTTCGGCGGCGCTGGTACCGGCAAGACCGTTATCATCATGGAACTCATCCGCTCAGTAGCAACCGAACACGAAGGCAACTCCGTATTTGCGGGTGTGGGGGAACGCACTCGCGAAGGCACGCAGCTTTACCGTGAAATGCTCGAATCTGGCGTTATGAAAGATACCGTCATGGTCTATGGCCAGATGAACGAGCCTCCCGGTGTGCGCCTGCGTGTAGCGCTTTCAGCGCTCTCCATGGCTGAGTACTTCCGCGACCAGGGCCGCGATGTGTTGCTTTTCATCGACAACATCTTTCGTTTCTCTATGTCGGGTTCAGAAGTATCGGCGCTGCTCGGGCGTATGCCCTCCGCGGTGGGTTACCAGCCCACGCTGGCGACCGAAATGGGTGAGTTGCAGGAACGCATTACGTCCACACGTACCGGTTCTATTACATCGATGCAAGCAATTTATGTGCCCGCGGATGACTACTCCGACCCCGCCCCGGTGGCGACTTTCACCCACCTGGATGCGACCATCGCACTCGAGCGCTCTATTGTGGAAAAGGGTATTTACCCGGCTGTGGACCCGCTTACCTCGACCTCGCGAATCCTTGATCCCAATATCGTGGGCGAAGAACACTACTTCGTTGCCCGCGAAGTCCAACGTATCCTCCAGCGTTACAAGGACTTGCAGGACATTATCGCCATTCTCGGTATCGATGAGTTGAGCGAAGACGATAAGTTGATCGTGGCTCGCGCCCGCAAGATTGAGCGCTTCTTCTCCCAGCCGTTTTTCGTCGCTGAACGTTTCACCAACATTCCCGGCCGTTATGTTCCCTTGGCTGATACAGTACGCGGCTTCCGCGAAATCTTGGATGGAAAATGCGATGATTTACCAGAACAGGCCTTTATGATGGCTGGTACAATTGAAGATGTCCGCGAAAAGGCTGAGACATTGGGGTCTCAAGGATAGGATATGCCAATCCGCTGTGAAATAGTCTCCCAAGACCGTATGGTCTTTGAAGGCGATGTAGATATTGTCGTTTTGCCGGGATCGGCGGGTGAGATGGGGATTTTACCGCATCATGCACCGCTCTTGACGACCCTCAAATATGGCGTTGTCAAAGTGCGTATAAAGGGCAAGGAGGAAATCTTCACAGTGGCTGGCGGTGTGGCAGAAATCCAGCCAGATATTGTTACGGTTCTTGCCGATGCTGCTGAGAACATCAAAGAAATTGACTTGGACCGTGCTGAAGCAGCTCGAAAACGTGCGGAAGAGATGCTGGAAAAAGGCATTCCCGCGGATACAGACACTTACCTCGCTGTTGAGGCGGCCTTACGCCGTTCCAGCTTGCGTCTGGATGCTGTCCGTCGCTATCGCAAAGTTTCCACTCGTCCGTACGAAGAGAAATCCCCTGCAGGGGATAAGTAAGGGCCTGTGGCAGTCTTTTCTAAAGACCTGGGCATAGACCTGGGTACGATGTTCACTCGTCTGGCCGACAGCACGCAGGTGTTGCTCGAGGAGCCAACCATTGTTGCTATCGAGGTGGATGAGCAAAAGATGGTGGCGGTCGGACGGGAAGCACTCGACATGTATGGTCGTGTGCCGGAGAGTATCGAAGTTGCGCGACCTCTCAAGAATGGCGTTATCGCCGATTACGAAATCACCGAAACCCTTTTGGCTTATCTCCTACGCCGTGTCAGCGGCTCCATGCGCATTTTCCGCCCGCGCGTGATGATTTCTGTTCCTTACGGTGTCACCAGCGTGGAACGTCGCGCTGTTTTCGAAGCAGTGATGGAAGCGGGCAGCCGCGAGGCTTACTTAATCCAGCAGTCACTGGCGGCCGCGCTTGGTATCGATCTGCCCATTGGCTCACCATCGGGTAATATGGTCATCTGTTTGGGCGGTGGCGCAACGGAGGCTGCTGTCATGGCGATGTATGGTATTGTCTCCGCGGATACCCTGCGCGGTGGCGGCCTTGATCTGGACGAAGCTATTGTCACCTACGTGCGTCGAAAGTATGGGGTAATCATCGGTCAGACTACTGCCGAGCAACTCAAAATCCGGATTGGTGCGGCGGTCCCCCAGGATATGGAACAAAGCATGGAAGTGCAGGGGCAGGATCAGGTTACCGGTCTGCCGCGCCCGGTCACGTTGACGACAGGTGAAATTGTCGAGGCTTTGCAGGAACCGCTCAAGAATATCATCGAGACTGGTCGCCGCGTGCTCGAAAAGACTCCCCCCGAACTGGTGGCGGATATCATCGACCGCGGCGTGGCCCTGTGTGGTGGCGGCGCGCTTCTGCGCGGGATCGATAAATTGTTGACCAAATCCCTGGGTATCCCTGCCTATCTGGTGGATAACCCCATGACCTGTGTGGTCGAAGGTACCGTGCGCGGCCTGGCGATGTACAATTTGCTGCGCCGCAACCTGCCGCAGAGTTTAGAATACGAAAACCGAAATTAAAAACGGCTTCCTGAAAAGGAAGCCGTTTTTTGTACACTTTTCTGGCGAAAATTTTCATAAATTTATCCCCTTTTTGGGCTACATCGAGGATTGGGGTTGCATTGAACAAAAGATTGAGGTATTATGTAACTAATAAATTAGATATTGCGGGTAGCATTTCTGCTAAAATGACACACAGCAAAATTGAGCATCCTGAAACCTTAAAGCCACGGAATAAACCACTTCATCATAGCCAACATGGCTTAGTAGATGGTACTCATTGGGGAAGTCATCGAGAAAATGTATGAAAAAACTTAAATATCTCTATATCGAGATTTGACCTGCAAGTTAGGCATTTCAATCATGGGTGCATATTATGAATGATGAACGGGTTCAACAAGTATTGCAGATCGAAAAACAGGCGCAAGAGATTGCTGATTCAGCAATCCGCGAAGCCGAGCAATTATTGATTCAGGCAGAGCAGGAAGCGGAAGCCCTGATCGAGAAAGAGCGGACTGCAGCCCGGGAAGAGGCTCGTCAGTTAATTGCTAAAGCTGATGCCAAAGATGAAAGCGCACGCATCCTGGCGGAGGCGGAAGAAAAAGCCAGCCGTATGAACAACCTGGCGAATGGAAATCACGACCGCGCAATCAACTATGTTCTGAATCGGGTAGCTGGGAGGGAATAAACCCTATGCTGACCAGTGGGGCCTCTGGATATGCAGCCATCCATTCTCGTGTTCGAGTGATGTATTCAGCGTTGCTCACCGCTCAATTTGAAACTGCGTTGTGTGACGCAAACGACCTGCCCGCCCTGATTGAGTTATTTAAAGATACCCCTTACAGCCCATATTTGGCGGATTTAGAAGAGGGTGAGCTTACACCTCGGCTAGCGGTTCACCAGATTAAACACCGTCTGGCTGATGTCTATATGTCAATTATCCGTGGGACTCCTGCCCATACACGCCCGTTATTGATCGAAATTTTCCGTCATTTTGAAATTGATAATTTAAAAGCTGTGCTGCGCGGCATCCTGATTGGCTCCAGTTGGGAGCGGGTCAGAGATGTGCTATTTCCGCTCGGCTCGTTGACAGTTCTTCCGGCAGAGAAGATGCTGGAAGCCGGAACGATTGAATCTGCAGTGGCTTTGTTATCCAACACCCCTTATTCCGACACAATTTCTCATGCGATGAAACGCTACACGGAGGAGCATAGCCTGTTTCCTCTAGAAGTAGCGTTGGATTTGAATTACTGGCGCATGTTGTGGCTCGGTACCAATCGTCTTCCAGCACAGGATCGGACTCAAGCATTGCGCGTGATTGGGCCTATGGTGGATATGAATAATGTCATGTGGGCCTTGCGTTACCGAGTTTATCACCGGCTATCTGAAGAAGAAGTGATCAATTACACCTTGCCTTTTGGCTACCATGTACGGGATGAAGATATCCGTGCGATTGCTGCCGGTGCGGACATTGTGCGGGTGGTAGAACGTCTTTATCCTGGTTTGGAAGATGTTGGTAGCTTGCTTGAAGCAGCCAGAAAATGGGCTGCCAATTTTGGAACTGCAATTGCAACGCAGGCTCAGGCAGGAATTTAAAACAGTCTTTACCGGTTATCCATTCCATATCGGTTTGCCGCTGGCATTCTTGATGCTGAATGAATTGGAACTACAGGATTTAACAGTTTTGATCGAAGCCAAGGCCTCTCACATGGCGACCGAAGAATTTACGCCGTACTTATTGTTGAATACAGGTGCAGAAGGTCTGGTTGTGGTTTAGGCTTATTGGTTAATATTTTCTTTGCGAAGATTTCTTGATAACGTCCGCAAGACTGGTTGAATGTAATTTTTGGAGGTGGTATGTTTTTTCCAGAAGCAATGACCGAAACGGAATTGATTATTCCGGAAAAGGATTTGTTGCCCGTTACGAAGGTCCTGGCCGGTCAGGGCATATTTCATCAGGTCGATGCCAGCTACATGAGTTCGAAAGATGACTCGGAGGCTGTTGTTTCCTGGAGAGAGCACGCCGCTGAATATGCGGCTTTGGAACGCCAACTTGTTTTCACTATGCAAGCCCTGAATGTGGAGGAGGGTACACCTTCAAAAGCTGAAGACAACGCAATGATCGAGATCGAGGAGGTCCGTCCATTGGTCGGGCAGATCGAAGAGGATGTGAAAGCTGCCAATAACCAGCTAACCACCTGGCAAAAAGACCTGGAGCGGTTGCAAAATTACATCAAGGAACTGGAGCCGATCAGCGATGTGGATTTAGACGTAAGCGTATTGCGCAATCCTCGTTACATCCATTCCACGTTGGGAAGCATGCCCGCCGCAAATCTTGACCGCCTTGAGACGAGTCTTTCCCGCATCCCTTATGTTTTATTGATACTGCGCAAAGAGCAGGAAAATGCAATTGTCTGGCTGACAGGGGCGCAATTTAACGCTGATATTTTGGAACGTGCAGCACGCAGTGCCTATCTTAATCCCCTAGTGCTGGCTGAAAAGTTCGAAGGCGCTCCTTCGGATATTATCAAGTCCTTGAACGGGGAAATCGAGAAAACCCAAAAAGAGATTGAAAAACAAAAAGGAAAAATCAATCAGTTGCGCGAAGCCCATGAACAGCAATTACAGAAATTATTGTGGCGCGTGCGTGCCAGCCGCTTGCTGGCAGATGCGATGGCACGCTATGGCAAGCTGCATTACACATACCTGATTGTTGGTTGGGTTCCCTCATCCCGGATCGAAGCCCTTACCCAGCAACTTAAACAGGTGTCCCAGAATATCCTGATAGAAGCGACTCCCTCCGCGCAGCGTGGTTCTGGTAACCAGACCATCCCCGTAGCTTTGCGGAATCCCGGGCTGCTCGGACCGTTCCAGATGTTGGTTACAACCTATGCCCGTCCCCGCTATGAGGAAATCGACCCTACCCTGTTGATCACACTGACCTTCCCCCTGCTTTTTGGAGCCATGTTCGGTGACGTGGGACATGGCTTACTGTTAGCTTTGTTTGGTGGGTTGTTAGCCAGCCGGCGAGTGGCCTCGTTACGCAGCATGGCCGGACTTGGACCGATCATTGCAGTTTGTGGCCTGGTTGCGACCGCTTTTGGTTTTCTTTATGGCAGTATCTTTGGCCTGGAGGATATTATCCCTGCGCTCTGGATCCGCCCGATGGAGAACATCACGCAGATCTTGGGGATCGCCATTGGCGCCGGGATCGTCATTCTCAGTCTGGGCTTTTTCCTCAATCTCTTCAATGCCGCGCGGGCGCAGGCCTGGGGCAGATTTGTGTTCGATCCCAACGGTTTGGCAGGCCTGAGTCTCTTTTGGTCCTTGCTGGGTTTGGCGGCCTCGGCTCTCCTTCCTGATTTCCCGGTACCAACCTTCGTCTTTGTTGTGATTGCGGTGATTGCGGGACTGGCAGTCATGTTTTCAGAGGTATTTATTCACATGATGGAAGGTCATCGCCCATTGTTTGAAGGTGGCTTGGGGATTTATGCCATCCAGGCGATTGTTGAATTGTTTGAGAAATTGATCAGCTTTTTGAGCAATAGCCTGTCTTATGTCCGGGTTGGCGCGTTTGCTGTGGCGCATGTCGGTTTGAGTGCGGTAATTTATATCCTTGCAAACCTCGCCAGCCCGAGTCATGGATTTGGATATTGGCTTGTAGCGATTATCGGAAATCTTTTCATCGTTGGTTTTGAAGGCTTGATTGTTGGCATTCAAACCATGCGTCTCGAATATTATGAGTTCTTCAGCAAGTTCTTTACGGGAGGTGGCGCGCCTTACGAGCCACTGACACCACTAACTGTTGGAGAAAAATAATCCAAGTCATTGATCCGGCTTTGGAGAAAATCCATTGCCTGCTTCATCCGAAAGCCTAAATTCACTCAAGGAGAGAAAGTTATGCTGAAAATTTTTGTTGCAGTACTGGCAAGCCTGATCCCTATGGCTCCCATCTTGATTTATTTCCTGGCCCGGCGCTGGCAGACACCCGCTGAAGCCACGAAAAAATTGCTATTGGGTATTAAGGGCTTCAATGCCCTGGTGCTCTTGATGGCGGCCGGACTGGCAGTGGTCTGGCTCGCATCACCTTCGACGGTCATGGCTGCTGGAGCCGCCGCACAGAACGCAGTCAGCGATCCCTATGCCACGCTGGCAGCCGCCATCTCGACCGGTTTGGCAACCATCGGTGCCGGTATCGCTGTCAGCAGCACCGGAGCCGCTGCGGTGGGCGCAATTGCTGAGAAACCCGAAGCCTTTGGCCGCTCGCTGATCTTCGTCGGCCTCGCCGAAGGTATTGCAATCTACGGACTTATCATTGCATTCTTGGTCTTGAATCGCTAGGCATATCGATGAAAGTCCTGGTCATCGGCAATCAGGAAGCTGTGTTGGGATTCTCGCTGGTGGGTGTCAACGGCATAGCTGTGACGGACGCTACGGAAACTAACCAGGCGCTGGACGATGCCCTGGCTTCCGGGGAGGCTGGCATTGTGTTGGTGACGGAAGATGTCGCCAGGTTGGTCGAAGCACGCATGGATCAACTCAAACTGCGCAGCACCGTCCCGCTGGTGGTGGAAATCCCGGGTCCGAAGGGCGTTGGGGCAGACCGCCCATCCCTGAATGAGGTGGTTCTTCGGGCAATTGGCGTGAAATTTTAATCCTTTTGGAAAGTGTGTTTATGAAATCACCGGATGAAAATATAAAAGTTCTCTCACGCGCGGTTCTAGGTGAAGCGCGCGAGGATGCGGAACAGGCGACGAACGAGGCAAAGGCCAAGGCCGAGGCAATCCGTCAAAAGGCGGAAGAAGATGCAGCGGCGGAGCGTTCCAAGATTTTGGAGCAGGCCCATCGGGAGTCGGAACGGGTTCGTAGTCAGGCGGCTGCCGTGGCGCAAATGAAGGCGCGTACCAAGCAATTGGAGCAGCGTGAAAAATTGCTGGAAAGCGTGTTTTCGTCTGCTCGTCAGAAATTGAGCGCTATGCAGCGGGATTCTGATTACGGGCAGGTCGCAGAGCGTCTGTTGCGGGAAGCCCTGACCCAGTTGGGCGCAGATATGGCCAAAGTCCGGGCAGATAAAACCACGCAGGAGATTTTCACAACCGGCATGCTTGAGCAACTTTCGAAAGAGTTGAAGGTCAAGATCCAGCTTGGGGAGCTGCTCGAGCAGGGGACAGGTGTGGTCGTGGAGACTGTCGATGGTCACCGCCAGTATGACAACACCCTGGAAACCCGCCTCAAACGTATGCAGGATACGCTGCGCACCCCGGTCAATCACATTCTGATGGGAGAGGCTTTATGAGTGAACAAATTGGCACTGTGACCTGGATCAACGGCCCGGTGGTGCGCGCCCGGGGTTCCCGACATGTCAGTATGATGGATCTGGTCGAGGTGGGGGATGATCAGCTTGTGGGCGAAGTGATTGGGCTGGATGGCGACACGATCACGGTGCAGGTCTATGAAGAGACATCCGGGATGCGACCCGGCGCACCGGTCTACGATACTGGTCTGCCGCTTTCGGTCGAACTCGGACCCGGTTTGCTGCGCAGTATTTTTGACGGAGTTCAGCGTCCCTTGCCGGATATCGAGGCGGCCAGCGGGTCTTTCATCGGACGCGGAATCCACCTGGACGCGCTCTACCGAAAAAACCGCTGGGAATTCACCCCCAAACTAAAGGCGGGCGATGCCGTCAGCGGCGGCACGATCATCGGGACCGTGCCTGAAACGGAAGCCTTGGAACACCGTATCATGGTCCCGCCAGACGTGGAAGGCACGCTGACCTGGGTCGCACCGGCCAAACAATATACCGTTGAAGAAGTGATCGCCCGTTTGCAGACGAAAAATGGCGAGGTTGAGTTAAGCATGCTCCAACGCTGGCCTGTGCGCAGGCCGCGCCCTTATCGCGCTCGCAGCAACATGACGGAGCCCCTGATTACCGGCCAGCGCGTGCTAGATACCTTCTTCCCGCTGGCCAAAGGCGGGACGGCTGCCATCCCCGGCGCATTTGGGTCTGGCAAGACGGTCACACAGCACAGCATTGCCAAATGGGCGGATGCCCAGGTCATCGTCTACATTGGATGCGGCGAGCGTGGCAATGAGATGACCGAAGTGTTGCAAGAGTTCCCGCACCTGGTCGATCCCCGCAGCGGACGTCCGCTCATGGAACGCACGGTGCTGATTGCGAATACATCCAATATGCCGGTTGCGGCCCGCGAGGCCAGTATTTATACTGGCATTACCATCGCTGAATATTACCGTGATATGGGCTACCATGTTGCGTTGATGGCTGACTCGACTTCCCGCTGGGCAGAAGCCCTGCGTGAGATTTCAGGGCGATTGGAAGAATTACCGGCGGAAGAAGGCTATCCCGCTTACCTGGCTGACCGCCTGGCCGAGTTCTACGAGCGGGCCGGGTATGTGGAAACGCTGAACGGCCAGAAAGGCTCGATCAGCGTGATTGGGGCGGTCTCTCCTCCCGGCGGTGACTTTTCAGAGCCGGTTACGCAGCACACCAAACGATTTATCCGCTGCTTCTGGGCGCTGGATAAGTCGCTGGCCTCGGCGCGCCATTACCCGTCCATCAACTGGCTGGACAGCTACAGCGAGTACATGGAATATGTGGCTGATTGGTGGCGTGACGAGGTTGGGCAGGATTGGTACGCCATGCGCTCGCAGGCCATGGAGATTTTGAGCGAAGAGAGCCGCCTGGAACAGATCGTCAAGCTGGTCGGCTCGGATACCCTGCCAGACGAACAACGCCTGGTATTGGAGACAGCGCGCCTGTTGCGGGAGGGTTTCTTGCAACAAAACTCCTTTGACCCGATTGACAGTTACTCGCCTGTGGAAAAGCAGATTCGCATGTTGAATTTGATCCTGTATTTCCACCAGCGGGCGGGGCGTGTCATAAAACTGGGTGCGCTCATTTCCACCATCCATGACCTGCCGATTGTGGATACCCTGATCCGTATGAAAACCCTGGTCGATAACGAAGACCTGGTCCGGCTCGATGAAATCCATAAAGAAATCGATGAACAGATGCAGAAACTAGAAGCGGAGTATCTATGAGTGATTTGATTAGCGCAGGCGTAAATGAAGTAGTTGGGGTCAGCCGCATTGAAGGTCCGCTGGTGTTTGTGGAAGGCATCGGCAGCGTCGGGTATGATGAGGTGGTCGAAATCCTGGACGCAAAAGGACGCTTGCGCTATGGCCGTGTGCTCGAAGTGGGCGAAGAGCTGGCCGTGGTGGAAGTATTTGCCGGGACTTCGGGATTGTCCATCGACGGCACGCGCATTCGATTTTTGGGCAAGCCATACGAGATCCCGGTAGCCGAGGAAATGTTGGGGCGTATCTTCAACGGGCTGGGAAGACCCATGGATGGCGGGCCGGAGCCTCTGGCTGACCGCTATGCTGATATTAACGGACAACCGATCAACCCGACCGCGCGCGTCTATCCGGTGGACTATATCCAGACCGGCATCTCCACCATCGACGGGATGAACACGCTCTTACGGGGCCAGAAGCTGCCTCTGTTTTCTGCGGCCGGTTTGCCCCATGACCAGCTTGCCGCTCAGATCGTGCGGCAGGCCACGCTCGGGGCTCCGGCTGGCGAATCAGCGGCTGAATCCGAGCAGTTCGTGATCGTTTTTGCGGCCATGGGTGTCAAAAACGACGTGGCCGCCTACTTCCGCGATTCCTTCACCGAGAGCGGTGCGCTGACCCGTGTGGCTATGTTCCTCAACCTGGCGGATGACCCGCCGGTCGAGCGTCTGATTACCCCGCGTGCGGCGCTCTCGCTGGCTGAATATCTGGCCTTCGACCGCGGCATGCACGTACTGGTCATCATGACCGATATGACCAACTACTGCGAAGCCCTGCGCGAGATTTCGAACATCCGCGGCGAAGTGCCCAGCCGCAAGGGTTATCCGGGCTACCTCTACAGTGACCTGGCTTCGCTCTACGAACGCACCGGCCGCATCAAGTCCAGCGAGGGATCGATCACCCAGCTCCCAATCCTGACCATGCCCAATGACGACATCACCCACCCGGTCCCTGACCTGACCGGTTACATCACCGAGGGCCAGATCACCCTCAGCCGCGACCTCGACCATCAGGGCGTTTTCCCACCGGTGGCGGTGCTGCCCAGCCTGTCCCGCCTGGCAAAAGACGGTATCGGCGAAGGCAAAACCCGCGCCGATCACAGTCACTGGGCCTCACAGCTTTTCGCAGCTTACGCCCACGTGCAGGATGTGCGCGCGCTGGCCTCGGTCATTGGCGAAGAGGAGCTTTCCGAAGTAGACCAGCGCTACGTGCGCTTCGGTCGCGCTTTTGAGCGCGAGTTTGTCAACCAGGGCTCTACGGAAAACCGGACAATCGAAACCACGCTCGAAATCGGCTGGCGATTGCTGTCCATGCTGCCGAAGGAAGAACTGACGCGCGTGAGCATGGGCGAACTCCAGCAATATTATGAGGAGAGCCATGGCGCCGATTAATATTCCCCCTACCCGCAGCAACCTGCTGCGCATGAAGCAGGAATTAAAGTTCGCGCATGAGGGCTATGAGATCTTGGATCGCAAGCGCGAAGTGCTGACCACCGAACTCATCCGTATGGCGCACGATGCGCAAGTACTCCAGGAAGAAGTCTGGAAATTGGTCGCGGAAGCCTACCGCGCCCTGGAGCAGGCAAAACTGACCATGGGCCAGGAACATGTCGAGCGCATTGCCCTGGCTTTGCATGAAACGGTGGATGTTAATCTCAAATTCCGCGGCGTGATGGGCGTTCCCATCCCGATGGTCGAGGCCAAAGGCGGGCCACCTGAAATGCCCTACAGTCTGGGCGACACCCTCGCCACCCTCGACCAGGCCAGCGCCGCCTTCCGAAAAGTGTTGAAGCGCGTACCTGAACTCTCCGAACTGGTTACCTCGGTCTGGAGATTGGCCGGGGAATTACGCAAAACCCAGCGCCGTGTCAATGCCCTGCAGCATATCTTCATCCCGGAATATGAAGAGACAGTGCTGTTTATCAAAAGCGCGCTAGAAGAACGCGAACGTGAAGAAACCTTCCGCCTGAAGTGGCTCAAGACCAAGATGACGAAAGCGGATAAGAAAAAACCACAGCGTGATTACGCACAGACGCAGCCGTATGTTTGATTGGCCGCCACGCAGGTGGTCTGGGAAGAAATACCTTTTTCATTTCCCCTGACCGTTGAAAACCGATTACAATTATTTTCCAAATCACAGCCGCTGGAAAGGAGATCGTTATGGAAATTGGTGTATTAGGTACCGGAATGGTTGGGCAGACCATCGGGTCTAGGCTGGTGCAACTTGGGCATCAAGTCATGCTGGGCTCACGCATCGCAGCAAATCCCAAGGCAATTGCCTGGGCCAATGAAGAAGGTTCTCCCCACGCACTATATGGAACGTTCAAAAATGCAGCGAAATTTGGTGAGTTTATTTTCAACTGTACCTTAGGGACGGCGTCGTTGGATGTCCTTCATCAGGTTGGGGTAGAAAACCTGAAGGGCAAGATATTGATCGATGTTTCGAACCCGATTGACTATTCAGGTGAAAGGTTAACGCTGACAGTTTGCAACACCGATTCGTTGGGCGAGCAAATTCAACGCGCCTTTCCTGAAACGCGGGTGGTCAAGACGCTCAATACGATGAATTGCAACCTGATGGTTAAGCCAGACAAGTTGCCGGGAAGGACAAATGTCTTTGTCAGCGGGAATGATCCGAAAGCCAAAGAAACCGTTACAGCAATCTTAAGAGATTGGTTCGGCTGGAAATCGATCATCGACCTGGGTGATATTACAACAGCGCGCGGTGTGGAAATGTACCTGGTGCTTTGGTCATCTTTGCAGCATGTTGTGGCTGCTGAACGGTTTAATATAAAGGTTATGACCCCTTGAAAGATGGAGCGACAGGTAAGGAGGCGCGGCCATGGCTACCCTGGCAGAAATGAAATCACATCTCAATGAGCTTGAGGACCAGAAACAGAAGCTCGAAGCAGCGATACTGAAGGCAGGTCAACGGCTTAAAGATGAGCCTGTGGGGGATCGGGATCGGAATCATCTTGCTTCCACTGTATTGGTCGGGTATTCCAATACTGGTGATCGCAGGAATCATGGCGATATTCTATTCTTTAAAACAAACGAATTCCAGGGACAAGCTGGAGTCCCTGGAATCCGAAATCCATAAACTGGAAATCTCCATGGCCTGACAGATGGCCACCCGCTTCGTGCGAGACCGATAGCCTGCCAGCCAATCCCCGGGCATTTTCGTCTCTTTGGGGATTTCCCCTCCGCGCGATTGTGCGGTGAACGTTCTGAGAAAAAAACGGCTTCCGAAAAGTGGAAGTCGTTTTTGCTTTGCCTGATGTAATGAATGGGCTTGATTTGTATGCTCAGGCTGATAACGGAATAAAACGCTCCCTGAACGTCTTGGTTTCTATAAGGTTCAATTTTGCATTGCTGCCACCCTGGTGGCAGGCTTGAGCGAAGCCCTGATACGTCACATATCCCGGCAAGAGGGCATCGACCGCGAAGAGTTCAGCGTGAAAGCTGCGATTTCTTCGTTCCAGTAAGGGGTAGTCCACTGCGGGTCTGGTATGACACCGTCCAGCAACACAACTTCAGATACGATTAATTTTCTCATTCTTCAAGCAACTTTTTCAGTCCTTCGAGCACCATGTTCCAATTCTGCTCGGAATGCTTGGCTCCTTCTTCCGAATCGTTGTTATCCTGGATGAGGGTCAGCCGGGTTCCGCCGTTTTCGGAAGATAATTCATAGCGAACGGTCTGGTAGTTTTCGGGAGTGTCAGGCAGTCCTGATAATGCGCTCCAGAAGGTGGAGACCAGAAGCTTTTCCGGTTCAACCTGCAAAACTTTGCCCTTGTCTTCGTAGGCCTTACCCTCCCAAATGCCTTTGTATGTGATAGAACTGCCCACCTGCCAGTCGGTTGTCACCTCTGTGCCAAACAGATATTGTTTTATAAGCTCTGGTTTGGTGAGCGCATCCCATACTTTTGATGTGGGCGCGTCGATATTGATGGATGCTTTGGCTAAATAAGTTTCATTCATGATTCTAAAGTCTCCTGTAAACTCATTATCTACTTGAATGTCATTCTTCCAAATCTACCTGGATCATCTTGGGCGATGCATGGATGCAGATGACGTCCAGCCGTTCGGTGCCGATGTTCTTGAACTTATGGGGCGTTTCCGGGCCCACGACCAGGATGTCGCCCGGGCCTGCTTCCAGGTCCTGACCGTCCGCGGTGAACAGCCCCTTTCCGGCGCGGACGATCCAGGTCTCGGAATACGGATGCTTGTGCAAACCGGGACCCATCCCAGGCTCGTTATTGACGAGAAAAAAGGAAACTCCCGAACCATAGGATTCACCCTCGAATTTCACCGTTCCCCCGGGACTGGGTTGCAGTTCACCGGATCGAATGACTGTATACATGATTTACCTCCATGTCACTTCACAACGCGGAATCTGCAGATGCGTTCTGCCGGCAGGCAGTTCCATCACCTGGATTCTTTCCAACTGAATTTGGTCGGTACCAATATCTTCAAACAGCCGCAGACCAGCGCACAAGAGTACCGGCATGATATCAACGTGTAACTCATCGGCAAGACCAGCCATCAGGCATTGCCGTGCAGTGCTGGCGGCGCCTATCACGGTGACATCTTTATCGCCCGCAGTCGCTTTGGCCTGCTGGATGGCGCTTTCTATGCCATCTGTCACGAAGGTAAAGGTCAGACAGTCGTTTTCCAGAGGATGCTTTTGCGGAGGCTCATGTGTCAGAACGAAGATCGGCACCTGGTACTCGTAATTCTCCGCGATTGAGTCCGGGTCTTCTGCCATAGCAAACGAATTCCGTCCCATCACCACCGCGCCTGTGTTCTGGATGGATTCCTTCATGGGTTCGGTATCTTGCAGTGCAGCCAAATTGGGATACAACGCTGCGACACTTCCATGCCGGTCGTTGACGAAACCGTCCAGGGATATGGTCATTCCAAGGATAACTTTTCCCATAGCACCTCTACTTCTCGTTTTACTCTAAAGTTTGAACTTTCCTTACGCAGCCTATCCTTCGTAGGCTTGCATGAGACCTGCGATCTCGATCTTTTTCATTTTGAGCATGGCCTGGACGACCCTTTGCGCTTTGACCGGATCGGGGTCGCCCATTAACTCGCCCAACGCAGATGGGACGATCTGCCATGACAAACCAAATTTATCTTTCACCCAACCGCACTGGCTTTCTTCACCACCATCAGCGGTGAGCGCATTCCCAAAATAATCCACTTCGGCTTGGTCTTTGCAATCCACAAAGAACGAGATGGATTCGTTGAACTTGAACTCCGGACCGGCGTTGAAACCGATAAATTCCTGGCCTTCCAGTTCAAAATGGACAGAGGACGCAATCCCGTTTGGGCCTGGGCTGACGCTCAATACTTTTGAGTTTTTGAACAGGGAGACGTAGAAGTTCATGGCTTCTTCGGCTTGGGTGTCGAACCATAGAAATGGGGTGATTTTTTTCATTTTGTTTTTCCTTTTTTGTTTGTCACTCTCCCGAAGGACACCGGGATGGTGTGAGGGAGCGTTCCTTGCAACCGGAAAAGTCTCGTTCTTGGCAGTAGAGACCCTTCGCATTCGCTCAGGGTGACATAATTTTCTCAACTCTAAATCTGACAACTTCGCCAATCAATTCCAACGGGATGGGCTCATCCAGCGGAAACTTCAACGTGCCTTTTCCAGCAACGTATCTGGCAATCTTCTTTTCAAAGGCTTCGTCGCCAGCGGGGACCGGATACATGCTGATATGCCTATTCCAGCCTGCAAAATGGATCAGGTTCCTGCCGTTCAATTCAAACGCGGCAATCTGGTAACTGATCTTTTCTTTCGCATCCGGTACGGCGGTTTTGATCATGGCCCGGATTTCTTCCAGTATTTTTTGTACTTCATCCGGGAAATGTCCCGATGTACTCGTCAATGGAGTTGAAAACTTCTTTATCGCTGCTCATGGTGTCCATCACATTCCAGCCAAAATTTCATCCAGGCGCTCATAGCCTTCGCGGACGCCGCGTTCCATTCCAGATTGGACCATGCCGTCGCGATCGGAAACAGATTGAAAGACGGAATAAATCGTGACCTTCGTCCGACCGCCGGGTAATTCCTCCAGCCGCATCGTATCCAGCGAAACGTGACCACGCTCGGGCAGTCCTTCAAATTCAAAGGTCTGGATCATCAGTTCTTCAGACATTTCGTGGAACGTGCCGTGAAAGCCAAATTCGTTGCCCTGCGGGTCTTTGTGGATGTAGCGGTACTTGCCGCCGCTGACCGGCTCGAAGGTTTCCAGGATCATTTCGTAGCCGTGCGGCCCCAGCCACTGGACGTACAGTTCCGGGTCGGTGTGGGCCTTGAAGACCAGCGCGCGGGGGGCATCGAACTCGCGGGTGATGAAAACCTCCTGCACGCCGGGCTCGGCAGTCACGATGGTTTGGTTCTTTTTTTCAGACATCTTATTTCTCCTTTTCTTGCATACCTTTTAAAACTTCGTCCAGACGATCAAATTTTTCGTCCCAATATTGTTGGAAGGGCGCGACCCAGTCGTAGATGGGTTTGAGACGCCCCGCGTTGACACGGTACAAACGCTGACGGCCCTCGCGCCTCTCTTTCACCAGCCCAACCTGCTTCAACACCCCCAGGTGTTTCGACACCGTCGGCTGGGACCAGCCAACCTGCGCGACGATCTGGTTGACCGATAATTCGTTCGTCCCCAGCACTTCGAGCAGCCGCCGACGCCGGGGTTCGGCGATGGCATTGAACGGGTCGTGGGTGGTAGGTCTGGCGAGGCATAACTTGATTGTATTCCGATATGGGAATATGTCAAGCTAAAAAAACTTTTTGGATGAACTTTGTCTATTTTAGAATATATGTTCTATTTTGTCAAGGGTTAAATTAGCAGATTTTCAGATTTATCGAACACCCTCTATGACTGACATTCTACAATGAAATATGTACACTCAAATCCCCAACTTGCTCATTTTTAGAAGGATCAAAGTCTATGCCAAGATGTCCAAAGATATAATCTGCTAATTCATCTTTTTGGTTTTGAGATGATCCTGGGCGATTCAATATTCTGTTGGCACTTCCAGCTAATAAGTCAGCAATTTGCAAAATAGCGTTAGTTTTTGAAGATACGGTGTATATCTGATCTAAATTCAATTGTTTATCAAAAAGAATTTTTTGATGCTTGTTTAAGCCTATCGCTTAAATTCGCAATCATGATTTTATCTTTACTAGCTTCTTCTTCATCAATCCAAATCTGTATTGTTCGAGGTAAGGGTGCTCTACCAGTTTCATTTTCATGCTCTATGCCCCGAATGATTAAATGATAATAAATATCTGCAAATGTGTCTTAATCAGAAGCATATTGAACATAAATTCCTATAAAGCCCAAATGCGCTTGGCGAATTCATTGGGTGACAAGCCAGAGATAGGCAAACCTTGATGAGGCCGGTCGTTATACTCTGGTTTGAATTCACGAGCATGGGATTGTAAGCCCGGAACATCCTGCCAGGACTTGTCCCGAAGCCAGTCCTTGAAAGTCAGCACAAATCGTTCTGCAATACCATTGCTTTCGGGACGATGACGGTAAATTGGAACGTGGATAAACTCTTCATCTTTTGCGAATTGGGCAAAAAGCTTTGAACGAAAATGGACACCTTGGTCACTGACCAGATAAGCCAACTCTGCAGGCAAGAGAGTTTGCAAAGCCACCACAACTTCTTCGCTGGTAACGTGTGCGCCAGAACGAAAAATGGGAAGTCCCAAGCACTGGCGTGAGCAGTTGTCGATAATTACCAAGACAGCGATCCAAGTTCGCTGAGGGAGAAAATTCCCTTTCCCTGCCTGGTTGCGTTGATGCCACTCTTGGTCTTCCTGTTTGCGATGTTGCACGGCCTTTTGTCGTTGCTCACGGTATGCCTTCCAGTTCTCTTCGGCTTGCTGATACTCGCAACGCTGTGTTTTGCGCTCTTCTCGGGATAGGGCCTGGAATGCCGAGAGCTTGCTGTGCCATGCTGTCTTAGCGGTTTTCCAATCAGCGTCTTGTTGTTCTCGCTCTTTGCGCAACTGATACCGGTCTGAACGAGCCTGCCATTCTTCACGCCAGGCTGCATCATCTTCTTTTCGGGTTTCTTTCGCCTGTTTTCGATGTTCCAGTCGGTCACGTGTCTCCGAAATGTATCGGTCCATCGCTTCTTCGTAGGTCAACTCGTTGTCCGCAAAGGTCATACCAGGCCAACAAGGTCTTTCTTTTTCGCCAGTTGTGCGTCCCACTACCAGGTGACCCGATGAGCCGCTCACCGCGGGTAGTCTGTCTTCCGCTTCATGTTGTTCGGGTACGAACAATAAATCAATATTGATCGTCTGCCCCGGTTGTTCCGCATCTCGAACAGCGCTTTTATCAATCCCTTTTTTTCCCCGCACCCCCTTCAGGCCATAGCCCGGCGGTGTGAAGAATGCGGCGTACCGTGTTCGCACTCACGATTGACTCCCAATTGTTCAACTTGGCCATTTCATCTGCTATCCGACGCTTCCCCCAATCGTCGTGAGCCCTTTTCATCTCAATTACCTTCTGCTCTAGGCTTTCATCCTTTTTGTTCAGCTTATGCGCCTCGAAACTTTCATATTCTTCCAGCCCTGCATATCCTTTTTCATCAAACCGGGCTTTCCAGTAGTAATACAGTCCTCGGCTAACATGCGCCTTTTGGCATGCCAGTGTGACCTTGCCTGTCTCTTCCCAGGTTTCAAATAGCAACTTCCGTTGCTGGTATGTAGTGTATCCGTAGTAAGTCCGTTTTGTACTCATCCCTTTATCTTACTCGATCCTCGACCTTGCTCAATATGCTTCTGACTAAGACAAAATATCTGCAAATGCATCTTTAATATTTTTGATCCCGGCACGTGGAACACTGACCAATTTGAAACTAACAGTGTTTGCATATTTCCAAAACACATCAATTACTTCTTTATAAATTGGGAGATCGCCTTGTGTTAATTCTTTGAAATGGAACTCTTTTTTATAATTTCTGCTTTTTCGAATTTCAGATATTGCTCTGTGAACTTGAAAGTAATCTGCTAGAAACCATATACTTCCAACAATAAGAAACTCAGCATTTTTTCCACTATCATCCATGTACACAGTAAAAACTGGATAGGCTGGCTTATCTTCAACGGCTTTTTGCTTTTCTTCCTCAGTTAACTTTCCCCGCGTTTGACGAACTTCTGGGCTAGCCTGGAACAATTTGTATTCATTCTGTAGTTTAGCTCTTGCCCGCTTTAGAGTAGTTAAACGAGTAAGTTCATATAGATCTTTGGGCGTAATCGAGTAGCCATTATAAACATCTGATTCGAATGTTTCCCAATATTTGAGTTGTAAGGTGATATCAAAATCCCGCGCTTCAGGAAAGTGATTAAGAACCCATGCAACTTTATCCCGAATTGTATCAACCGAAAAAGATGAAACGTGTTCAAGAATTTCTTGGCGATCTTTCTCGACTTTTTGCTCCTTTGTTAATTCATTTTCTTCTTCATTGGATTTGTTTTGTTCTTCTTGATAATCCCATAAAGTTCTCATATTGAACCCCAAACAGCGAATATCTTTTTCTCTATGAAAATATTATAGCATTTTTGTCCTTCAACAAAATACCTTTAGAGCCAATCTCCAACGCGATTTCGGCCATCTACGTGAAGCCCTCCTTCGCGCAATACACGTCTTAGGCCTTAGGCCGACTGCCTTGCCCTCAATCCGGTACAATCTTTGAATCGACTACTGATGTAGAAGATTTTTAAGATTACCGAATTATGTAAACTTGAGTTCAGGAAGCTGATTTGGAAAATTGAAAATAAGCCAGTCCCAGGGTAAAAACCAGATAGACAACAACAACCGACCAACCCAGGACATTCAATATTCCATTGAGTTGACCGATCAGCGCCATAATGAATCCTATGGTCTCGCCAACGAACAGGGCTAAGACGATAGCTCGCCGAGCTTCAGAATCGCTCAGGTTTCTTACCAACCAGGCTAATATGGCAAGCGAGAGCAGAGCAGCCCCAAAAAACTGCCCTATCAGTCTCAACGCTGAGTCTGGGTCCACGCCATAAATGGGGAGGAGTTGCCCTGGCATGAGAACAAATCCCAACCCGAATGCGGCAGACACAACAGCATAAACAACCATGAATGTGCTGAATTTCATTTGACGCCTAACCCGGACAAGCCGGAACCAAAAAGGGAAAGTCGCACAAGGTGTGGCTTGCCAGAGGCAAGAGAAACGGGATAAGCACGAGGCTGTCCCAACGGCGACTTTCCCTCGTGCATATTGTAGCAGAATGTGATTAGATTGCTCAATTCACTTGCAAAAACTGGAGTTGAGCCATGGAAGAACTGCTATCTGAGCGCTATTGCGATGACCTGGATGGAATTGTGAGTTGCTATGATCGAATTGTGATCACCGGTAGTTTATATCCATTCTGTTATGCCCAGGGAATGACGCATTATCTGTATCAGCAAGGAATCCGGATTTTTGATTATGCCAAATTTGCAGAACCATTACGCGAACGCATTCGCGAGAATGCCGAAGCGCTGGCTCAAGCGAATGGCATCCAGATTGAGTTTATTCGCAAGAAGGATTTTCGCAAAGAAAACCGTGTCCAACAAGTTTTGAAGAAGCGTGGCGATCAGCCCGGCTTGGTACATATCTTTGGCGCAATGGAGGCATGTTCCTCATATCTTCCGTGGCACGATAAAGCAACAGGCAAGACCTATTT
>CAWHJM010000037.1:0-40874 GCA_963829615.1 uncultured Chloroflexia bacterium
TTCAACAAAAAATCCCCACCATCCAACACCCCATCTAAAATCACTTTGATCGCATCTGATTCCAACAACTCATCCAACTCAAACGACTTCAGCCTGGTCTGCGTGGTGCGCACGGACGGCTCCAAAAACTCCCCAAACGGCAGGGATGTTTTATACAACTGGTAATACAAAAAGCGGCGCGCGTTGCGTTTGAACTCGGCGGGAATTTCAATCGTTTCCGCATCCAGAAACTCTTCCATCTTTCTGTCTTACATCTTCCACACTCTGCGGGAAAAACACGGTCGGGTACTGCGTGAAGCGCGCCTTGCCCGCGCACAGCACCGCCGCGCCCATGATCGCAGGCCTCCAGCCCGATGGTCGAGTTGTAGACCATCACGAACTTCGACTTCTGGATCAACTCATACGAACTGAGCGTCTCGCGCGGCCCCACGAAGACCACGTTCGGCTCGCGGTCCGCGCCGCTGGCTTCCACCCAGGCTGCCACCGTCTCGCGGCTGGCCTTGCGCACGCGCAGCTCGTCCGGGTGGGCACGGATCACGAACAGCGTCTCCGGGTGGGCACGGATGACCTCCAGCGTCATATCCAGCCAATCGAACATATCCTCGAAAACCGTGTTGGCGTGCGGCTGGCTGGTGTCGAAAATGACGTTGGTAAACACGGGCACGATCTGCTTGAATCCTGCTGCCTTCCTCAAGAAGGCCTCGTCCAGCCCCTGCATGTCCGCCCAGAATTTGATGCCCGCCATCGTGAAATCGCCCTGGAAACGCTTCGCCAGGTACGCATCCAGCCGGGCATTCTGCTTCGTCGCTCAACTCGAACTCATCCGGGATGTGGATCGGGTAGGCGGTCGCTTCGCCCTTCGGTGAAGAAGGCCGTCGCGGGCCGCAGCCCGACTTCATGCGTAATCACGCGGATGCCGCGCTTTTGGGCCACGTAACGCGCGGTCGCTTCGGGGATAGAACTGGCCGTTGAACACGATCACAGCCCGCGGCTGAGTCCGATCGAGGAAGTCCGCAAACTGACGGGCGATGTTCCAGGCCGAGAGGATATATTCGCGCAGCAGGTAGCGCGTGATCTCGTCATCAGACAGATGATGGATGCGCAGGATCCAGCGCAGGCCGGGCAGACATAACGCCCCGAGCGGAATCCCCTCCCATTCGAAGCGCATCAGTTCCGGGACCGATAGGTCTGCTACCGCTTTCGACAGCTTTTCATCACGCTGGAAATCAAACCAGCTAACTCCCGTAGTAACGACTTCCCTGGCACCGCCCGCCAGGGCAGGTGTAGTCGTTTCAGAGCGACTGACCCTTACAGGGTGCTTCGCGAAGTCGCTACTACCTGCATATAAGGTTTTTGATTGGTAGACACAGGACTCACACGGCGGCGCCTTGTGCGGATCATCGCGGTTCGTCCCCAGCACGCAGTGACTCATGCCCGCCTTGCAGGCAAAATACGCCACCGGGACACCTTTCAACCGCAGCGCCCAGGAAGCCAGCAGGTGAAAGCCGCTGTTCCACGAGAGATCGTCAATGCCCGTGGAAGCCTTGAAAAAGACCACCGGCGCGCCCGAAGGAGCAGGCTCACGCCGCGCCACCTGCCGCGCCACGCCGCAATTTTGAGATTATTGAGCCTGCGGATCAGTCCGCGTTTGAGGTGTTGTTGGATGAATTCTTTCATGGAATGCGAATTGTAACAGACAGGAAGAATAAAAGTCCGCTATAATTAAACTATGAACAAGGTAAAAATCAAAGTCTCAAAAGCCAAGATTGCTGAATTCTGCAAACGATGGAATGTCTCTGAGTTTGCGATTTTCGGTTCTGCGGTGGGCATAGGCTTTCGCCCTGACAGCGATGTAGATGTCATGGTTTCGTTTGCCCCGAATGCAAATGTTTCGCTTTTTGAGATGGCGCGTATGCAGATGGAATTACAGCAAATCTTTGACCGTGAAGTGGACTTAGTCACTCGGAACGGCGTAGAAAACAGCCGCAACTATCTCAGGCGCAAAGCCATTCTAGAATCAGCGCAGGTTATCCATGTCGCGTGATGACACCTATCTTTTAGACATGCTGGAATCCGCGAAAATCACTCTGGATTATGCCATTGGTAAATCGTGGGATGATTTTTATGAAGACATCCAATGTCAAGATGCAGTTATCCGTCGTATTGAAATCATCGGCGAAGCCGCGCGACGGGTCTCTCCTGAGACACGTGACAAGCATCCTGAGATTGAATGGCGTGAAATGACCAGCATGAGAAACCTTGTTATTCACGAGTACGATGTTGTGGACATCAAATTGGTATGGGATACCGTCCAAAACAAAATCCCACCGCTGATTGAAACTCTATCTAAAATCGTTCCTCCCGAATAAACTTCGGGAGGAATTTTTTAATTTACAAAGTCGACTCGGTCAGAATAACCCTGCCCTTACCAATCATTATTTATCTCATATCCTAATCTAATCAGCAAATCCCCAGCCACATCTTTGAACAGGGATTTATGTTCATCGGTGAAATACTCCCTCCATCCGCCCGTCTTCCCCGAACGGAAGGTGTGACTCTTCTTGGGCTGGATGGCTTCTACCAGAATCTCTAACGCCTTTTCACGCGGTGTAGGGATTTTGTAGCCGGTTTTCTCCACTTCATCAAGCATGGCATTTAGCGTAGCATCGCGCTTGTTGATCAAATCTTCGAAACGGATGCACATCACCTGCGGCTGTTCCAGCCATTCGAATACGCCCTCGTAGCGCTGCTTCACGCTGACCATCTTGAGTCCATCGCGGTCGATGCCTGTGATGGCGACTTTCAAACGTTCCCCAAAATCTGGCAGGGACTTGTAGAACGCGTGCATACCGTGTTCCTCGTGCATATCGGTCGCAAAAAAAACCTGCGAAACCAGCATATCGCGCGGGTCACGGTAGATAAAGTAGTTCACACGCTCCGGCTGGCACAAAACTGCCACATTTTCAGGCGAGGCTTCCACATAGCCCCAGCCGATCACACCGCGCGGCACAGATCGCAAATCTTCTGAAACGCGGTCCATGGTCCGCCGTCCACCGTCCTTCTTGATCGTCCGCACCGGCTCCGCTGCCACATACGCATACGGCATGATCTGGGTGAACCCATTCAGCACCTGCAATAGCAGATGCGATCCGCTCTTGGGCTTGGAATTGCCAAAGATAGGCGGCGCGTCGTTGAACGATAATCGCTTCCAGCGCCAAACTGCCTGGGCATATTTGCCCGGGCCACGCAAGGTTCGGCGAAGTTGTGTTTCAATCCCATAATTACATTGTGTAGGGGCAGGTCTGAGACCTGCCCCTACACATATTAATCGTTTCCACCAACGCGGCGCAATTTCTTCATGATGCTTTTCTCGGAGTCATACACCTTCTTGACCCCATCTCCCAGCGCCTGCTCGGTCACACGGATGTATTTGACCAGTTTCTCAAAACCGCCCGGCTCCACCGAGGCAGCCTGGTCAGAGCCCCACATGGCGCGGTCCAACGTCAGGTGACGTTCCACCATGCAGGCGCCCAACGCCACCGCAATCGTCGAAGGGACCAGTCCCACCTCGTGGCCCGAATAGCCGACCGGGATATTCGGGAACTCGCGGCGCAAGGTTTCCACCATGCGCAAGTTCAACTCATCCGGCTCACAAGGATAAGCGCTGGTGCAATGCATTACTCCCAGACTCTCTCCGTCAGCCACTTCCACGGCCTCGCGGATTTGATCCATCGTAGACATGCCCGACGATAAAATCAGGGGCTTGTTCGTCGTTCGGACTTTGCGAATCAGGTCCAGGTCCGTGAGCGAAGCGGATGGCAACTTGTAGGCAGGCGTATCGAACTGCTCCATGAAGTCCACCGAAGGCTCATCCCAGACGGAAACCATCCAGTCAATGCCTTTTTCTTTGCAGTAGCGGTCGATCTCAGCATACTCTTCTTTACCAAATTCCACTTTGTAACGATAATCCAGGTAGGTGATATAGCCCCAGGGCGTCTCGCGCATCTGCTTTTGCTGCTCGGGCGGGGTACACACTTCGGGTGTACGCTTCTGGAACTTGACCGCATCCACACCCGCGTGCACCGCCGCGTCGATCATCTGTTTGGCGATGTCCACATCGCCGTTATGGTTAATCCCGATTTCCGCAATTACGTAAGTCGGATGACCATCGCCGACCAGTTTGTTCCCAATTTTCATTTTACGAGCCATGTGTACTCCTATGGAGACCTGACAGGTTTGACAAACCTGTCAGGTCTTAATCGCATTCAAAATTAAATCGCATACTTCCCGCACTGCGCCGCCGCCGCCAGGTTTGCTGAGGATAAAATCGGCGGCTCGCAGCACTTCGGGATACGCATCCGCGACGGCTACAGACCAGCCAACAATTTCGAAGACGGGCAGGTCGTTGACATCATTGCCGACATGGACAACCTGCGCCGGCTCAATCCCCCGCTCCTCCAGCAGACGCTTCAAAGCCGGACCCTTGGCCTGCAAGCCAAGACCTTGGATCGCTTCTACGCCCATTTTTTTCGCCCGCGCCGTCACGACGGGATTGGTCTCCGATGACAGGATGATCGTCTCCACGCCCGCTTCGCGCAATGCCTGGATGCGGATGCTATCACTGCGGCTGGCGGTCACCATTTCGCGTCCATCCTGGTCCGTCCAGACCAGGTTGTTGCTGATGACACCGTCAAAATCCAGCACCAGCAGCTTGATGGTTTCTGGCATCGGCCTGCGCTGGCGACCCGGCGAAACATAGTCCAGGCCACCCGTCATGACCAGATGCTCGTAACGCGCCCAGTCTTGCAGATTGTCTATATCCACCGTGTAGCGGGAATCGATTACCAACGGATAAATGACATCACCCGTCAGCGATTTCTTTTCGAGAATGCTGCTGGTGCGGATAGCATCGATGTGCCCGGTCTGCCAGTAGACTGGCGGCAGAATCTGGCGCGGCGCGTTGTATGGCTCGGCAATGCCTTCCACGTCCAGCAGGTTCTTCATCGGGCCGTTCTCGCCCTCGGGCAAGCGCCACATCTTGTGCGGATTCTGCCCTGCAGAGACCACGCCACGGACGCAATCGGCTTCGGGATGCGCCAACAAAATCTTGATGGCATCGTCCACCACTCCACGTGGGCGGATGGGCGAAGTCGGGCGCAGTTGCACGACCACATCCGGCACGTAACCTTCTTTCTCTTTCAGCCAGGCCAGCGCGTGCTCGAAGACAGGCAGGTCGGTGGTGTTATCTTGTGCAAATTCGGCAGGACGCAGGAAGGGCGTCTCCGCGCCGTATTCGCGCGCCACGGCTGCAATCTCATCATCGTCCGTGCTGACGATGACGCGCGTGACCAACTCCGATTTCAAGCCAGCCGCGATGCTCCAGGCGATCAACGGATAGCCCGCAAAATCACGGATATTCTTGCGCGGGATGCCTTTCGAGCCGCCACGCGCGGGGATGAGAGCCAATATTTCAGTCATAATTACCACGAAGGCACAAAATCACGAAGCCACCAAGTTTTTTTTATCTTTAAGTTTTGGGCCTTCGTGTCTTTGTGGTTAAGCTACCAAGCCGTCCAACCACCGTCCACAACCACGTTATTGCCGGTCATGTAGGAAGATGCGTCCGAGGCCAGGAACAACAGTGCGCCGTTCATTTCATCCTTCTTCGCCATACGTCCCATGATGGTCTTGGCGGAATAATTCTTGACAAAATATTCTTCATGATTATTGTACACGCCGCCGGGCGTGAGCGCATTAACGCGGATCTCGGTCTCGGCGTAATAGGCAGCCAGGTATTTGGTAAAACCCATCACGCCCGCTTTGGTAGTGGTGTAGTACACGGGCTTGTAAGCCACACGTTTGCCGTCTTTGATGTAAATGCGCTGGTCGGGACCGTTCAGTCCGTAGGTGGAACAAATGTTGATGATGCTGCCCTTGCCCTGCTTGAGCATCGGTTGGACACAGGCCTGTGTCACCAGGAAGATGCCCGTCAGGTTGACATTAAGAGCGGCGTTCCACTGCTCGAGCGGATAATCTTCAAAAGCGCCGGGAGCGATGCCTTTGGCGGCCGCATCCGGGATCGAATTTGGGATCAAGCGCCGCGCTGTTGACCAGAATGTCGAGACGGCCGAACTTGCTCACGGTAACGGAAGCAAGCTCACGGGTCGAATTCGAGGCGGGTCACATCCAGGCCGAAGCCTGCTGCCGTGTATCCGGCCTCCGTCAGCCCTTTGGCGACCTTATCGGCTGCGTCCTGATTTAAATCCGCTACCACGACCGCTGCACCCGCCTCCGCGAGAGTCTTGCAAAACTCGGTACCGAGCAATCCCGCTCCGCCCGTCACCACGGCGACACGCCCTTCGAGATCGAACTTATCTTGAATCATGACAATAGCTCCTATTTTGGAAATGCGCTGAATATCCAGGTGTTGCTAAAATCCGTCTGGAAAAGCCCATACCCTAGTTGAAGATAATAACTCAAGGTGTCAGGGTCTACTTTGTTTACGCGGAACAAAACAATTACGACATCCCCATCCAAAACCGGTTGTTTGATATCGGATATTCCGGGCTCTGCTTTTGGTAAAACGCCACTGGGACGCCCGGTATACAGGTACACCACGCCCGGTTCGTTGGAAAGGATGAGTACGTCCGGCGGGAGTTGCTGAAGGGCAGCAATTGCGTCGGAATCGAACCACTTTTCACCCGCAAACGCTTCGCCACCCTTGCGAAAATCCTGCACAGCTACAACCTGGCTATTAGCAAACATAACCAATAAACCCGCAGCGCACAAGACAATGACTGGCTTCCAGAAAAGGTGTTTTTCTCGCCAGAGCCAGGTTCCTAGAGCCATAAGCAATAGGATGAGCGAGATATAGGTTGGGGAAAGGATACGCACCTGGAATTTGGTTGCTGGATCGAATAAGGTCATGGTCAGCACTAACACGGATAAATACGCAATCACATACAGTGCATTCGTGAATGATAATACATCAGGTCTGGCAGCTTGAGCAGGTCGGAAGAAATAGGACAGGCCTTTGTATAACGCCCAGGCAAGCACGCTTATGCCAATCACGATTAAGATAATTTCATACGATGCGGGAATACGGCTGAGGGCCTTTCGCGCAGAGCGTAAGGGCACAAGAAACTCCATAAACGTCTTTACGCAGAGGCCCCAGTTTTCAAGGTTAACTGGATGCCAGCCAAGCACCCGGTTGGTATAGCTGCCGCCTACCACACGGTTTCGAATAGACCAGCCTATTATCCATGGGAACGCACTCAAGGATAGAACGATAACACTCTTCAAACGTTTGCGCCAACTGTCATGAAGGATGAGTAAGGACGCTATTATGGTCGCTAATAAAGAAAGCGCAGCATATCGCGTCAGATATGCCCAACCGAGCATAAAGCCGAGCGCTATTAGCAAATAATTTCGTGAACGCTCAAAATAGTAATCCAGCAACAAAAACGAAAGCAGCATCAAGAAAATGTACAGCGGTTCGCTCATCGCCCTGCTATGGATATACAGGAGCGAACTGCTCAACAGGGTCAAAACGGCGGCGAGGATTCCTGCTATGCGCGAGCGGGTCATACGCCAACCGACCCAGCCAGTTAGCGCAATGTTCAATCCAAATAATAATCCATTGAGCGCACGCGCGCCGCGGACAGGATCGAGATTGGTGACAAGGCTAATAAAGGCCAGTACGCCCGGAAACCCCGGTGGAAAATGCGTGACTGGTCCATTCGAGGCCAACCAGGCTTCACGATAACCGTTCCCGTTTAGGATGCTGCGCGCGCCAGCGATGTAGGCAATCGAGTCATCGTTGAGTCCTAATCCCAGGGGAGTGCTGTACGCCAGCAACCAAATGCCACCAATGGCAAGCAGACCGATGGTCAATAAAAAGACCACGGTCTGCTTGTCGAGGTGAAACTTACGATTAGAAACGGGCATTTCCCGGTTAGTTGGCTTGCGGTTGCAAATACCCCTGTTCTTCGAGATAGGCAACGATCTGGCGAGCGTTCTCTTCCGGAGTCACGCCAACACCTGCCAGGGTGAGTTCGGGATCGATCGGTTCTTCATAGGGATCATCCACGCCGGTGAAGCCCATCGGCTTGCCGTCAATCATCGCCTGTCGCGCCTTGGCATACAGGCCCTTGACATCACGCTGCTCGCAGACTTCGACGGGCGTATCCATGTGCACCATGATGAAATTGTCACCCACCATCTTGCGGGCTTCGTTACGGGCGTTGCGATACGGGCTGATGGCCGCACAAACCACAGAACCGCCGTGACGGACAAGCTCACCGGCCACAAAGCCAATGCGCAGGATGTTAGTGTCGCGGTCTTCCGCGCTAAAGCCGAGGCCTTTGGACAAATGCGTGCGGACCACGTCACCATCCAGAACAGTCAAAATCTTGCCGCGCTCGAGCAGCAAATCGGTCAGCACCTGTGTGGTAGCGGATTTTCCTGAACCGGACAGGCCAGTGAACCAGATGCAGAAGCCCTGGTCATGGCGCGGAGGATAGCTCTGGCGCAGGATCTCAGCCGTTTCAGGGCGGGTGAACCATTCGGGTAACAACTTGCCTTTGGCAAGGTAGTCATCGCGCACCTGTGTGCCAGAAATGTTAAGCGTTTTGGCGCCTTCGGGCACGTCTTTGAGTTCCACGTAGCGATCTTCATCGGGCAGGTAGACCAGCATTTCGAACGGCACCATCTTGACGCCGATCTCTTCTTCGTGCTGAACCATCAGTTCCTGCGCGTCATACGGACCGTAGAAGGGTTTGCCGCTGCTGTCATTGCCGGGGCCAGCATGGTCACGACCAACAATAAAATGATTTGCGCCATAATTGCGGCGGATGATGGCGTGCAACAAAGCTTCCTTTGGCCCGGCCATGCGCATGGCCAGCGGCAGCAGGCTGAGCGCCGTGCTATTCTTATCGTAGTAATTATCCACCAGAGCCTTGTAAATGCGTACGCGGGTGTAGTGGTCCACATCACCGGGTTTGGTCATACCAACCACCGGGTGAATGAGCAAACTGCCGCCAACTTTCTCAGCCGCGCGCTTGGTCAATTCTTCGTGGATGCGATGCAACGGGTTGCGCGTCTGGAAGGCAACCACATTGTCATTTCCCATCGCTTCGAGCATTTCACGCACTTCCGCTGGGGTACGGCGGATTTCCACAAAATCGTAGTATTTGGGCAGGTTGATGACCTTCAGTTCACCTGAAATGCAGACCTTCCCCCAGCGGCCCATTTCGGAGACCATCGGATGGCGGGCATCATTGCTGCCATAGGCCAGGCGCGCTTCTTTTTCCGGGCTCCAGGAAAACACTTCTTCCAATTTCATGATCGCCAACGGATCATTCAAGGCGTTGCGCAAAACGAGTTCACTGCCAACATTGGGTAACTCATCAGGATTGGCTGTCAGCGTGATCGGGAGCGGCCACAGGGTCCCGCCATCCATGCGCATTTCGTCCAGCACACGTTCGTAGGTCGACTTGCCCATAAAGCGGTCCAACGGCGAAAAACCGCCGGTCGCCAGTAGTTCCAGGTCACATTGCGCTCGCATGGAAATCTTCAAGGATGGCAAATTGGGTACGCGCGCAATCAAGTCATCCCGTTCTTTTCCCGTGACGAGCAGGTTGACCAGTTTTCCTCCGTAGGGAGGAATTAAATTAGCTTTCGACATTCAAATACTCCTTATTTTCTAACACAGCAAACTGTGCATTTTATCTGTGGAATAGCGCACAAGGCGCTATTATAGCGCACTTTTAATCAAAATTCAGCGGTTGAATTTTGGAATTTTGTCAGGACATGACTTCCGTTGCTACGCCAGCCTGATCAGGTTCCCCTCCGCTTCGGACTCGCGAGCGGCCTGCACCAGTTTCTGGATACGGATTCCGTCCTCGAGCGTACAGACGGGTTCTTCCTGTCCACGCGCGATGTTGATGAAATGGCGAGTCTGCGCGAGGAACAGGTCGTTGCGGTCGAAGCCTTCGGGCAGGGAGAATGATTCCATTACGGGAGCAGGCGGAGCATCCGAGTACGAACCGAAGGGAGCAGGCATCTGGTAGAAGTGCAGCGTGCCGTCTGCATTGTCCCAGCGCAGAGTGCCATTCGTCCCGACGATTTCCAGTCGATGCACCGGCGGGCGCTGGATGTAGTTGACATGCAGGCCACCAATCGCGCCGCTGGCAAATTTCAGGCCGATCTCGGCGATGTCTTCCACGTCCATTTCGAGCGGGGAAATGTGACCGTTGAACGACCACAGCGTATCGATCTCGCCCAAGAGATAACGCAGATAGTCGAGCGGATGGGTAAGCGTGCCGATCACACCGCCGCCCAGGTCAGCGCGGGCAGCATAACTCTGGCGATAATCTTCCCAGGGATGCCAGTTGGGCAGGTATTCGCCCCAGTGCGCATGGACAGTGAGCACCTTGTCCGAGCGCGCCGCTCTGGATGAGTTCGCGGGCTTTGTTGAGAGTGGGGTGATAGCGAAACTGGAAGCCAACCAAGATTTTGCTGCCGCTTTTCTCAGCGGCTTTTTGCAGGCCATCGAGGCCATCTAGCGAGTGCGAGACGGGCTTTTCGAGCAGGATGTGACAGCCCGCCTCGGCAGCAGGGATAGCAACATCCAGATGCAGGGAGGTTGGGTTGGCAACCACAACTGCATCTGGTTTGTGCTTTTGCAAAGCCTCGTGAATGTCGGTTTCGACGGGGTAGCCTGCCAACTCATCATCGGGTAAAGTGGCTTTGCGCGTACGCAGTAGGACGAGGTCGGTTTCGCCGAGAGCGATCAGGTTACGGAAATGGCGGCGGCCGATGGAGCCGAGGCCAGCGATTAAAGAATTTCATGTGTTCTCCGTAGGGGCGGGGTCTTCCCGCCCTGGGCGGCAGGACGCCGCCCCTACGATTTGATTACCAATTCAAATCCTTCTCATATTTCCAGCGTACCAGCATCTCCCCAGCAGCACTCTTGAACACAGACTTATCCCCCTCGCTGAACAGGCGCGTCCAATTGCCAGCCTGTCCTTTGGGCAGGAAGGAGGCGATGTCTTCGTTACGGCGGGATTGCCACTCTTCATCGGGGTTGGAGGACATTTCTTCGAGGATGGTTTTTTCGAGCGATGGATCGGCATCGACGCCCAGGAAATTCCACAGACTTTTTTCATCTCGTCAAAGGGATGTTCGAGCAAGTCTTCGTAGCGTAGGCCGTAGAAATTGTCACCAAACAGGCGGCGGGATTCGTCTTCGGTTTCCTGTAAGTCGTGTGCCCAATCCCCGGCGGTGCGGCGGATGAAGGTCTCGGTGAAGATCGAGCGGCGACCATCGTTGAAGGGCGCGGGATCAAGCCGCAGGTCCGCGATGATGCGTTTGTCTTCCGCTGTCAGGAATTTGGATTCTTCGACGAAGTTGCGGAAACGCTCGGAGATGATGACATCCCGTCCATCGCGGACGATGTAGACGATCTTGGCATCGGGATAGACGGCATGCAGATCACGCACAGCCTGTCCGTGGATGACGGACGAGGGGCTTTTGTCGCCAACGATGCGCTTGCCTTCGCGGGCGGCGTCGCGCTCCATGATGATGTCGGCGGCGGCGCGCAAGACCAGCGGCGACAGGTCGCGCCCGTGGTTCCAGCGGTTGGATTTGCGCGTCAGCCACTCTTCGGCTTCGGGCGTGTCCACCAGAGACTTGAGCAGCGGGCGGCGCGTGAAGAAGTGCGCCTGGTAATTGCAGTGCACTTCGGGATGCAGGCGGGCAAGGCGCATGAGCAGGGTGGTCCCGGAGCGGGCGTGACCGAGAATGAAGAACTTCTCGCGCGGGAAGAACTGTTTGATCTCAGCCACTTCTTCGGGGGTGATGGCCGGGATGGGGTTGCGAGTGCTTTTTCGTGAGTCGCCCTTGAGCAAGATGCGGGCGGCTTTTTTGACGCGAGTAACGATTTCCATTCAATCTCCAAGTTGAACCGCGAAGCACGCACATCGTCCCGATGTCTTTCGGGAAAGATCGCAAAGGAAAACCATTATAACCCTTTGCGTGCTTCGCGTTCTTAGCGGTTTATTTCATCGTTTCCAATTCAACATCACCAAACCGACCAGGCAGACCAGAATTCCAACAATATTGACCCAGTTCAACTTATCCTTGAACACAAAAATCGCCACAGGGACAAGGATCAGCGAGGCTACCACGTTGACCAGCACTGCGGCGAGACCAATGTTCCAGCCGGAACGATAGACCAGCAGGAAGCCAAATTCGATGCCGACAATGGCAATCGCCAGCAGGAAACTGGCCCAATTGAGTTGTTTTAGCTCGAAGACCAGTCCATTTTTGGCGGGAAAGAAGAAGGTGGTAAGCAGGACAATCCCAAGCGCGACAAGATAAGTCACGACCAGCGAGATCGAAAAGTTAACATTTGCGGGCGTGCTCTTGGCGCTGAAGTGATAGAGTGCGCTGGAGCAGATGGCCAGCGTAATTGAGAAATAAAATAGGAACATATTTTTCTGCCTGATCATATTCTTCCTAAAATAATTACAACCGCGCTAGAAATTCCGCAGGGCGCAGAATGGGGATTCTCTGAAATGGGTGGAGCACCAGCAAATCAGAATCGCCGGTTACGACTGCATCCGCATTGCTTTCTACGGCAGCTTCAAGGAATTTGTTGTCCTTCGGGTCACGACAGGCTGTGATAGTTATTTGTGGCAAAACCAGTTCCCCGCGCAGACGAATTAGGTTGACAAGAGTTGTTACATCATCAGGTTGAATTTGATATTTTGCTCGAAAGGGCGGTCGTCCTAGCACATCGATGATTTCAACGACAATCGGCGTTGAGTAGACAATAACAAAACGCCCATCATGCAAAGCACGGAGAACCTCGCCAATTGTTCCCTGTGGACGGATCAATCCGCTCACAAGGACACCAGTATCTACTACTGCCCGCATGTACTACTACCCTTGCCGCGCCGATTCGATGTCTGCCGCAATTTCATCTTCGCCATAAGAAGCATTGGTTTCGGCAATACGCTTCCAGACTTTGTCAAATCGGGCCAATACTTCGCTCTCTTGCAATTCCTGAAAACGCAGGTAATCTTCATAGGGAATAAGCACAGCTTCTGGGCGGGAGCCGCGAGTCAGTATGAGCGGGATGCGCTTGCGCACAACTTCTTCAAAAAAAGGGCGAAAGCGTCGCTGGAGTTCAGTCACACCGATAATTTTTTGCATGTTAGATTCCTTTCTACATACTACAATATGTATTATAGCATGTATTCAGCTTTCATATGTCATTGGAGAAGCCTGCTCCCTGAGCGGAGTGTAACGTAGTCGAAGGGGCAGGTAACGTACCCTTTCGGGCACTTTGGCAATCTCATGCTTGGAGGTTACTTGAGATTGCTTCGTCGGGAAGAACACATTCCTCGCAACGACATCAGGAATCCAACAATTTCAAAATATACTCCGCCGTTCGCTTTCCCGCCGTCCCGTCGGTGTAGGTGATTTCCTGCTCGATGAACGCGCGGCGCTCGGCGGCATCCAGCGTGGGGTCTTTCAGGTAGGCATTGATGGCCTCGCGCAATTCATCCTCATCATTGGCAACGCGTCCTGCTTTTGCCAGGCGGAAACGTTGGTGCGTAGGCCAGTCGCCAATCTCTTTCAGCGAGAGCGAGAACTTTTTCGGTTTATTCCAGCCGCCGGGGGTATCGATCACCGCCGCGACCATGGGCGTATCATGCACAGCGGTCTCGACCAGCATGGTCGAGTAGACCGTCACCAGCACATCCGAGTAGGCCATCATCGACGACTTCTCGTCCATGTCTTCGCCGCCATAGTAGCCCAGCGAGCCGCCCAGCGCCACCGGCTGCACCACATGCACATGCGGGTACTGCTTCTCCAGGTCGAACACGCGCTGGCGTTCTTCGGCAAAAATCTTCGGCTTATCCTGGAAATGACTGGGATGCAGGCGGATCAACAACTGCGACGGCTCGGCCAGCGCATCCGACGCGACCAGTTTCGCCAGCGCTTCGATGTTCGGGAAGTTGGGCGCAAAATGGACAAAACTGCTGGCATACGAGATCAGCTTGCGGTTGCGGGTCGAGATCGTGCAGCTTGAAATATTCGTCGCGCGGCATCAGCCACTGCTTGCGGAAATAGCCGTCATAGGAGGGGATGCCGCCCACGTGGACGTTCTCCGGCTTCCAGTCAGAGCCGTGCACCAGTTCTTCTTTTTGCAGTTCAGACCAGCAGGTGGCGAATTGGACGTCCGCGCCGGAGATGTTGTAGGACGAGGAATTGTCCCAGCCCACGATGACGGTCGCGGTTCGGACTCCCCTGCGGGCTGCTTCCCTTAAAAGATAACGGTCCAGCCTCCAGCCGGGCGTCGAAGCGATGACCATGTCAGGGTGGTATTTCTCAAATAGATCGGTATACAGGCCCGGGTCCGGCGTGAAGCGGTTCTGCATCCGCACGAGAAGTTTGCGCGCGAAGGAGAAGTTCCGCAGCAGGAGGATCGCCAGCGCGGTCGGAATCCAGATCCCCAGGCGGAATTTCCAGCCGTTCTCGGCCCAGACTTCCCAGATGTGGCTGTCCATGGCTTCGGTGTTGATGCGGCGCGAGCCGCCGACGCGGCGCAGGTAGGCGAGAATCCACTGCCAGCGCGGGCGGACGGTTTTGGCGTAGCGCTCGGCTGCTTTGAGCCGCAAGCCTTCAAAGGTCAGTCCGGGACGCGCGAAACGCTCGGCGATCTTGTCTTTGGTCTCGTCGTCGGTCAGCAGGACGATTTCGACGCCCGCATCCAGCAGGGTCGGGACGACGTCGCTTTGCAGGAAGTAGATGATGGCCATGCCGTGGTCGGCGGAGATGAAGATTCGTTTGGTCATAGTTTTTTGTGAGTTTAGGAATGGCACGCAGACAACACGGATCAAGCTGATTTGCACGGATTTTTTGTTTCCGCGAGAATCCGTTAAATCTGCGTTATCCGTGTGCTATTTATTTTATCTATAATGCCACAGCCTGTATTTTAGCATGGCACTCCCCCCTTGCATAAGAGCGCTACTCGCCCAAATAGGCCGCCACAATACGTGGATCGTCGCGCAACTCAGCGGACGGCGCAGCGTGAACCAGTTGGCCCATCTCCAGCACATAAGCGTAATCAGCAACCTGCAAGGCTTTGCGGGCGTTCTGCTCTACCAACAGCAGGGTCACGCCCTGGGCGCGGATTTCTGTAATAATCTCGAAAATCTGGTTGACGATCAAAGGAGCCAGCCCCATGCTAGGCTCATCAAGTGTGAGCAGCTTAGGACGCGCCATCAACGCGCGCGCCACGGCCAGCATTTGCTGTTCGCCACCGCTCATCAAGCCCGCAGCCTGCTTGCGGCGTGTTTTCAAAATAGGGAAACGCTCGAACATGGATTCCAAGTCGTTCTCGATCTCGTCTTTGTCGCTGCGGATGTATGCCCCCAGGCGCAGATTTTCTTCTACGCTTAAGGGAGCCAGCACTTCGCGGCCTTCGGGCACCTGGGCCAGCCCCAGGCACGCCACCTGGTCGGCGCGCAGACCGGTGATGTCATGTCCGTCCAATTCGATGCGTCCGCTGACAGGCTTGAGCAAGCCGCCAATGGTGTTCAGCGTGGTGGATTTGCCCGCGCCGTTCGCGCCGATCACGGCCACCACCTGTCCGTCTGGCACTTCGAATGACAGGTCGCGTACCGCTTCGATGGCTCCATAATTGACGGTGAGATCAGTCACTTTAAGCATTGGCGGCCTCCGTGCCCAGATAGGCTTCCACCACGAGCGGGTCAGCTTTGATCTCGTCCGGTGTGCCGCTGGAAATCACCTCCCCAAAGTTCAGCACGATGACATGGTCACAAACCTGCGAAATGAAGGCCATATCATGCTCGATGACCAACACCGTCAACCCCTCGTCGCGCAGGCCCAGGATCAGGTCACCCAGGCGGGCAGTTTCGGCGGCGTTCATCCCGGCGGTCGGCTCGTCGAGCAGGAGCAGTTTGGGGTCAGTAGCAAGCGCTCGGGCGATCTCGACGCGTCGCTGGTCGCCATAGGACAAGGCGTCGGCAGGAGAATCCCTGAAGGCGTCCAGCCCCAGTCGCACGGCCAGCGCATCCGCTTCTTCGCCCAATCTGCGCTCTTCGGCACGATAAGCCGGCAACATCAACGTGGCGCTCAACAGTCCCGCCCTGCCCTGCGTGTGCATCCCCACGATGAGATTTTCACGCACCGACATTTCAGCAAACAGGCGGATATTTTGATACGTACGGGCGATACCCAATTGATTGATTTTGTGGGGTGGCAATCTATGGATAGGACGCTGGTTGAAATGGATTTCGCCGCTCGTGACCCTGTCCAATCCGCTGATGAGATTCAGCAGGGTGGTCTTTCCCGCGCCGTTCGGACCGATCAGACCCACAACCTGGCCTGCCTCCACCGAAAAAGAGACTCGGTTGACCGCAGCCAACCCGCCAAAATGACGGCTGACAGCGTTAAGCCTGAGCATGGCCGGTCTCCTTTTTGCGGAAGATGCGCCGGAACCACTTCGGGTTGACCAGTCCATGCGGCAGGTAGAGAATGACCAGCACGAGAATGGCGCCATTGACGATGCCGCGATATTCGCCCATGAAGCGCAGGGCTTCAGGCAAAATGGTGAGAATGGCTGCACCGACCAGCGGGCCGGTCCAATGCAGGGTTCCGCCCAAGACGGCATAAGCCAAAATATTGACCGCCGCGCTAAAGCTGAAATCATTAGGGCCGACGAAACGGGTCAAGTGAGCGCTGAAACCGCCTGCCAGCCCGGCTATGAACGCGCCCAGCACAAAGGCCAGTAACTTGTAGCTGGCAACATCGATGCCCATAGTGGCGGCCACGCTTTCGTCGCGCCGGATGGCGGCCAGCGCGCGTCCCGTACGGGAACGGTGAAATTGAACGAGAAAAATACACAACAGAACAAGCGTGAAAAGCAAGGCAGCAGGTGTGGTCAGCTTCGGAATGCCCGAAAGGCCCTGCGCGCCACCGATCAGGTTCAAACCCGTGAATTTATCGAAGTTAACGGCCGCAATGCGAACGATCTCCCCAAAACCGAGCGTGGCAATCGCCAGGTATATATCCCGTAGGCGTAGGACGGGCAATCCCAGCAGCCAGCCAACGACAGCCGCAGTCAACGCGCCCGCCAACAAGCTGACCGGGAAAGGCGTGCCTGCATTGATCGTCAAGACCGCCGAGACATACGCGCCAATCGCCATAAAACCCGCATTCGCCAGCGAGAGCAAACCTGTATAGAGCGTAAGATAGATGCTGATTCCCAGCAGCATGTTGATCATCACAAACTGCACCACGCTGCCGTAAGTCACCCAGAATTCTGAAAATATACTCATCCTGCCCCCTATGCGCTTTTGGTGCTGGAACGTCCCAGCAGGCCGTTGGGACGCACGAGAAGAATCAAGAACAAGAGCACAAAGGAAACCGCATCACGCAGGTCACTGGAAAAATACGCCACACTCATCACCTCGCTGAACGACAGGATAAATCCGCCCAAAACTGCGCCCTCGATATTACCCAACCCGCCCAGCACGATAACGGTCAAGCCTTTCAAGTTCATCGGGCCGCCCATGAAAGGCGAAATGGAGTTGAACGCCAGTCCCAGCAGAACGCCCGCCGCGCCAGCCAGTGCGCCTGCAATAAAGAAGGTCTGCATGATGACCTGATCCACGCTGATGCCGAGCCGCGCAGCCGTAACGGGGTTAAAGGCCACTGCGCGCATGGCCTGTCCCATGCGGGTGCCCATAAGCAACCAACGCAAAAACAGCATAATACCGATAGAAACAGCCAGAATCGTCACTTGCAGCAACGTGACCGAAACAGGTCCGATCTTGAAAACATGAACGGGAAACACATCGAACGGGAAACGTGAGACCTGCGCGCTGAAAATTCCCTGCGCCGTGCTAATCAACACAATCGATGCGCCGATGCTGGAGATCAAGGCCGCCAGGTGTGGCGCATTCCGGGCGCGCAGCGGCTTGAACGCCACGCGGTCCAACAACACACCCAGCAGCCCGCTGAACAGCATAGCAACCGGCAAGGCCAGCCAGATTGGCAAGCCCAGCAAGTTGACTGCCATCAACCCAATAAATGCACCCCACATATATAACGAAGGGTGTGCCAGGTTGAGCAGCCCAAGCACACCGAAGACCAGGGTGTAGCCCAGTGCAAACAGACTGTACACCGCACCGAGCCAGATTGCGTTTACTACTTGTTGCCAGAACATAGCCATCCTATGAAATGTCCCGCCGACTCGTTGAATTGGCGGGACATGCTTCGGTCAAGGCGTTTCCGCCAGAGAGAACATTTCACCACAGAAAAAACAGGCGCGCTCTGATTTTACCAATACCTTGTCTTTCTGTGGAATAAACCACTAAGGCTGGAAAACAACGAACGCGCCGTTCTGGATGGTCAGCACAACAGCATCGTGGACGGGGTCACGATTGGCATCGAACGAGAACACACCCAGCGGGCTGTCCATGTCTTTGATCTGAGCGATGGCATCGCGCACCGCAGCATGATCGACACTGTCAGCGTTCTTGATGGCGGTCGCAGCCGCCCAGGCAGCTGTATAAGCCTGCGCCGCGAACTGATCGGGGTCGCTACCGTATTCAGCGTTGAAGGCCTTTACAAAATCAGCGCTGGCAGGGAAGGTGCTGGCCACGTTCCATGCCGAACCAGAGATGGCGCCTTCCGCAGCGGGACCAGCGATCTCAGCCAGTTTGGGGCTGTTAAAACCATTACCACCAATAATGCGGACGCTGTCGGGGATGCCCAGTGTGCGCGCCTGGATCATAATATTGGCTGCTTCTTCCGCCAAAGCAGACACAACAATCGCGTCAGGGTTGAGCGACTGGATTTTCGTCAACTGCGCGGAGAAATCCGTATCGCCTTTGGCAAACGTCTCTTCGGTCAGGATCTCAATGCCTTCAGCATCGAGCGCAGCCTTGAATACATCATAACCACTTTGCGTGAACGCATCATCGTTGCCGTACATCACAGCTACTTTGGTCAAGCCGAGCGCTTCCTTGGTCACCTTCACAGTATTGGGAATGACGGCACTTTCGGGCAGGCTGGTGCGGAAAATATAATCACCGATCTCAGTGATACCAGTGGCTGTGTTCGAACTGGCGATTACGGGCATACCGGCTTCCTGAGCCACCGGGTCCGCAGACTTGGCTTCGCTCGAAAGCGTCGGGCCAAGGATGACCACGATATCCGGGTTGGCAATCAGTTTCTCAAACGCGGCAATCGCCTGCTTGGCATCACCGGCAGCATCTTCATAGGCGATCTTCACAGTGACACCGTCACCCAGGAATTTTTGTTCGTTCATCTGCTTGACAGCCAGATCGATACCCTTCTGAATTGAGGTGCCATACAGCGCGGTCGCACCGCTCAGGTCGTGCACGGCCCCCAGCGTAATGACGGCGGGCAAATTCCCCATGGCCGCCGGTGCCTCCGTTGCAGCGGGAGCTTCGGTCATAGCCGGGGCTTCCGTTACGGCAGGCGCCTCGGTCGCAGCGGGAGCAGGCGTCCCCGCTCCGCCACAAGCCGTTACCAAAATGCTCAACAGCATCAGGGTAGCAAGTACATTGGTGATTTTCTTCATCTTTCTTCTCCTTTGATCGAAAATAGAACAGGGTCTTTTTATTCTCATCCAGTAACACATGGATTAGAATTTAGATGCGCAAATCCCCCAAAAGTTGTAAAAATTGTATAAATTATTGGTAATACAATCGGAAAATTTTATTGTAGATAGCGAGCAGGATTTTTTTTGATTAGAGCAAACTCAAACACCCGCCGCATCATCCATCGACGTTGTGCTTGCTCCCGTTTCGTGACAGGCTTCCAAACCCATAAAGTTTTGTTTGCCAATCAAAATGACTTAGCTTTTGCAGGAAGTAGATGATGGCCATGCCGTGGTCGGCGGAGATGAAGATACGTTTGGTCATGGGTCTTCTTTGAACCGCCAAGCACGCTAAGAGCGCAAAGATTTTCTTTTTTCTTCGCGGGCTTAGCGCTCTTTGCGGTTATGAATAATACCAGCTGAAAATCTTGTTATACACCGCCAACAAAATCTTTTTGATTGGCATGAATTCCAACACATGTTTACCTAATGATGGCTTCTTTTTGGGTTGTTCCTTCCCCAACTCTCCACGCAAATACCCCAGCGTATTGGACATATTCATCGCCAGCGGATCGGAGACCATCAGCCGCAGCAGACCGGCTTCGTTCATGCGCTGGTCGAGTTGGCGCACCTGTCCCATCGGGCGGGACATGTCGAAGGGCAGGAATTGCTGAAGTGTGGATTTGTAGGCAGTGAACTGCCAGTGGGAGGCGCCGGCATAAGCAATAATTTTATTTGGTGTCGCTGCGAGCGTCTGTTGCGAAGCAGTCTCCTCGCTAATGGGGAGATTGCTTCGTCGCTGCTCCGCGGCTCCTCGCAAAGACACATCATAGGTTATTTTCCAATCTTTCGTTTCAGCATAGACTTTTACATTCTCTTCTTCGGTCTGGCCGAGCGAGAGATTGAATTCCAGGAAGGTTTCCCAGGGAATGAATTGTCCATCTTCGAGCGTGGCGTTTTGGCGCGCCCAATCGAGCGTGGCGCTGTAGAATTCCGGCGGTGTGCGGAAGGGACGCGCGGTTACCATGCCGACGTTGGGATAGGTTTCCAGGATTTCGACCGAGCGCGCCAGCCAATTCGGCGAGAATAGCACGTCGCTGTCGGCGTAGGCGATGATCTCACCGGGCGCACCCGCCAGGATCACGTTCCATGCGCCGCCTTTGCCAACGTTTTTCTCAGACAAGAT
This sequence comes from uncultured Chloroflexia bacterium, assembly GCA_963829615.1. Classification (GTDB taxonomy): domain Bacteria; phylum Chloroflexota; class Anaerolineae; order Anaerolineales; family Villigracilaceae; genus JAABUE01. Next base: position 20,853 of record CAWHJM010000037.1, read on the forward strand.
CAAATATTGAATGCGACCTTCTTCTTTTTCTTGGATCAGATAATCCCGCGCTTCTGGGCAGGAGCCGTTGTCGAAAACCAGCAAGTCGAAGGGCAGACCCGCATCCTTGCGCATCGAATCCAGGCTGACTTTGAGCACATCCAGGGTCTCGGCGTAGAATCCGCTCAGGAACGGGATGTAGGTCAGCATGGCGGCGGTGATGCGCTCAGGCTTGGCAACGTCTTTGACAAATTTGGCGGGGTTTTGGCCTTTTCTCATTTATTTTTCACCACAGATGAACGAGGATAAACATTGATTTTTTGATGAATGTAGGGGCAGGGTCTCCCTGCCCGGGCGACAAAACGTCGCCCCTACGGTTTAAACATTTTCTGAAACCGCTTCTTCCAGCGCTTGGGGCGGACAATATTTTCAACAGTATTTTCGGGCAGGAAAACAAAAACTTTGCGCAGAAACAATTCCACTTTACGCCAGAAATGCAGGCGGGTAAACGCCGGGCGGATGAGTTTCCCGTCCTTCAAGCGATGGGTGGCGTCCAGGATAGTGTAGCGCACCACAGCGGGGCCACCCGCGAGACGGATGTTTTCGTTCGTTTCCGGGTGCTCGTAATGCGGTTTGCCGCCCGGCAGGTGACGATAGTCATGGTTTTGGTGCACGATCATGACTGAGGGCGTGCAGTCGATTACCGGCCAGTTTTCCTGGCGGGCCTTGTAGATCATCCAGTTGTCCCAGCCGGCACGGCCGATGGCGAAGTCGGGAACATCGGTGTAGCAGGATTTGGGGAACAGAAAAAAATCGCTTCCGGCGGGACGGTGGAGTACCCCTTGACGATTGACGATTGACGATTGACGATCCTGCCAGCCTTCGCTGAAGTCGATTGGCTCGGATACATCTAAGTCCCAGCGTTGGCTGAGTAAAACGAACTTCTCTTTTAGCTTCACAGCCTGCTTCGCCGCTTCAACGAAATCGGACATCAGGAGCATATCCGCGTTGATGATGCAGAGCAGGTCGCTGTCGCTATGCTCGCGCGCCAGTTGGAACATGGATGAGATGAGCGGTGTTCCGTTCTCGCTGCGGGCTACGTTGGGGATATGTTTGACGTCCAATTCTTTTGCGGCTTCGGCCAGACCGTCTTCTTCGCCTAACAGAATGACGTCCACATCTGGCAACAGAGTCCATGATTTGATGGCATTGTGCTGAATCGTGGCAATGTGCGAATCCGTGAAGGGTTTGGGGGCGGAGAAGAGCGTGATGAAGGACATAATTTCAATTCACATGTCATTGCGAGCCGTACTTTGGCGAAGCAATCTTCAGTTTAACGGGAGATTGCCACGTCGCCGTTAGCAGCTCCTCGAAATGACATTAACTATTGGCAGCACGCTCATCAATGTCTTTCAGCGTTTTGTGCCTTACACCCGCATTGATTTTCATCAGGCCAGGCTCATCGTGAACCAGATCGAGCACTTCTTTCCAGGAGAAGTCATCGCGACCATCGAAGCGGGTATAGACCTGACGCATGAATTCCAGGTCTTCAGGCGTGTCTACCGTCCAGCGGTATTCGCCAAAGTCAGTGGTGTGATGTAGTTGGGCGACTTTGTATCCACGTGTAGAAACGCCTTCTGAAAGCTGACGGTTGACGGCTGAAAGCTCTACCCCTTCATAGAAGTACGGCATGACGTGCTCACGGTGGAAAGTCTCTTTGGCATCTTTCCACGCGGTTTCCAGAGCGGTAAAGGTACAAACTTCCGTATCGAGGCCGATAGGATAGGTACGCGTAAATGGTGGCGGAAGTCGATTTGCCACAAAGTCATATTCACCATCAAGCAGCGTATTGACCGCGTCATCTATCAAATCAGGATCAATGACCGGGCAATCGGCGGTGATGCGCACAACCACGTCCGCATGGAATTCTTTGGCTGTCTGGTAGTAGCGGTCGAGGACGTCGTACAGGCTGCCACGGGTAAAAGGGATACCGCTAAAGTCACAGTATTCGGCCACCGGGTCGTCGGTGAGATCTGTGGTCGTTGCGAAAATTGTTTCGGTAACGGTAGCAGCCCGCGAGGTCCGAATAAAGACGCGGGCCAGCATGGGCTGTCCGGCCAGATCTGCCAGGATCTTCCCTGGCAGGCGGGACGAATCCATGCGTCCTTGAACGATAGCAACGACACGAGACGTCATAGAGGCATCTATTGGTCTTCAGTTTCGGGAGTTTCTCTCGCTGCGGGAGCAGCCGGAGCGGGTTTTTCCATCGATGACAGTTTGGATTTGTGCTCATCGAGGCTGGCTTCCAGGGAACCAATCTTCTTGCGACTGCGCGCATTCGACAGGCCGCTTTTGATACGGCCAGGAGTCATCACCAGCACCCCAAGCAGCAAACCAACCCCCACGGCAACCAGGATGAACAACGCCAACGAGCCATCCACTGCGTAGCCGAAAAATGAGACGGTGACTATCATAGTGTTTTCGAGTGCAAAAAAGACCGCCACAATGGCGATAGCCAGAGCTAGGATCAATGCGAATATCATAGGAACCTCCTGTTCAGTTTAACTGCAGAGCCTGCTTGTAGGCCTGCATCAGCTTTTCAGAATTCTTCCGCCAGTCAGCGCGCGCTTCGGCCACGCTCCGCGCGGCTCGCCCAATTTCAGGCAGGGTATCGCGTTGCGCAGCCGCCTGCAAAATCTTAGCGGCCAGCGCGTCCGCGTTACCATCAGGGTACAACCAGCCGTTCTCGCCCTCGGTCACCCATTCCTGGTTGGCCGGGATATCCGAAACCAGGCAGGGCAGGCCGCACGCCAGCGCTTCCATCAACGAGACCGACGAGCCGTCCACATGTGACGGGCTGATATAGACGTCAGCCCAATGATACCAGCGTGGCAGCTCGATTTGTGAAACTTGCCCGCCGAATGTGACGCGGTCGAGCACGCCGCCGTTGAGCAGGATTTGACGGATGCGCCCGCCCTGTGAGCCGCTGCCCAACAGCATCAAACGGACATTTGGGTTTGCTCCCGCTACCTTGACAAATGCTTTGGCTAAAACGTCTACCCCGTAACGCGGTTCCCAGGCGCGGTTGCAAAACAGCGTAAACGCTTCAGACGATGGATGATGGACGGTGGATGGTGCAAAGTGTTCCAAATCCACGCCCCAGGGGAAGACAATGGTACGGTCGGGGTTCATGCCGTAGGTCACTGCCCTGTCACGGGTGACCATCGCGTCGCTGGTGAAATAGGTGCTGCGCTTGAGAACATAGCTTGTCACCCACTGCCACCATTTGCCGCGATGGATATATTCCATCAAATCGAATCCCCACGACATGGTCAGGATCGGGCGAAACCCAGTCAGCACGGCGATGAAGGCACAGGTCTGGATGGGCCCGGCATGGATCAAGTCGGGCTTGAATGCGTTTATGACCGCCGCAAACTGAAGACACAGCTTGGGCAAATCTCAGCCAACGGAATTTATCCTTCCCGCCCGCCCACTGCACGATTTCCACACCCTCCGGCACAGGCCGGTCTTCCACTTGACGCAAATTGGCCTGCAAGCGCACATGATAAGACCTGATGCCCGCCATCCCGAATTGCAGAAAGAAAGCGGTGGTCATGGGGACCGTAGTCATTAGAGAAATAAAGTATCTTCATAAAGGCCCACCACGGAGAGCACAGAGCTCACAGAGCTTTTTCTTTTTCTCTGTTCTCCGTGCGCTCCGTGGTAAAAGTTTGCTCTATTTGCCCAAATCCGTCCAACGTAATTCCTTCCCCATCGGCATATCATGGATAGCTTTGGTGCCAATCACATTCTGGATCTGATCGGGTTTGATTGCGCCCGGCGTGGCGGGACGCAGCACGTCGATCATCTCGCGGGTGAAAGTTTCGCCGGCCTGGATTTCACGGGCGGCGCGCAGACAGCGGCGTTGCACTACCTGCGTATCCTGCTCATTGCCGGTGATGGATTTGTCGGCAGAGCCGAGTGCGCGCTCCAGAAGGCGCGTTTCATCAACCATATGCGCCCAGTCTTCGGGATTCAGCGCAAACTTATGGTCGGGCCCTTCGCGGTCGTTGCTGTCGGTGAAATGGCGCTCGACCACGCGTGCGCCCAGCGTCACCGCGCCAAGTACGGTCGAGTTACCGTGGGTGTGGTCGGAGAGTCCCAACACCACATCCGGGAACATGGCGGCGTAGGTCTTGAGCACATTCAGGTTGATGTAATCATAATTTTCCGGGCTGGCAGTGTAATTGGTGTTGCATTGCAGCACACATAGCTGCTGGTTGATCTTCAAAATCGCGTGGACAGCCTTCTGCACTTCGCCGATGTTGGACGCGCCAGTAGCAATGATCATCGGTTTGCCTTTGGATGCCATATGTTCCAACGCTTCGATCCAGTCGATTTCGCCGGAGCCCACCTTGAAGGCTGGGACATAGGGATCAACGTGCTCAATGGAATCATAGTCGTAGGGCGAAGTAAAGAAATCAATGCCGGCTTTGTCACATTCTTCCTTCAGAATCGGTGTCCAATCCCAGGAGACCGAAGCCTCGGCGTAGACTTGGGTCACCGATTTCTTCCAGGTGGCCTGGTGGCTAACCTGGCTGTTCATGTGTGTGAAACCATAATCCGAGACGATCTTGGGTGCCTGGAAATGCTGGAATTTGGCCGCGTCCGCGCCGGCTTCTTTTGCCAGGCGGATGAGCATTTTGGCGCGTTCCAGATCGCCATCGTGGTTGGCAGCGATGTCAGCGATGAAGTAGGTCGGGCAGTTTGGTCCGATTTCATGGTTACCAATTTTGATATTCATTTTAGCCTCCTCAGAAAAAAGGATACTACTGCATAATTTATCGTTTACAAGCGAGCGACACTAAATCTCTCTATCGATTTTAGTTTTGACCACAGTATTCAGTATATCTACTACACAGATTCCTGAGCTCATCAGGGGAAATTTGATAAACCAAATACGTGTAAGAAATCGTATCTACAGGTTCAAAATTATTCCTCAACCATTCATACTTCTCAGGGCCACCTTGAACACCGGTCAATTGATTCACACTTAAAACAATCTGACCTGCCTGGATCTCTTCAGGAGCATATACTGCCTCAGGATGAGAAGACAAATACCTGCTTAGTTCGTCAGAGTTTTGCCCCCAATCAATATTCGAATCTGCCAAATATCGATAAGCATGTGATCGATTCCAAACAATTTCATTGAAGTAAGGCAGGAAATTCGGATAATATGAAAAAACCGAGACCATCAAATATAACATTGAGCCAATCCCAAGAATCCTTTTGGTGGTGGCAAGCTTGTTAAATTTTTAAATAAATGTCCGGAGAACATATAAAGAAAGGGAAAAACTACTAAATAATAGCGGATTCCAATTTGCGTATTGAAAAAGAAGTTGAAATAAATAACGAAAAACAGCACAGGTACAAACAAAAACAATTCATCAGCAAAAAAGCGATCCCTACGATGACGGTCGCGAATATAAACAAGAATAGCCAGAAGGTATATCAATTGGCTGGCAATTGGGACTTTGAACAATGATGCTATGAAATAGTAACCGATAAAACCTTTGTTACCACTTCGAATTTGTCCAAGCAAATAAATATTTCCGTACGAAGCCCCGGTACGCTCATTTCTAATAACCATATCCAGGCCTTCAAGATATGGATATGGCAAAGGAACCGGGAGTTTTCCAATTAACGGCATTTGTTGTATGGAACGGAAAATATCTGATTGAAACTGGTAATTGGAAAAATGGGTAAAGATTCTCGTTGATAAAAAACCTATGTTAACAACCAAGATCAAAATAGCAATTGTTATTACCAGATAAACTATATAATTTTGCAAATACTTTTTAATAACCGAACTTTGATGATCCCTGTAGGCCTGGCGTATCTTTGGAAAATCAAAAATTAACAAGGTGAAAAAAGCCAAAGGAAACAATACAATTGCAGAATATTTTGCGATCAAGCTTACGCCCATTGCCAGGGCGCATAACAAACCATTCAGCAGGTTGCGCCGCTTAGAAAAATGCCACAGTGAAAAAAACACAAATACAGTGGTCCCCGCCGCATAGATGTCCGTGGTGACAAGTCGTGAATGGGCAATAATATTCGGATCAAAAAGGTAGAGCGCAAGAGAAAAAATGGCCGGAATAAATCCATATAAGGCACGCGACCAAAAAAATACAACCAGTGCTACCGATGCGGAAAATAATATTGTTACCAAACGAGCTGCTAAAAACTCTTGAAGAAACGAACGGAATTCTCCATCAGGAAGACCTCTCCCAAACTTTTTTGGCAAGGCATTAAGCGCCGTTATCGGCATTTTGCTGTCGTCAAAGCGAGTTGCATCTCCTCTCAGTAAAATATTCCGTCCATACAGGTAATGCGAATTTTCATCAGAAGTCTTCGATTTTCCTGCAATGCTAAACGTAGCTACAAGAATAAAACATAGCAACAATAACCCTACTGTTACCACTTGAATGCCCAACGGAATCTTTGATAAATTTTGAGCACTGTCACGAGACATGTGCATAACTCCGCATTTTCTGTGGATAACCCTGTTGAGCCTGTGTATAAAACTTCTCAATTCCGGTGGATACGCCCGGAATTTCGAGGCCTATATCTGTGGATAGCTTGTGGATAGATAAGCGCAAATTGTGGGAACGCTTGGCTGGCAAGCCAGATTCATCGACGGATGTGGGCTGGATCAGCCCATCATCAAATCCAAATTGACGGGCGATTTTCAGGCCGAATTCATACTTCGTGAGCGCTTCGGACCCAACTACATGGTACAGCCCCACAAGACCTTTCTCCAACATCCTGACCAGGGTATCTGCCAGATCACCGACGAACATGGTGCAGAACCAGACATCGGTGAAACCGTTCACCTGTTGTCCAGTTAATAAGTTGTTATAAAAAAATTCGGCCAAAGAACGCGTTCCGGAAAGACTCCAGCCAAAGAAGTTGACACGCGCAACGACTGCATCCGGATTAGCGGAGAGTACACTGCGCTCGCCATCCAGTTTGGTCTGTGCATACACGCCGAGCGGATTGGGGGTGTCATCTTCAGTGTAGATGCCGTCTTTGGCACCGTCGAAAACCGCGTCGGTCGAGATGTGGATCAGACGAACGTCACGCTTCGCGCAGAGTTCTGCCAGGTGACCGGGAAATTCCGCATTCAACAGGCGCGCGCCTTCGGGGTCTGATTCGCAGGCATCCACGTTGGCATTAGCGGCGGTATGGATGATCGCATCGGGGCGGGATTCGTCCAGTAAACGGGAGCAGGCTCCGGCTTCGAGCAGATCCGCTTGAACCAGCTCGAAGGGTGTACCAGCCAGCTTGCTACGATCCACGCCAACGATGGTATGAGTCCCAGTCATCCTTAAGCTGAGATTGAGACCCAACAAACCGCTCGCTCCCGTAACGAGAATGCGCATCTAGCCTTCCAGCGTTCCTTCCGCAAAGGCTTCTTCGAAGGGCGTGATATAGCTTTTGATGCCGTCTACGTCGAGCCATTCGGTGTTGCTATCGCTGGTATAGGAGAAGCCTTCGGGGAGAGGCTTGCCCTTGTCTTTCCAGGAGTAGCCAAACCAGAAGGCCCCGGCGGGCTGGATGACGTACATGCTTTCAAGCTCGATGGTGTGGCGGAACTCGTCAACGGAGAGCAGGTCTTCGTGCAGTTTCTCGCCGGGACGGATGCCGATGATTTCGATCTCGGCCTCGGGGGCGATGGCGCGCGCCAGATCGATGACTTTGGTGCTGGGGATTTTGGGAACGAAGACCTCGCCGCCTTCCATCTGCTCGATGCAATTGATCACGAAGTGAACGCCCTGTTCGAGCGAGAGCCAGAAGCGGGTCATGCGCTCGTCGGTGATGGTGATCTTGCCGTTGCCACGCTGCTTGAGGAAGAGCGGTACGACCGAGCCGCGGCTACCGACTACGTTGCCATAACGCACGCAGGAGTAGCGTGTGGCGGTCCCGGCAGCGTAGGCATTGGATTGAATGACCAGTTTTTCGGCAACAAGTTTGGTGCCGCCATACAGGTTGGCCGGGCTGACAGCCTTGTCGGTGCTGAGCGCCAGGACTTTAGCAACGCCTGCATCCAGGGCGGCCTCGATGACATTGCTGGTGCCGATGATGTTGGTCTTGATGGCCTCCATCGGGTTGTACTCACAGGCCGGAACCTGTTTGAGCGCGGCAGCATGGACGACGATGTCCACATCGTGCATGGCGCGCACCAGACGATCACGGTCACGCACATCACCGATAAAGTAGCGCAAACGTGGGTCATCATAGCCAGCCACGCGCATTTCGTGCTGTTTGAGTTCGTCGCGGCTAAAGATGATGATCTTCTTGGGATTCTTTTCCGCCAGCAGGATTTTGGTAAATTTCTTACCGAACGAGCCGGTGCCGCCGGTGATGAGGACGACTTTGTCATTCCAGTTCATAAATGCTCCTATTTGACGGCCAAAAACAAGCCGCAAGTCTGTCGTGATAACGATTTCGCCTTTTTGGGAAAGTATATCTTCTAATTCCTGGCGGATTTCCAACAGTGCGGATTCGGGAATATCCCTGGCTTTAATGGTAGATGAAAATATAAGCCATTAGTGGATTCTATTTCGGTCACACGCAGATTATCTTTATAGCGTTTTATTTCTACGTTTGAAAAGAAAGATTTGATTTGTTCCAGTCCATTATCGAGTGTGAAAGGGCTGTTGAAGGGGGCAAAGTCTGTGCTCGGGTTGGCTTTGTTTAAGCCATTGATTCAGTTCAGCAAGGTGCCCTTGCCCAGCGGTTGCAGCGAGAAAATGCCCACCTTTTTTCCCGACACGGGGTCGGGGCTTCGAAGAACACGATGGATTTCCTGCAACGCTTTCGGGCGATCCGGGACATGATAAAGCATGAAATTAGCAATCACGATGTCGAAAGTTTCGTCTGGGTATGGAATAGATTGCGCATCAATTTGCTCATATTTGAAGGCGCGTCCGGTCACGACCAGGTTACGCCAGGCTGCATCCACCATGCCATCTGACAGATCGCTTAGGGTGATATTCCAACCGGCGGGGATACGGTCCACGCATTCTTTCCACATATAACCCGGGCCACTGCCGAGTTCCAACACACGCGCCGGGCTGGGCAAGGTTTCCAGTGTATCGAAAATCCAGGGAAACCAACCGTAAGGATTGGTACTGAAACGACGATGAAGTTCAATGCGTGCATCCAGGTTGGATGAGTCGCGGTACTGGTCGTTTTTGAGAAATTCCTGATCGGTGAATTTCGACATGACTTTATTTCCAAATCACAATCATCGGATATTGTCCATGCTTGCCAAAAAAGCGTGGGAAATGTTCTTCCAGCCAGAAGATGAAACGCAGTGCAGTTTTCCCGCCCAAATTCGGGCGTATGAACCAGCGCATGAAGCGCGGACTCAGGCTACGCCAGGGATAGATCTCAAATTGCACGGTACCTTTGAGTTCAGTCTTCAGCCAGCTTGGGGTTAACTTCTCCACAAAGGTGCCGGCCTGGTCATCTTCTTCAGACCAATTCTTCTTTTGTTTCTTGCCGCGACCACTGAGGGTGCGTCCCAGTTGGATGAAAGGTTCAGCCATGCGCATCAGTAATGGATTGTGCCAGCCGTTGACAATCACGGCGCTGCGTCCAGGCTTGAGCACGCGCTGGAGTTCCAGATAGGCACGTTTGTGCTCACCCAACGGCAGATGATGGATGGCGTGCATCGAGACTTCGCCATCAAAAGCATTTGCTTTGAAGGGCAGATTGGCGATGTCAGCGACCACGTACAAGCCGCGTTCACCCAACTTCTCGCGCGCTTCTTTCAGAGCAGTGATCGAAATATCCGCGCACAGACGGTAACGGTAGCCTTCGGAATATGTCAAGTATTCAGGCCATTGCACAGGACCGGAGCCTGCATCCAGCAGGAAGTCACCTTTGGACGCCAAATGGCGCTTGACACGCAAATGACACTTATGGATGTAGTCACGCGAAACAGGCCGCAGGTCCTCGTAGCGGGCGTTCTGGTAGAGTCCGTCACCGACTTGCGACCAGCCGATCTGGTCATAGAATTCGCGCACTTGTTGTTTCGTGTTCGTCATAATTTCTATCAACCCTCACCCTAGCCCTCTCCCAAAATGGGAGAGGGGACTCTTGGCGAGGAAATTACCAAATAATAGGCTCACCAGCCAGGTAATCAAAGGTTTTTTTGTATTCGGCTTGCCCTTCTTCGGAGAGCACACGGCCCAGCGGCCAGATGTCCAGGTCTTTCCAGAAGTGCATCAGACGCCAGGGGAACGGCAGGGGGTGCTCGAAGAAGAATCGATAAGCGTACTCCCAGGCAGTTTCGATCTGTTCCTGTGTCAAACGCTTCGGTTCCTTGATGGCGGCATCCAACATGTCGTAATACTCGCCCCAACTCGGTGGGTCGAGCGTGAAACCGCGTTTGGCGTAGTGTGTCTCGCCACAAACGATCACGGGGATACCGTTCATGCCCATTTCCATACCGGTTGTGGTAGTGTAAACCAAACCTAATGATGCAATCTCCATCAAGTCGTAGGTGTTGACCTTTTCCAGTGGCCCGATGATATGGATATGTTCGGGGATGGACGGCAGCGCCTCATTGACAACATCTACCATCGAACGGCCATGTGTCAGACGTTCACCGGGATGTACGCGCATCACCAACTGGACCTCGGGCTTGCCAGCCAAAAACCGGACCGTTTCCGCGATCCAGGCAGCCATGCTCTTGGCGAAGGTGTTGCGTCCCAGCGTCAGGCTATCGCCCAGCACGTTGGTTGCCAGCAGGATAACCGGGCGCTCGTCAAGGCCCAGTTCCTGGCGGATTTTCTCGCCGCCGACGGTTTCCACGTCCTGCCATTTGCGGACGGATTTCCCAAAGGCTTTGGCGCCCATACGCGCGGATTCAAGTTCTTCGATCAGGTCCCGTTGATCATCGGTCAGCTTGTGATTGCCACGCGCTGCCCAGAGATCGTCGGTGTGCTGGCGCATGACTTCGTCGTCCTGTGCGATCCAGACCTGCTCGCGCTGGTCGTTGAACTCGTAGGTCACCGTGCGGAGGCCGAGATGACGTGCCACGCGGTAGACTGCGCCCAACTCGGTGATGGTCCCGTTGGGAATGAGCACCACGTCAGGTTGTTCGGCTTGCAGGTAGGCTAATGCGGCACGGGCGGCGTAGTCATTGCGAGCCAGACGCAGGCGGAAGAGTTCGGAGTTCTCGTCCACGTCTTCGACTTGCAGAGTGTACTGCGCGTCGTAGGTGGAGACGAGGTGGATGTCTTCGGTCAGATTCGAAGGTAAAGCGGAAGCAGGCTGGAGGCTTACGTCAACGAGAGCGGTGTTTACCAATCCGCTTAATGGTTGTAAAACGCGTCCTGTGTATAAGTCCTGACGGCGCAGATCAAAGCTGTTGACATCCTTGCGCCAATCGCCATAGGGCAGGTAGGCCACGGTGACATCGTGCCCGAGGCCGCGCAGGGCCAGGCCGACCATAGCGGCCTGCTCGACCCAGTAGTGCAGGGTGGCGAAGAGCAGGAGTTTCTTGCCTTTGGGAGCCTTTTCGGCATAGGGGCGTACCTGCTCGACGGCGGCAGGCAGGGCGGCCTGAAGCTGCTCGAGGTTGTAGCGCGTGCGCGGACGGTCTCTGCGAATGGCGTCGTAGAGGTCGGCGGTGTAAGGGATGGATCCAAGAATGGATTTGAGGGAAGTCTTCATATGGTGATTACCACAAAGTCACGGAAACACTAAGGCACTAAACTTTTTTCTTTCGTGTCTTTGTGACTTCGTGTCTTCGTGGTAGTTATTCGACCTTTTCGATCTTCCAATCCAGCCGCGGGCGGATGGGTCCCTGGCGCGGCTCGGCCCATTGGGTGCCGGGTGCGCCGGAGATGTCCACGTTGAAGGCCAGGGCCTGCTCGTCCTGGAAGTAACGGCGCACGCCAAAGGAACTGGCGTTGACGCCCAACGAGTAGCGGCCTTCGTTGAAAAGGTCGGCGGGCAAAGTGCAGCGGCTGATGTAATGACCGCTATTGCGTGCGCTGAATTTTTCGTATTGCAGCGCATTGTCGGTATCAAAAGATGTAATGATGTACTCGCCACGCATGGAACTGAGATAGAAGCCAACACGCAGGCCTGTGATCTGTGATTCGAGACGGTATTCCATCTCGACCGTAACCGGCTCAACCGAACGAACGGTGTCAATGACCTTGCCCTTCTGATCTTTCAACCGCATAGCAATCGGGCGAAAAGGCGCGGCGGTGGGCGAAACTTCGTTCGCATCCCAGATGCGCTCGCCCGCCTGAGATTGGCCGGAGGAAAGATAGTAATCCACAGCTTGTTGGGTGGGGCCGCGCATGAGCATTTTGCCCTTATCCAGCACGATGGCTTCTTCGGTCAGGCGCAGGATGGCGGACATGTTGTGGCTGACGAAGAGAACGGTGCGTCCCTGTTGAGCGACATCGCCCATTTTGCCAAGGCACTTGCGTTGGAATTCGGCATCGCCGACGGCAAGGACTTCGTCCACGACCAAAATTTCGGGCTCGAGATGCGCCGCGACCGCGAAAGCCAGTCGCAGGTACATGCCGGATGAGTAGCGTTTGACGGGTGTGTCGATGAACTGCTCGACTTCGGAGAAGGCCACGATCTCGTCGAATTTGCTTTCGATCTCGGCGCGTTTCATGCCCAAGAATCGCGCCGTTCATGTAGATGTTTTCGCGGCCGGTCAGTTCGGGGTGGAAGCCGGTACCCACTTCCAGCAAGGAGCCAACCCGTCCGCGCACGGTGACAGTTCCACGGGTCGGTTCGGTGACGCGGGAAAGGACTTTCAGCAGGGTGCTTTTGCCCGCGCCGTTGCGTCCCACGATGCCGAGCACTTTGCCTTCTTCCACGTCGAAAGAGACATCCTTCAGCGCCCAAATATAGTTGGGCTGATCTTCGAGAAGCGGTTGTTTCTTGACCAACGCACGCACCCAGCGGATGGGGGCTGTAGCGGTATCCACGATAACATCGCGGAGCATCCCGTATTTGAATTTGGTCTGCGCGGCGCCAATGCGATAGCGTTTGCCGAGGTTTTCTACTTTGATGGCTGTAGTCATTAGATCGTATCCGCGAAGGTGCGTTCCATGTTACGGAAGTAGAACAGTCCGCTCACAAGAACGATGAGGGAGATACCCACCGAAATCCACAAGGCCATATCGGGACCGGTGCCCGCGCCAAGCAGCGCCCAGCGGAAGCCATTGACCACACCTGCCATCGGGTTGAGTGAATAGACCAACTGCCACTTCTCAGAAATAACGCTGGCCGAGTAGGCCACCGGCGTGATAAAGAGCCAGAACTGGGTCAGGAACGGCAAAGCGTAGTTCACATCACGGTATTTGACATTGATGGCCGAAAGCCAAAGCGCCACGCCCAATGCGGTGATAATGGCAAGAACATGAAGAAAGGTAATGCCCAGAGCACATTCCAGGCCGGAGACACTTTGTAGTAGAACATCAGTCCAATCAGGATGACGAATGCGATGGCGAAATCCACCAATCCCGCCAGTACGGAGGCAATCGGCAAAACCAGACGCGGGAAGTACACCTTCGTGATCATGTTGTTGTTGGAGGTCAGTGAGCGGCTGGCCTGGTTGAGCGCCGCCACGAACAAGCCCCAGGGCAAAAGGGCAGTGTAAGAAAAGATTGGGTACGGAACGTTGCTGTCCGTCTGTACTTTGGTGATGCCACCGTTAAAAATAAAATTGAAAACCAACATCGTCAGCACAGGTTGGATAACTGCCCAGGCTGCGCCCAGCATAGTCTGCTTGTAGCGCACCTTGATGTCGCGCCAGATCATAAAGAAGACCAGTTCGCGATATACCCACAGATCGCGCAAGTTGAGCGCAGTCAGGCCGGTGGATGGCTTGATATAGATGGTGATTGGATCGTTTTTTGCGAGTTCAGTCATTTTGTTTCAGAGAAAGATGAGAGATGAAAGAAATATTTCATCTTTCGTCTCTCTTTATCGGATTTTGTCCCGGTTCTCTTTAAACCACTCAATCGTGCGGCGCATGCCCTCTTCAAACGGGACCTGAGCCTGCCAGCCAAAATATTCCTTCGCGCGGCTGACGTCCAATCCGCGACGAGGTTGGCCGTTGGGCTTTTCAGTATCCCAAACCAGCTTGCCTTCGAAACCCGTCAGACGGATGATCATCTCGGTCAGGTCTTTGATCGAAATCTCGTAGCCTGATCCCAGGTTGACAGGTTCTTGGCCGTTGTATTTCTCGGCAGCCGTGACGATCCCGTTCGCGGCATCTTCCACATACAGGAATTCGCGCGTCGGCGAACCATCGCCCCAGGCGACCAGTTCCTTGTCGCCACGTTCCTGGGCTTCGATTGCTTTGCGAATGAGCGCAGGAATGACATGCGATGTTTGCAAGTTGAAGTTATCGCGCGGGCCGTATAAATTTACAGGCAGCAGATAAATTGCGTTGAAACCGTATTGCTGGCGATAGGCTTGTGCCTGCACCAACATCATCTTCTTGGCCAGGCCATAAGGCGCGTTGGTCTCTTCGGGATAACCAATCCACAGGTCTTCTTCCTTGAACGGCACCGGCGTGAACTTGGGATAAGCGCACACGGTACCGATCGCCACAAATTTCCCTACACCTCGTCCCCAGGCCTGGTGCATCAATTCCACACCCATCATCAGGTTGTCGTAGAAGAATTCCGCCGGATGCTCACGGTTGGCACCAATCCCGCCCACGTTGGCAGCCAGATGGATGATAACCATGTTCTTGGCATCGAAACCACCGGCGAGGGTATTGTCAAACAAACGCTTGATGGAATCGCGGTCTGTCAGGTCATATTCCTCGATACGGGGAATAAAAATATCATCAGCACCACGTTCTTTGAGTAGCGCAGTCACAAAGGAGCCAAGAAACCCAGCCCCGCCAGTAACGATTACACGTTTATTTTTCCAAAAGTCAGACATTACTTTGTCTCCTCATGTTTTACAAAAATCCGAAATCATTGCACGATGAACTGTGCATTCCTGTATTTTTCATCCGTTGGATTGCGGATTATCCCCGTTTTCAAAGCGTACAATACCTCGCGCACACCATCGTCTACATTTAGCGTGGTCTCAAAGCCCAATTCGCGGCGGATTTTCTTAAACGAAACCGTAATGTCGCGCATGTCGCCGCCGAAGGTTAAATCCTTGTATTCCACCACAGTTTCTGGCATGCGCTTGAGCACCAACCCTACAATTTCATCTTTGGTGTAGTTGCCGTCTGGCGTACCCAGGTTGAAGACCTGCCCGCGTATTTTTTCTTCAGGCGCTTCCAATCCCATGATAATACCGCGCACCGTGTCTTGCACATGCACGAAGGAGCGCGAATAACCACGCTGGTAAATGATCAATTCGCGTTTTGTGAAAGCTTCCAGCACAAACTGATTGACAATCAGGTCAAAGCGTGTGCGCGGTGAGATGCCGTACAACGTGGCAAAGCGAAATGAAAGCGGCGCGGTTGCCGCGTCCTTCTGATTGAGCAAGTATTCTTCCGCAGCAATTTTCGTTTCGGCATATAAAGATTGCGGATTAAGCGAGGACTCCTCGGTAACAGGCTTGCCATCCGACGACAGGCCATAGTTACTGTATGTGGAAGCGAATACGCATCTCCCTACGCCCAGGTCTGCTGCCTGTTCAAAAACCATTTTCGTGGCCTCAACGTTATACCGCCAGGCCACCTGACGCCCCACCGCCTGGCAAGCCGGAAAACCGACAATGGCTGCCAGGTGTACAATCGCTTGCGGGACAGGCCATTCCCCGCGCACATTATCACGGACAGCACGCGGATCGGTCACATCAGCTTTGACAAAATGAAAATTGGGGTGTTGCAAAAATCCCAGCAGCGACTCGCCGCCGAAAAGCAAGTCGTCAAGAACAGTTACATGATAATTGGCGCGTAGCAGTTCAGAGGTCAGGAGAGAACCGATATAGCCCGCCCCGCCTGTAATCAAAATGTGTCCTTTTTCGTTCATTCAGAGTCCTCCATTCGCAACAGAACCTTAAATCCTTTGACTTCCAAGGCAGGAACATTCCCATCTTGGACAACCTTGATATCCTGCTCAAGACAGGAAAGGCGGCAAATATCGGCCACATCTCCTTCACCAATCAGGCGCGCACTGTCAAATCCGGCACGCTTGATTTCATCCAGGTGTGTTTTAACGCGCTGGCGCGTTTTCCGGTAGAGATCAAAGGAGCGCTCGATGTAATCCACGGTCAGGCGTGCGCGCAAGGCAATGCCTTCGGGTGTGATGATGTAACGCAATTTTTTACGCTCAGCACGCTTGACCTTGACAGCACCTTTTTCAACCAGGCGTTTGATATGCCAGTTGACCGTGCCAACTGCCACGCCAAGCTGGGTAGCCAGGGAGGCCTGTGTCACGTCAGGATTGCGCTCGATCTGCTCGAGCAATGTCAGTTCGCGGTTTTTTTCTTCGGGGATTTCCATTTCAAAATTCAGTGACTGAATTATAACCGAGAAAAAATCGCTGTCAAATACCACGTAACTGTTGGGTTTATTACGGTTTTGTGGGAAGAGGAAGATTTGAACTCAGTGGTAGCAAAATATCAGCACATGAACTGCACTTATGGTTGTTGTCACATACCGGTAAGGGAGGCTAATAATCTGGAATTAGAAACAATAAATTCAATAACACTATTTCAAGAATAAATACACCAGCCAAAACATAACGGAGCAATTTCGGCCTTATGGTTATTGACTCGTTCCACGAACTGTGTCGATAAAAAATGAGCAGCAACGGTAACAAAAAGCACGGTTTGAAACTTGTTTATATGTCAAGCCTATGTGCTCATCATCTGTGACGATCTAAAAAAAATATCATCCCAATTCCTACAACAAGAATTATTCCAAATATTATATTTGCAATCACTGGAGGTAGATAAAATGTAATAAAAGCGACCAAACTTAATAATATTGCACTCATATGGATAGTCAAAACAGCACGCCGCTCATCAAGACCGATTGCTATCAATCGGTGATAAGTATGATCAAGGTTTGCTCTATAAATTGGCAAGCCTCGGCATACCCGGGAATATACAACTAATGAAGTATCAAAAATTGGCATACCTACCAGGAGAATAGGAACGAACCATGATGATATTGGCGATAATCCTACTGGAGCATATTCCATTGCAATTGCTGCAATGAGAAAGCCATAAGCCTGGGAACCCGAATCCCCCAAGAACAGACGTGCTGGAGTCACGTTATAAAAATAAATCCCGACTGTTATACCAAGGAGAACGATGCTAATCTCTGTCAAGTTCACTTGACCAGATAATGAAGTAACCAAAATGAAGAAAAGAAAAGCAATACCGCTTAATCCAACGGCAATTCCATCCATGCTATCAATCATGTTCATCGCATTCGTCACACCAATCAGCCAGAAAAATGTTAGAGCAATATCTAGCCATGCAGCTACTGCTGGTGATAAGAAGGGTAACGACATTGATGCAATAAAATGTACAGAAACATTCGAGAGAATTAATACTATACTAGCTAAAATTTGCCCCGTTAATTTGGGTATTGCAGAAAGCCCGCGAGCATCATCCACTAAACCAAATAAATAAACAATTGCTGTGGCAAGAATCAAAGCCCTTGCGAATCTGTCATTCCATAGGCCAAGCAGTAAAAACAGTAAAACTAGACATAAGATCAGGGCGGTCCCCCCAGCTAATGGCGTAGGAATGGAATGGATTTTATGAGCAAACTTCCCAGGCTTATCAATCAAGTCAAATTGCCGTGCTAAGAATATGGAGAAAGGTGTAAGTATCAGCGAACAGACAATAGAAAGCAAGCTATACAAAAATATATTTCTTGGAAAAAGAAACTCAGTAGTCATAACCCCGCCTTTGCATAGAAATTAAGAAGTACTGTCTAAAAATAGCAGTGCGGATCATAAAAAACACTGGCATTAACAACTTGTCCAAAGGTGTAGTTGCATTCTATCATATCGTCCCCTCTCTACTTTTCTAACATCTGCCAAACAAAAAGCAATTTGAAACATCACCGATAAAAACACCATCAGCAGGTGAAAAATTATTTTGAATTTTGTAAAGCCTTCCTATAAACTGGTGATGTAAAAAATCGAATAGCACTTTGAATATGCCAGATCAGATAAATGAGTTTTTTCCGACTAGCTCGATGCGCATCATGTTGAACACGTACATTTGTATTGACAGCCAGTTTCAACCCGGCCAATCGTGCACGTGTACAAAACTCGACATCTTCAAAATACAGCCTGTACTTTTCGTTCAAGCCGCCCAATTTGCGATATGTATCAGACCGCATAAGGAGAAAAATACCCGATATCCAATCAGGTTGTATCAATTCAGTCGATTTTGCAATGGAATAATCAAATTTATATCCGGGAATTCTGCGATGAAAAATTTCAAGGAGCGTAGGTAAATCTCGAAAAGAATCTTGAATAATGCCCGTTGAATCAACTATGAGTGGTGCAATGATATCTGCCTGTAAAGCTTCTAACTGCTGAAGCAATGGCGTAAAGACCGCCTCTTTAAAAACAACGTCCGGATTTAAGACACAAAAGTAACTTCCCGTCTGCTAACTGGAAAGCCCGATTGTGGTTATGTGAAAATCCATGGGGATGTTCATTACGAAGAATATGCAAAGAAGACCAGGGAGAAGGATCGAGTTCGGGTAATTCATTCCCAAGATTATCCGTGATAATAATTTGTTTTGAACCAGCTTGCTCATATGCGCGTAAACTCTCCAGTAAACACTCAATTTTTTTTGAATCGCCATGGCTAACAATGGAAATTGTTACTAAAGGCTCAAGATCGTCTCCTCCCAACGATGGGTTTCTGCTCATTCTCTATCGGTCCCATAATGACGTCGTAACAATGAAGCAGCCAGAGGAGCAAACAAGTTGTGATTTATCACGCGATATATTGCAGCAACCGTTACTTGGCGATTCTGCTGAATTTTCCTTCGTTTGCGTATCATCAGTCCAATTCCCTTAGCGGCATCAAGCTTGGCTCGCCATATGGCATTTCCATGTCCAGTAAGAAAGAACTTTATCATAGTAAACAAATTAGCAACTAAATGTAGCGGCAGGAAAACCCAAAACAATGGAGCAGGCATATTTTTCACATAAGTCCACACCAAGTTTCTATGTCCATGATAAATTGCAAAATCACTGTGCTTGCCAGTGCTAGCCGAACCAACATGGTGTACAACTGCTTGAGGCACAAAAAAACAACGCAACCCTTGTAATCGCAGGCGAAATCCTAAATCAACATCTTCTTGATAAGAAAAATAATCTTCATCAAACCCACCTACATCGAGGAATGCCCGATTTTGCTGAATTTCCTTTCGTTTGCGTATCATCAGTCCGATTCCCTTAGCGGCATCAAGTTTGGCTCGCCATATGGCATTTCCGTGTCCAGAAAAAAAGAACTTTATCATAGTAAACAAATTAGCAACTATATGTAGCGGCAGGAAAACCCAAAACAATTGAGCAGGCATATTTTTCAGATAAGTCCACACCAGGTTTCTATGTCCATGATAAATTGCAAAATCACTGAAATTAGTAAGACCAGCCGAACCAACATGATGTACTACAGCCTTTGGAACGTAAAAACAACGCAATCCTTGTAAACGAAGGCGAAATCCTAAATCAACATCCTTCTGGATACGAAAAATAATCTTCATCAAACCCACCTACGTCGAGAAATGCCTGGCGAGGATACAAAGCGGGCAGCACCACAGGGGCTGAATATTTCTTCAATTTCTTGTTTATCCTCTACAGGCATTCCATAGCTGCGTCTCCATGATAGGCCGCTGATGTGATATATGTCCCCCTCCCCATCTAGTAGATCTGGAGTTTTTGCTTGAATTTGCTGTGAAGCAAAAAAGGCGCTGGGAAGAAGGATTTAGCTGCTTCAAGAAAGGCGCTCCAGCCAGTCAGGTTCAGGGAAGGCGTC
>CAWHJM010000038.1:0-90491 GCA_963829615.1 uncultured Chloroflexia bacterium
ACGGTTGTGCAATCACGAGCGAAATCGTGAAAAGCACAAAAAACAGAACATTACCAACTGAATAAGGATGGCGTACTCTTGAGCCATATCAGCAAGCAGGAATGGACATGGCTCAAGAACAAGAAACCCAACATGCGTTATTGATTCCCTGGGGAATTTTGCCAGGGAGATCGGTTTGCTCTCAGGCATCGAATCCATCAAGATCAGACAGAAAGTGTACGCACACACCCCACAGGCGAAAGTCTTGGAATTTCTGGTGGCGATTTTGTCAGGTGCGAAGTATTTGCAAGACATCAGTCTGGCAGCACATCCACTGGATAAGGATTTGGCGGTAGCGCAAGCCTGGGGGCAGCGGGATGGGCAGACTATACGGGTGTCAGCAGGACGTTGAAAGTTTGAGTTGGGCTGAAGTGCACGAGATCGTGAACGTGCTGGAACGTGTCAGTCAACCTTTCTTGGATAGCGAACTGTCTGTAGTTGGGCTCGCAGGGCTATGGGCTCCAGTACGATGGCGATCTAACCGGGTTACCGGTCTCGAACACCAGTCGGACGTACCCGAATGCAGCCTATGGACACATGTCGGACGAGATCCGGTTGGGATATCAGGCCGGGGTGGTTAGCTTGCAAAGCCCCACATACGGACGGCTATGGTTGTCAGTGGAACACCATGCTGGAGACACGGTTTCTTGCACACAAGCGGAAGCCCTGGTGTTGGCGGCTGAAAAGCGCAGCGGGCAGCGCCCAAGACGGCGCACGGATCTCCTGCAAAAGCGGATCGAAGCCTTTATTCAAAAGCCGTGAACCTGCTGAAAAACGGCTGGTAAGCCAGCGGGTCGCCTTGGCAGTTGCGCAAAGAGCCAGACAGGAAATCCTTGCAGAATTGCAGGAAGAAACGAAGCACAAACGTATCCCGGTTATTGAGCGCCGTTGTGTACGCCGGGAGAAGGCGGTGCAAGTTGCCCTGAAAAAACTGGGCAAGACACAGGCCTGGATGAGTAAGCACCTGGAGCAGGAAAAAGCTCTCCGAAAACGGCTGGAACAGTTCGAGCAGGAAAACACTGAAAATCCACAACCAGTCAAAGCCTGCTTCCGCCTTGGATGCTGGCTTTGGCACTTACGACAATATCGCCCTGCTGATCGAAATGGGCTATGAAGATATATGTCAAACTACACAACCACAAGATCGTGCAGATGCTGAAAGCACAAGTAACCAATGAGACTGCCTGGCTGCGTGTGGGCAACAATGCGGAAATGGTCGCCTGGGGTGGAATGCAACTGCAGCACTGTCCTTACCCGCTTGATATTGGCTTGGAACGTTTTTATACCGGACAGACCCAAAAGCACAGCGCGTTAGCACACTTCGGCGTTACGCCGGTAACAACCGCTTTGCCCACCTGGTTTGGCAAGTACAACGCTCGCCAGACGATCGAAGCCGGTATCAAAGAAACCAAACAGGTCTTCTATCTCAATCGCCTGAAAGTGCGTTCCGAACCAGCCATTTACCTGCAGGAAGCCATGACCATTTTCGCTGCCAACTTTATTCGTTGGGCAACCGTCTGGATTGACCAACATGCCGAACTGCGGGAGAATACTCTCCTTCTTGGCAAGATGGGCATCAAGAAACAAGTGAAGGTTGCCGCTCATGCTTCGGCAAAAGTCATCCACTATTCAGATGGTATGTTATTAAGGTTCAGCCCGGCGACCGCCTTTGCTGGCAAGCAGCTCTTCTTTCCAGCGCAAACCAGGTGCTGCATCCAAATTATTTTTCGTCGTTTTTTACAATTCTTGCGCTGATTGCGCAAAAGTTACGCTAGGAAATAATAACTGTTTAGAAAATCTAAATATTGTCCCCATCTTGAGACAAGATTCTCTATTGGTTCAAATGTATCTTCTTCTCCAGATTTTTCTAAATGAGCGTTTCGGAAGAGTATCATTCCATCTCGACAAATTTTTATCTTAAAGGAATCTTCTTCGTAAACAAAAACCTCTTCTGACATTAGGGTTGTGAATTCATTAAGAAGGTTTTGGGAATCAAAGTCAATTGGCGAAACAGCCCAGAAGGGTCTAGATGGATAGAAACCTATATAATGTTCTCTGATCATTGTTTATTGATTTTCCGTCGCCTTCAAATCTCGAAGCAACCTATCAAACGCATTCCGATAAGCGCCATCATCTTTCCAATTCGAAAAATCCCCAATATGCCTTCTGCGCTTGACCTTAGCTGCCCAATCTTCGCGTGTGTTCAATATTGCATCATCTAACCTGATTGGGAAAAGAACCAACCTGTCATTTTCTTTTTCTTCTTCAATCGCAGCTTCAACTTCATCCCCGACCCATTCACTTTGAATAGAATTCTCCGAGATGATAACCAGTAATTTATCTCTCAATCGAATTTGCCGGTCAATCGTTGGCCTGATTTGTTCGCCAATTTTCATATCTTCAGGCGCAAACCGGCAGCGTACGCCGTTATCCTGTAATTTGCTATGTAAACGTTGGGCAAAACCCTGATCCTTGCTGTTGTAGCTGATGAAGCAGGAAAAATATTGAATGCCATTTCCTGTGTAAAGTTGATGAATCCGGTATGTAATATCAGTAACTTGC
This sequence comes from uncultured Chloroflexia bacterium, assembly GCA_963829615.1. Classification (GTDB taxonomy): domain Bacteria; phylum Chloroflexota; class Anaerolineae; order Anaerolineales; family Villigracilaceae; genus JAABUE01. The sequence continues at coordinate 2,602 of CAWHJM010000038.1, forward strand.
TCAGGGTCAAGACCAGGAGCAGCAAGTTTTGCATATTCAATATCTAAATCACTTAGACCACAACCACGCAGAAATTTTAACCGAATTTTTCCTTTAGATTTTTGAATTGTATCTGTGCCAATGGTAGAAGGATATTGATGGTCAATTCTTTCAAGGCCAATAATATTACCAATGTCATTAGCCCCAAAATTGTTCCCCCTAGTTTCCCTTTTGTGAGATTAGTTTTATATAGAATAGCATCAAGAAGATTAGCTTTAATCAGGTAGGCTCCAAGAAACACCCGCTCCACTAAGATCCACTCCTTGGAGATTAGCGTTATGAAGCTTGGCATCATGAAGTTTGGTTGCTCGAAGATCAGCTTCCTGGAGAATGGCTCCACTAGATCGGCCCCATCTAAATTGGCATCCTGGAGAATAGCCCCACGGAGATTTGCCCCATCAAGTTTAGCTTTCCTAAGATCAGCATTATTTAGGAATGCCCCTTGGAGAATTGCTTCACCAAGTTTGGCAGCACGGAGATTAGCATTTCTGAGATTGGCGCCATGGAGATTAGCTCCATCAAGTCTAGCTGCACAAAGATTGGCATCTCTGAGATGGGCTCCATTAAGATAAGCATCCTTGAGATTTATATTGACACCAGGGTTTTCTTCTCGCCAGTTATTCCAATCGTTCACACTCTGCTTCAAAAGCTCGATGTGTTCTTTGTTGGCCATTGTTGATCCTTCTTTATGTTTCTCGTAAAACGCACTAGATATTGGATTGCCCAAACTCCTTATTTACCATTTTACCGCTTCTATGATCTCCGCCGCCATATCATAGCGATGGAACTGCGGCATTTTCTGGTGGTTGAGTAGACGGCGATGCTTTTCCGCCGTCATATCGAAACCACAAATGTAAACTTATCAAACGCCTGTTGGTCTCGATACGGACTTCGTTCGCTCAGAGCTACTCAACCAACGGTTGCTTTTGAAACCACTACTCTCTACTCTCCACTCTCTACCCTCTCACTTCACCGCCTCAATAATCTCCGCCGCCATATCATAGCGATGGAACTGCGGCATCATATAAATGCCCTGCGCCCAGCCCTTGATCTGCTCGATCAACTCCACTGCCAGTTCCACGCCCACGCGCGCGCCTTCCTCCCCGGCGGCTTCGATGCGCTGGCATGCGCTTCATCCGGGATGAACACGCCCGGCACCTCGTTGTGCAGGAAGGTCGCATGCCGTTTGCTGACCAGCGGCAGGATGCCCGTCAGGATCGGCCGGTTCAGCGGGCCGTGCTTCGCCTCGTACTGTTCCAGCAGCTTCGGCCCGTCATCCGGGCGGTAGATCGGCTGCGTCAGGAAGAAGTCCGCGCCGTTGGTCACCTTGCGGTGCAGGTTCTTGATCTCGCGCTCCGGGTCCGCCGGGCACAGGTTGAGCGCCGCGCCCACGAAGAAATTGGTCGGCTGGCCGATGCTGGTCCCCGAATGGTCCACGCCCGCGTTGAAGCCCCCCTTGATGAGCTTGATCAGCCCCGACGGCACCAGGTCGTAGTTGTCCATCGCTTCGGGGTAATCGCCGATCGAGGTCGGGTCGCCCATCACCACGAACACATTGCGGATGCCCAGCGCGTGCGCCGCCAGCAGGTCGCCCTGCACGCGCAGCAGGTTGCGTCCGCGCGTCGGGAAATGCAGCGTCGTGTCCACGCCCACCTGCCGCCGCACCACGTCACACACCGCCCAGGCCGACATCCGCATGCGCGCCATGGGACTGTCGGCCACGTTGATCACGTCCGCGCCTGAGTCGGCCAGCAGCGAAGCGCCAGCCAGCAGCTTGTGGGTGGACAGACCGCGCGGCGGACTCATCTCCACGGCGACGGAAAACTGCCCGGAGGCCAGTCTCTGCGCGAAAGCGCGACGGCGCTTCTGCCTCCACCTCCACCTGCTCGGCGCTTACGGACGCATGAATCTCGGCCTCCGGCGGCTGGCAGCCTTCCGGGTACTTGTCCAATGCCGCGCGCATCGACGTGATGTGCGCGGGCGTCGTCCCGCAGCAGCCGCCGATGATGCTCGCCCCCGCCTGGCAGAACGACAGCGCGTAATCGCCGAAGTAATCCGCCTCGGCCGGATACATGATGCGCCCGCCGACCTGCTCCGGCCACCCGGCGTTGGGCTTGACCCACAGGTAAGGGCGAGTCTGAGACCCGCCCCTAGCGGCAAGGCCTCGCGCATGGCCTTGAGCAGACGCAGCAACTGCGACGGCCCGCCCGAACAGTTGACGCCGATCACGTCCGCGCCTTCTTCGGCCAGCGTGCGCGCCACCTTGGCCGGGTTGTCGCCCAGCAGGGTGACGTCATCGCGCGTGAACGTCACCGACGAAGACCACCGGCAATTCGATTCCCAACTTCTCGCCCCAACGTCGCGCGCCGCGCGCACCGCTTCCTTGATCTCATACAGGTCGCTGATGGTTTCGATCACGATCAGGTCCGCGCCTGCTTCGGCCAGCGCCCTGATCTGCTCGGCAAAGGCCGCGCGCGCTTCCTCCAGCGAAACCCGTCCGTAAGGCGCGATGCGCACCCCCAACGGACCAACGTCACCCGCCACGAAAACATCCTTAAAAGAAGCGGCCACCACCCGCCGCGCCAGCTCCACGCCGGCCTTGTTGATCTCGGCCACTTTGTCTTCCAGCCCGTGCTTGGTCAGCTTGTAGCGGTTTGCGCCGAAGGTATTGGTCAGGATCAAATTGCGCGCCCGCCTCGATGTACTCGCGATGCACTTCAGCCACCGCAGCCGGGGTAGGTGAGGTTCAACTCATCGAAGCACTGGTCGAAGCCGATGCCGCGGCCGTGCAGCACCGTCCCCATCGCGCCGTCGGCCAGCATGGCTTTTTCGTTCAAACATCAAGAAATTTTGAGTTACTCATAAAATTTCTCCATACGATATGTCACAAAGCGAGCGCGGCAGTAGCACGCCGATGAAGCAGATTTCAGCAGTCTAGATATTTTTGGTTTACATATCCGATGAGAATCCGCCTCGCCCTCTGCTTCGACCCGTGCTCGCAATGACCACATAAAATTATTGTAAATCATGGCTTTTAATCACTGTCAAAACCCGCCGCCCCGCTCCACCCGATAAACAACCTGCGCATCGGGGTATACCTTCAAATCCAGGTCATAGCGGGTGGTCGGAAACGACATAATCGTAATGCTGCGCGCGCCAGCCTCGTAGGTCGAATACAGGTTCAAGTCATCCCGCAAATACAAATCCAGCAAATGTGCCGGGCCTTCTACCCACACATTCGCATCCGGCGGCGCGGCTACATTCAGCCAGTCCGCCGCTTCGCGGTACGACGTGCCCCAGTAGTCCAGCTCGAAACGCCGGAACGCGCCCTTCTCGCCACCGATGAACGTGTTGTAATAAATGTACTCATACGGGTGCAGGCGCACGATCCCAATCACGCCCGGCAGCACGACCAACGCGATCAACCAGACGCGCCAGATACCCTCACCCCCGCCCCCTTCGCGTAGCACCCCGGCGGGGCTCCCAAAGGGCGAGGGGAGTCTCTCAAAAATGACGCCCGCCATCAAAAAGACCGGCGGCAGGATGAAAAAGACCTGACGAAAATTATCGTACAACGGCGTGCGCGAGACGATGAATCCCGTCAGCGGCAGGACGAACCAGACGAAAGTCAAAGCGAGCAATTCGACATATTCCCGCTTCTTGACAAAGCCGAGGACTGCTACCGCTAAACCGACAAAAAACAAGGCCCAGACCGGCTCCGTCAACTGGATGCCCAGCAGCACAGGCAAATACGAACGAGGAATGTCTGTCGATGCATATTGCGTGCCATTGAAGAGCACCTGTCCCGGCCAGGGATATTGCGACATGACTCGCAGGCTCTCGACAAAATGCCCCACCGGGTCCGGCCACAGATACGGCCAGGTGGCGTACATGGCGGCCAGTGCAATACCAGCATAGATGGCGAGCGTGGGAATGGCCTTTACGCCATATTTGCGGAAAGCGTACAGCGCGACCAGCAGTCCCGCCAACGGGCCGAGGATGCGGATAGAGGTGGCGAGGCCGAGGAAGATGGCGGGGAAGAGAATAGAGAGAGAGATGAGAGAGTAGTGGGGGCGAATTTGCGATAGAGGAGAATGAGAGCGAGAGATGAAAGAAGAAAGAAGATGGCGCGGGCTTGGATGAAAAGCGTGAAGTAGCGTTGAATGTACACTTCTGGCTCCACCTTGTGGATGTCCGAGGCGATGCGCGAGATGAGATTGGGCGTCCCGGCTGCGGCGGCACGGACGGCTCCGTCGAGCCAAGTGTGGATCAGGTTGGTGCCGAGAAAAAGCGCGAAAACGGAAGCAAGCCACAGGGCGGTCAGAACGAGGGTAGTCCGTTTGGAGCGGGGAGAGAGTCCGTTTAACGAGAGTGGCCGGGGTTGGTCAAAAAGTCTCAATCCAAATAAAAGAGAGAGAAGAAAGAACGAAAGGAAGGGGATGTCTTTGGGACTGATGAAGGCGTGGCCCCAGAAGAGCGGCTGCGTGGCGAAGAGGATGGTCGCGCCGAGGGCGGCGATTTGGGAAAGCCAGCGTCTGGCGAGCGCGTAGAAGGCCCAGATGCCTGCCAGGAAGGTGAAAAAATAGAGCAAGTGGCGCAGGTCGGAGATGCTCCAGGGCAGGACGAATTGCAGGGCGCGCGCGCCGAGAGCCACCAGCATGACGTAGGCCGGACCGTAGTTGTCGTAGGTGTTGCCAAACTCCGGGACGGTGCCGGTAGTGGGCCAGGTAGTGTAAGCCTGGAGCGACAAGTCAGCGTATTTGTAGAATTTGAGCTCGTCCCATGATTCGCCGTAATGACGCGTGATGAGGACGCCGAGAATGACGAGTGCGAACATGAGCAGGGCAAGCCATTTCTTTGGGATGCGCATGGGGAGATTCTACTTCGTATTAGATTGCTTGGCTCGGGCGGCCAGCCAATCTTTCAGCGCCGGGCCGGTGCCCAGGCTCCACGGGCGGACTTCTTCGGGCGGCACGGCTTTGATCGATTCCAGTTCATCGCCAAGCGTGATTTCGCCCTCGGCGCGGATATGATAAGCGAAAATGATCTGGTTGCGCATCTCGAAGGCATAATGTCCGACGAAACTGACGATCTCGCCGTCGAGACCAAGTTCTTCCTTGACTTCGCGCAGCACACCCTGTTCGGGCGTTTCGTTCTTCTCGAGAAAGCCCGCCACGATGCCGACCCACTTCTCCGGCCAGCCCTTGCTGCGCGTCAGGATAACTTTGCCCTCGTGCTCGACGATGGCGGCCACGACCGGGATAGGACTATCCCAGTGGACGAAGTCGCAGGCCGGGCATTTGAGCCGGGAGATGCCGTCGATGTCGGCGGCAATAAGGGGCGTGGCGCATTGGGGGCAGAATTTGTAGGGCATTATTTCATCAACTGTTCCACACGGGACTCGCCGACGCTGTAATATCTGGCATCCTTGTGATGGATGATGATCGCAGCAGTGGACTGCTCGGGAATCAACTGGTAGGCAGGACTCAGCTTCATCTTGAGCTCCGTTTCGATGGCGGGCAACAGGTCGAAGACCTTTCTTGTGGTCTTCCAACTCAGGGATGGCAGGATAGCCCCACGAATAGCGTTTGCCCTGCTTTTCGCCGATTCCAAGTTCGCGCTTGATGTGGCGGTGCAGGTATTCGGCGGTCGCTTCGGCGGTCTGGACGGCCAGTCCGTGGGTGAAGTAGGCTTCGGAGTAGTCGCCTGCTGCTTGCAAAGCATCGAAGCGCTCGGTGGCTTCCTGCCCAACGGTCACAACCTGGAAGGCAACCACGTCCATCTGGCCGGAGTCTTTGGATGCGAAGTAATCAGAGAGAGCGAGAAAGTCGCCATTGGGTTGGCGCGGGAAGGCAAACGTTGCGATGATTTCACCCCCACGTCCCCCGCGAGCGGGAGAGTGCCAGGCTGGAATAGACCAACAAGTTATCGCCATCCGACTGGCAGGGGAAGTAGCCGTAGACTGCCTGTGGTTTGAGCCAGCCAGTACTCAAGGCTTCACGCTTCATTTTGTCGAGGCGGGCATCGAACTCTTTCTTCAACTTCTCCCATTCTTCACCGTGTGTATTTTTCGCACCCCAAGAGAGACGATAGAGTTCATTGATATTTAGATTTTGGAAGATGCTCTCTAATGGCATCTCTTTGACCAACTGCTGACCAAGTTTTTCAGGCAGTTTGATCGGGGCAGGAATTACGTTGCTGCGTTTTCCCGTTATGTCGTTGTCCCGTTCGGGCTTGGTGCGGCCAAGTTCCATTTCCGTTTCTTTGAACATCTTTTCGAGCAGGGCAGGTTTGCGCTGCGGGTCGATCAACTGATCCATGGTTTCGAGGCCTTCGAAGGCATCCTTGCAGTAGAAAACGCCGGATTTGTAGAGTTCGCCGTCTTCGGTTTGCAGGATGCGGCGTCCGAAGCGGCGGTTGATGGCCGCGCCACCGATCAGCACCGGGAATTTTCAGTCCGCGCCGCTGCAATTCGTTGACGATGAGCGGCATCTGCTTGGAGGTGGAGACCAGCAATGCCGACAGGCCAATCGCCGTGGCGTTGACTTCGGCGGCCTTGCTGATGATGGTCTCGGCCGGAACCTGCTTGCCGAGGTCGATCACGTCATAGCCATTGTTGGCCAGGATGGTTTTGACCAGGTTCTTGCCGATATCGTGCACATCGCCATAGACGGTGGCGATCACAACCAGTCCCTTGCTGACGCCTTCGACTTTTTCGAGGTAGTTCTCGAGGTGGCCGACGGATTTCTTCATCACTTCGGCAGATTGCAGCACGAAGGGCAAGATCAGCTCGCCCGCGCCGAATTTGTCACCGACTTCTTTCATGGCGGGGAGCAGGACGGTATTGAGGATTTCAACGGCGCGGACGTGGTTCTCGCCCCGTTTGCTCATCATCGCCCATTTTTTCGTCAGCGGGCAGGGGGTGCGGCACAAGAGAATCAATATCCGCTTCGACCCCTTCTTTATGGCGATGAACAATGCGCCAGTGCAGGCGCTCTTCGGCGGTCATGCCTTCGGTAGGGTCGACTTTGTCGGTGCGGGTATCGGATTCGCTCTTGCCTTCGTAGTGTTCGATATAGCGTTGCAAAGCATCTTCGCGGCGGTTGAAGAGCAGGTCTTCGGCCAGTTCTTTTTCGTCGGCGGGGATGTCGGCGTAGGGCGTGACATGCGCCGGGTTGATGATGGCCATGTCGAGGCCGGCCTGCACGCAGTGATAGAGCATGATCGAGTTCAGCACAGGACGGGCATGCGGCTGAAAAGCCAAACGAAAGGTTGGAGACGCCCAGCGATGTCAGCACACCGGGCAGGTTCTCTTTGATCAGGCGGATGCCTTCGATGGTCTCGATGGCGGATTCGGTAAATTCCGGGTCGCCGGTGGCCAGGGTGAAGGTCAGGGTATCGTAGACCAGGTCTTCAGGCTTGAGTCCGTGGTCGTTGACGGCGATGTCGTAGATGCGTTTGGCAACTGCCAGTTTGTGCTCGCGGTTTTGGCCATGCCATTCTCGTCGATGGTCAGCACGATGACGGCGGCATTATGCTGTCTTTGCCAGCGTAAAGATCTTGTCAGCCTTTTCGCGCCCGGATTCGAGATGGGTGGAGTTGATCAGGCAGCGGCCGGGGGCGGTTTTGAGCGCAACTTCGAGCACGTCCAGTTCGGTGGTGTCGATCACCAGCGGCACGTCTACGCCCATTTCGAGTTTCTTGACCACGTTGCGCATCAACTCGACTTCGTCGGGGCGTTCGGTGACGGCACAGGAGATGTCGAGCGCGTGCGCGCCGAATTCAACCTGTTCGCGGGCGATCTCCAGAATGGTGTCGTAATCTTCTTCGAGCAGCAGGCGCTTGAACTTGCGCGAGCCCTGCGCATTGCAGCGCTCGCCGATCAGGGTTGGCGGGGGATCCTGTCGCATGGAAATGGCCGACATGGCGGAAGCAAGCTTGGGCTCGGACTGATGCGGGCGGTCCGGGTGCGGATGATTATCCAGCTTTTCCACCAGCAGTCGCAGGTGTTCGGGCGTCGTCCCACAGCATCCACCCACCACCGAAATATTGTGCTTGGTGACGAATTCGTACATGTCGTTGGCAAACGGTTCCGGCTCGAGCGGGTAAACGGCCTGGCCGTCGACGTTGAGCGGCAGCCCGGCGTTGGGGATGCAGGAGACGGGCAGGGTGGCGTTTTCGCCGAGCACGCGGATGGGCTCGCGCATGTGCTCGGGGCCGGTGGAGCAGTTCAGGCCGATGACGTCGATGCCGAGGCCTTCGAGGATGGCCAGCGCGGCATTAACGTCGGTGCCGAGCAGCATGCGTCCGGTGGTGTCGAGCGTGACCTGGGCCTGGATGGGCAGGTAGACGCCGGTCTCGTCGAAGGCCTGATGGATGCCGGTGATGGCGGCCTTGACTTCGAGGATGTCCTGCGAGGTTTCGATCAGCAGCAGGTCCACCCCGCCTCGAATCAGACCGACGGCCTGCTCCCGGAATACGTCGGCCAGTTCGTCGAAACTGACGTTGGAGAGTTCGGGGTCGTTGGCGGAGGGCAGTTTGCCGGACGGTCCGATGGAGCCAGCGACGAACCGAGGGTGCTGAGCCTCCCGCTCCCAGCGGGAGTACGGGTTTAGCGGAATATTCATCCGCCAAACGGCGCGCTAATTTTGCGGCGGTTTCGTTGATCTCGATGACACGCTCCCCCAGGCCGTATTCCGCCATGGTGATGCGGTTGGCGCGGAAGGTGTCGGTTTCGAGCACGTCCACGCCGACTTCGAGGAACGAGCGATGGACTTTTTCGACGGCTTCGGGGTACGAGATGACGAGGTAGTCGTTGCAGCCGTTGTATTGTTCGCCGCCAAAGTGTTCGGCGGTCAGATTTTGAACTTGTAGGCTGGTGCCCATCGCGCCGTCGAAGACGAGCACTTTCTTTTCGAGGGCGTCGAGGTATTTTCGGTTGGTATATTTTCCTTTCGGTCAATGTTGTTATCCTCCAGCTCAAGTTTAATCTATGCTAGATAATTGCTGAACTGAGCAATTATCTTTTATTGTAGTGTCGCGATTGAACTCTTACCTGCCGCATAACAATTCTTCCATACACTATGTATCTCTTACGATTTCCGTTCGGATTTTCAGTATCGCAAATACCAGCGCGACTAATCAATGGAATTGCTCGCATATTATCATATCTGTATTGTAGAAATAAATACTAATTAACCCAGCGAACATAATCACTTGAATCTTCAGCGAGGAGAAATGATTGGTTCTAGCCAAGCACATTTGTCTCAGGAAAATCTGAATGCACATGTCTACATGTAACTACAGCGCGTTTGGTCAAATTAGTCTTGAGGATTCGATAATTTTTTAATTCACCAGCGTATCAAAAATCTCTCCTTGGCATAGGTGAATTACCTAGATAAAACCACATTTGATCGGCTTACGTTTGTGGCGTTATATTTCAGCATGACTTGTGCCCGTTTTCACGAAATCCAGTAATGGCTCATGGTTCGAATCTGCGGCAACACGAGTTTCGATGTATCCAGTTATGGAAATAACGTTAATTCCTATTGAAAAATCCAATATTCTTTCTTTAAAAATCATATTTGCTGTTCTCCATTCCAATTCAAATTCTAATTCCTCACTATCTTCCAGCACGGACTTTGCCCACGCGGTCACATCTTCGCAATAATCTTCGGCATTATCCATCCGAATATCCAGTATCGTCTTCGTCCACGTGGTTTTGTTGATAACCGGTTTCCCATCCGTCGATTTGATCTTGAACGTGCGTTTGCCGCTGTCGACCAGATCCTTGTTTTGCTGGCGGATGAAGGCGGGCGGTTTGTTTTCAACGAGGAATCTTTCAATAAATTACGCTCGTGCAGCCAGCCTTCGCGGGTCAGTTTGCTGGAATGTTGAAGCATGTAGGCCGCAACGGTCAGATGATGGACCGCGCCATAAGCTGCATCGCTGAATTCGAGGGCAAGGCATTCATTGAAACGGGCTTCGCAGGCGTGTCAGGTGCACCGCATTCGGGACAGTTCATCAAATTCGCTCGTTTCTATTTATTTCGGTGGTCGAGTACCGCGAAGCGGAGTATCGAGGCCACCTTGTTTCAAGAAATCTTTCGTTCTCTAGCTGCTTGTTGGTCTCCCTGATCCGGAACGCCAGGCGTGCCTGCGCTCGGTGCGGGCAGGACGGGCGATACGTCCTGAAAAGCACAGGACTACTCGACCAACGGTGAATTCTTTACAACAAAATCGCCTCTCGGAAAATGAGAGGCGTCATTAAATCAAAGTCAGCTCTCATCTTCCAGTTTCGGACAACACGCAGTTGTCCCTTCACTGCCGGAATTGGCACCGGTTTTAGCTTTCAGCTTTTAGCAATCAGCATTTAGCAAAACACCAAACGCTGACCGCTGATAGCTAACCGCTAACAGGTTGCCGAGGCTTCACAGGGCCGGTCCCTCAGCCTCTCTGGATGAGTGGACGGAGTAATCCATCCGGGTCAATTGTTGGGCGTGAGTTTACCACAGAGCACCATACCGCGCAAACACGACCAAGAATGTCCTATTTTTTTGCTTCCCAGACAGAAATTCGATTGCGTCCCTTTTCTTTGGCATCGTACAGCGCCTCGTCCGCGCGATTGAGCAGGATGTCCAGCGCCAGGTCATGATCTCCCGGCATGCTGGCCACGCCCATACTGAGCGTGATGGGAATCTCACGTTCATCGATTTTTAAAGGCTGGTTCTGAAACCCATGACATAACCGCTCGGTCAGTTGTTTGCTGCGCTGCAAGCCCGTTTCAGGCAACAGGATGACAAATTCATCACCGCCGTAACGCGCAAAGATATCCACCTGCCGGATATTCTCCCGGCAACGCCAGACCATCCCCTTCAACACCCTGTCGCCAAACAAGTGTCCATAAGAATCGTTGATACGCTTGAAATAATCAATGTCGAACATGATGCAAGCCAGCGGATGTCCGTAGCGTTTGGAACGCGCCACCTCCTGTTCGGCCAGGTCAAAGTAGTGACGACGGTTATACAGGCCAGTCAACGGGTCAGTTGTTGCCAGTTTCAAAAGCAGCATCTCCGCCCGAAAGCGCTCGATAATACGGCCCAATCGCTCGGCAATGGCATGCAGCAGGCTCTGTCCTTCTTTCAAAAATGGACTATCATCATCTTCAGGTGCAGTGCCGGTATAGAAGACCTCCACCGAGCCGCTGGGATACGCATGGACATAAATATCGCTGCTTTGCCTCCACTCTGAAGTCTTGAACCCCTTAGAAGTGTATTCCTGTCCTCCATATACGATGCGTGCACAGGTCATTCCCGGGTAATGCCAGGAAGGGGGAATCAGCTCTGTGGTTCCCTGCAAAATTTCTTCCAGGGTAATTCCCGGCTGTTCGACCAGGTCGGCGATGCCATAGAGACAGTTCAACTCCTTGATGCGCTCGACCAGTTCCTCGGTCCGTTTTTGAAGCGAATTTTCTGCTTGCTTTTGTGACGTAATATCGGAAACAGTCAGGAGCATACGCCAGGTCCCGCGTTCGAAGGGTACCGCGCTTACTGATGTCCAGACAATTTCCCCATTCTCCTTCACGATGCCAACTTCAACATTCCTGATCGTTCGCCTTTCACGAAAAGCGCGCGCACTGGGATATTCTTCGGCTGGCATTTCACTGCCGTCATCTCTCAGGTATTTTCGCTGTCCATATCCGCCCTTCTGTAATTCGCCCTCAGGAAACCCCAACACCTTTTCCAGGGCCTGGTTTGTATAGATCGGTTTCCGATCTTCTCCAAGAATGGAAACTCCCACTGGTAAGGACTGCAAAAGCGCCTTCAGCTTCTCTTCGCTCTCACGCAAAACAGCAATTTCCTGTGCCAACTGCGGCGTTGGCGTTCGTTTTTTTGCCATAAGCCCCGGGATTCTCTCTTATCTCTATATCAGCCAACCAATTTTCAAATTGTATCAAAATACTTTCGAGAAAATTTGACGAAAATAGCGCCTTTATGCTAAACTCGTTTACGATTAAGTTTTTCCTTAATTAAAGGGAATATCCTATGGATAAAGTAGAAACCCTCCACGCTTTTGAACAAATCAAACTCTTGTCGGACTCAAGACGATTGCACATCCTGCGTCTGTTGATGGCTGGCCCGGCCAGCCTCACGCAGCTTGCGCGGACCCTCGGCCAGTCACCGGCATGGGTACGTCATCATATCCTGGCGCTTGAAGCCGCGGAACTGATCGAATTAAGCGAGGTTCGCATTACCGGCAAGGTTACAGAGAAGTTCTATCGCGCCAAAGCAGGCGCTTTCCTGTTACAGGAACTGATCCTGCCGGAAGGCGACAAGCCTGCCGTCGTGTTCTCTGGCAGCCACGATCTCGCCCTCGAAAAGATCAGCGAGCAAATTGCCGATCATCTCACTCTGCTGACCCTGCCTGTCGGCAGCCTGGACGGTCTCGTCAACCTGCGCCAGGGGCTTTGCCAGATCTCCGGCGCGCACTTGCTCGATAAGAGCGGTGAGTACAACGCGCCCTTCGTCCGCCATCTTTTCCCCGACCGCGCAATGGATTTGGTAACCCTGGCCTATCGCACGCAGGGGTTGATGCTTACGTCGGGCAATCCCAAGGGAGTCCGGAACGTAGCGGACCTGGCCCAAACCGGCCTCCGTTTCATCAACCGCAATCCCGGCTCCGGGACGCGTCTCTGGTTGGATGGCGAACTCGAACGGCTGGGCATTTCTCCAGAAGCCATCGACGGTTATGAGCACGTTGTCAATACGCACACCAAATGCGCCCGCGCTATTGCGAATGGCCAAGCCGATGCTGCATTGGGATTGCAAGCCTCCGCTCAACAATACAACCTCGACTTTATCCCGCTCTTTGAAGAGCGCTACGACCTCATCCTGCCACGCGAGCAAGAAAATACCCTGGCTCCCCTGCTCGATTACATTCAAACTTCCGCTTTTCGGCAGGAAACTCCACCCTTACGGGGTATACCACCACGCACAGTGGTGAACAAATTTCACTATAGGAGGTAAATGATGAAACTTAGCGCACGCAACGTTTTGAAAGGCAAAGTGCTAAAGGTTGTTAAGGGGGCTGTCAACTCGGAAGTTACACTGGAACTCCCAGGTGGATTACAGATCGTTTCGATCATCACCAATGGTTCTGTAGAAAACCTGGGACTCAAAGAAGGCAAAGAAGCTTACGCTGTGGTCAAAGCCTCCAACGTTATGGTTGCTGTAGATTGATCCGCACCGGCTTGCTTACAAAATTCATTTCACAGGAGACACTTTATGAAACACGCTCGAATAACCTTTCTGCTTCTCACCATATTTGCACTGGCGCTGACGGGCTGCGGAGGAGCAACGTCCGCACCTGCAACCGAGGCCCCGGTTGCAATGACCGAAGCGTCTGCCGCAACAGAAGCGCCCACCGAGGCACCGGCTCCTACTGAGCCAGCCGCGCCAGCCAACCCGAACTTGATCTTGGCGACCACCACCTCCACGCAGGACTCCGGTCTACTGGATGTGCTTGTTCCTATGTTTCGAGGATCAGACTGGCTATACCGTCCAGACCGTGGCCGTTGGCACCGGCGCAGCCTTGAAGATGGCAGAAGAAGGCAATGCAGACGTGCTGCTGGTCCACGCGCCCGCTTCTGAAAAAGCGCTGATGGATGCCGGTTGGGGCAAGGACCGCTTCCTGGTCATGCACAACGACTTCGTCATCGTGGGTCCCGCCGCTGATCCGGCTGGCATCAAGGGCACGCCCACCGCGGTGGAAGCCTTCCAGAAGATCGCCGATGCCGGCGCGGACTTCATCACCCGCGGCGACGACTCGGGCACCAACAAGATGGAGATCAGCCTGTGGGGTAAAACCACTGCTGACCCAAACGGGCAGGCCTGGTACATCGACTCCGGTCAAGGCATGGGCGCTACGCTGACAATCACATCTGAGAAAGCAAGCCTACACCCTGACCGACCGCGCCACCTATCTGGCCAACAAAGAAAATCTCGACCTTGAAATCCTGGTCGAGGGGGATGCTGCATTGTTGAACGTGTATCACGTCATCACCGTCAACCCCGACAAGTGGCCGAAATCAAATTATGACGGCGCGATTGCCTTCGCCAAATTCATGACCGATCCCGCCACGCAGACAGTCATCGGCGAGTTCGGCGTGGACAAATTTGGCCAGCCGCTGTTCTTCCCCGATGCGGATAAAACTGACGCTGACCTTGGATTAGAATAAACCGAATTTGTAGGGGCGGGTCTGAGACCCGCCCCTACGGAATGAACCATGATTTTCAACGCCGAAGTCTTCCAAATCACCATCCTTTCGTTACAAATCTCAGCCCTGGCAACCGGGCTGAGTCTGTTCATTGGCCTGCCGTTCGGCACACTCTTGGCGCTGGGAAAATTCTACGGACGCTCTTTTTTGCTGAGCATGGTCAATACCGGCATGGGATTGCCGCCCGTGGTGGTCGGCCTGTTTGTCGCCATAACGTTGTGGCGTTCCGGTCCATTGGGGGATATGCACCTGATCTATACACCGACAGCTATTATTATTGCGCAAGTCATTATTTCGTTCCCGGTTGTGACCGGCCTGACCGCCGCCGCATTGCAAGCCCTTGACTCTCGTCTGCGACTGCAACTCTACGGATTGGGCGCTTCCCGCCCGCAAATGATCTGGATGCTCTGGAAAGAAGCGCGTCTGCCCCTGCTGGCAGCCTTGATGGCTGGCTTTGGCTCGGTCATCTCGGAAGTCGGCGCCTCGATGATGGTGGGCGGCAACATCCGCTACCAGACACGCGTCTTGACCACCGCCATCGTACTCGAAACCGGCAAAGGCAATTTCGATTTTGCCATCGCGCTCGGCATCTTGCTCCTGACCATCACGTTCCTGGTCAATTGGGCGCTGACCTGGATCCAGCAGCGGAGTGCGAAGTGATGGGGAACGAGAACATTGGCATCTTTCCTCTTTCTTCTTTGATTGTGGATGGAAAATAGAAAGATGAAAGAACCCTCGATGAATGAACTTATTACGATAAAAGACCTGCTCGTCAAACGTGGCAAGAAGGATGCGCTGCATATCGAACACCTGTCCATCCAAAATGGCGAGGTGCTGGCTGTTGTCGGTCCGAACGGGGCGGGGAAAAGTACCCTTTTGCTGACATTGGCACGCCTGCTCAAGCCGGAGCGAGGAGAAATCCTTTTTAACGGCAGGCAGGCCCGTGCTGAGTCCGATACGGTCTATCGTCGCCGTATTGCGCTTGTGATGCAGGACCCGCTGCTGTTCGACACATCTGTGTTCGAGAATGTTGCCTCCGGGCTGAAGTTCCGTGGCGTCGCTAAAGATGAAATCCGCCGGGTGGTGCCGCTCTGGCTGGACCGCTTGGGTGTGGGACATCTGTCGAAACGGCGGGCAGGCCAGTTATCGGGGGGCGAGGCGCAGCGCGTCAGCCTGGCACGGGCGCTCGTTCTCGAACCCCAGTTGCTGCTGCTGGACGAGCCTTTTTCCGCTCTCGATCCGCCCACACGCAGCCGCTTGTTAGATGATCTTGGCGCTTTGCTAAGCGAAACCGCCACCACGACCGTCTTCGTCACCCACGACCTGCCGGAAGCGGAGCAACTGGCCGGGCGCATGGCCGTGATTGCCGGAAATCGTCTGCGGCAGGTGGGCAGCCCGGAAGATGTGTTCGCCGCGCCCGCCGACGAGGAAGTGGCGCAATTTTTGAACCACCGCCTGGTGGCCAACCACCGCCAGAGAAAACAAATCGCGCGAGTTTAGGCGTGAATTCCTGTACCAGCAGGAGCCGCGTGACCTGGCCGCCGCGCGTGGCATTTTTCTGGAAGGCCTGGGCGGCGACAAAGTAGGCGTGATCGACGCGCTGGCGGCGGTTGGACCGGCTGCCTCGGGAAACGACGGCCGCTAGGTTTCGTGGCTTTGGGGTTGCTACGCTCTGTTATCGGGTATATCGTTTTCGGTGCCATCGGGGGCTTTTTAGGTTGGCTGACTTTAAAGGCGCTGCGACGGGCAGGATTCTTTGCTTATCTAGCCGAAAAACGATAGTTTTTAAGAGTGAAAGGTGTCGAAGACTGACTTCTTATTTGTAGCGCCTGGCATGGACAATGAGGGATTCGCTTACTTCACAGAGAATGAAACAAGAACATTTTTCGGCGGGTACCGCAGCCCTGTGAATCCGTGGTGAGCTGCAGCACGAGTTTATTCATTGAACGAGTGAGGCGTTGCCAGATAATGCCTCTATGGAGGCTTGACCCAAGGGAGTAGAACTGGTAAATTGAGGATACCTACAACCTAGCACAATCAAACCATTCTTACATCTATGCTGGAAATTTGATTGTGCGTTATCTTCTCAGGGTATTTGTTTATGACAACTGGTCTCCCTAAGCCGCCAACGATGGGCAGCATTGTGCTTGGAATTGCTCTTTTCATTGCTGCGCTTCTGGCTTTCCTAAGATTACCCGATATCATCAAATATACCGGTACTGCGCTCATGTACGTGCCAGCCAAAGTGGGACTTATCGATATGGTCATGCCACAAGATGTGATTCCTATGTCCCTGGCAAAAAACCCATCTTCGGTCACAATTTCCTCACCAGGGCGATATATTTTGTATGTCAATAATTACGACCTGCTGGTGATTCATGATGCTATCGTTGAAGGCAATTCCAAGCCCTGGATAAAAATTCAATCGGAGGACCTCGGCACCGAGGTTGCTATCACACTGATTGGGCGTGGATTGGCATGGTACGATACCCCCTTCGCGCCCGGTCGGCCAGTCGTTTCCTTCGTAATCGATCAACCGGGCGAATATCTGATCATACATCCTACCCGCCCGGATACTGCATATTTTGTCCCAGATACCTTGACAGGGCAAGAATCACGCATCACCTTTTGGGTTTTGACTGAAATCGCATTGATTGGCGGGGTGGTTATCTATATTGTTCGCAAACGCACTGCATCCAGGCGTCAACTACGAAGCAAGGTGCTAGCTGAAAACCGTGCCCGTGTCGAACAGGCCCGGGAGCGAGTCGAAAAACGAACCGAGGAAAAGCGTAAGGAAGAGGATCAACCTTACTGGAAGAAAAAACGCTGATCTTCGAAAGCTCCACCAACGATGAAACAACCGGCAAATAGAAAGACCGATTAACGGCAAACCCCGCGAGCAGTCGCGGGGTTTGCCAAAAACCAACTCAAAGGGAGGAGCAAATTTTTACTGAATGCGTTTTCGCATACGCATTGGTCGTCTTTTATGCAGGCTTATGGGTTGGATTAGTACCGCACCACACGCAGACAGGCTTATCGAACATCGTGTTGCACTGCATGGCATTTGAACAACGGCTGGCCAAAACACGCGGCGGCTGGTCGGGGAGATGGTCGGCCGGATACACAACTTCATTTTCCAGCGCGATCTCATGCCCAACATGCTCGCAATATTTCAGCATTTGTACTTGCCAGTTACGCTTTACCATATCTGCCTCCTGACTATATTTTTATTTTATGCAACCCGGAGAAATGAAACCAGTGACAGGCGTCACAAAATGGTATGACAAAGCGCCTAATTAGGACGACATATCTCTCATTTATCCACTTTAACGGGCTACAAGTCGCAGGATTTGACCGCCGTCTAAGACAATATAGACTTCCCCGGATTCATCCTGCCCGAACGAAGTGATGTTTCCCAGCGCGTCAAACAGGACCTGATTTTGCCAGCCTCCGTCAGAGTGGATCAGGCCCCAGACAGTTCCCGTGCAATAATCGCCATAAAGGTAAATCCCGTTCCATTCGGGCATAGAACCCCGATAAACGTATCCACCCGTCACCGAGCAGCGGCCGCCATCATGGCTATATTCGGCTACCGGCGGGGTGAACGAGACGTTGCTCGGGGGTGTGCCTTGATAGGGATGCATGCCCTCGAAGTAATTCCAACCGAAGTTGAGGCCGCCGGGCGTGCCTGCTGTCACGAAATCGATCTCTTCCCAGGTATTTTGACCAACATCGCCGATATATAAATCGTCCGTAAGACGGTCAAATGAAAAACGCCAGGGATTGCGCAAACCATAGGCCCATATCTCGTTTCCAAAGGGGTTATCAGGCGGGACGGCGTAAGGTTCGGCTGAGTCCACATCCAGGCGCAGAATCTTGCCCAGCAGCGTATTCAGTCTTTTGGCCGTTTCCAAACGGGTCGCCTCCCGAACCACCGTCCCCGAGACCCGCATACAGGTAACCGTCCGGGCCAAAGGCCAACATGCCGCCATTATGGTTTTGGCAAAGGGTTGGTCCACGTGCAGCAAGGCAACTTCGCTGTTTGGATCGGCAACGTTAGGATCGGCTGTGACATGATAGCGGGCGATGACGGTATTGCCGTTTTTATCCGTATAGTTAACGAAGAACAGTCCATTTTCCGCATAGTTTGGGTGAAAGGCCAGACCAAGCAGGCCCTGTTCATTCCCGCCGCTGCCAACCTGATTGCTGATATCCAAGAAGGGAGAATCCAGCAGTTTCCCATCCTGCAAAATGCGGATGCGCCCGACCTTCTCGATGATGAACAACCTGCCAGAGCCATCGCTCGCGGACTGGATGTTCACAGGGCGCACAAGGCCAGCAGCGACCGTTTCCCAGATGTAAGCGTCTGGGTTTGGGAAAGTCATCACATTAGCTGGAGTTGGAGGGGCTGTGGGGGTTTCGGTAGGGGGCAACGCCGTGGCCGGGTCTGTTGGAGGCGGGGCTGCCGTAGGGGTGTCGGTAGCCGCTACAGGCGTAGGAGGCGGCGGGGTTGTCGTCGGTAAGCAGGCGGCCAGAGAGAACGCGAAAAGCACCAGTAAAGCGCGCTTCATATTTATATCCTATTTTTTATCGTCATCCAAGTCGATAGCTTCGGCATCTACGATTTCATCGTTTCCTTCGACCACGTCCATATTGCTGGTCAGCTTTTGCATATGCTCCTGCACCACATCGGGCGGACAGAATTCGATGAAGAGATAAGCGCCCAACGAGACCAGTGCCACATCGTCCAGCGCGCTCACACCCGGAATGCCGGAGATCAGATCAATAGGGGAGATCAGGTAGATCAGGGATCCAATAGGAATCAGCTTGATGAATGGGTTAACACGTTTATCGCCCATCAAGCGGACGATAAGTTTGAAACGAAACACCAGATCACGCAACATGCCGCCTCCGGAAGAGACAACCAGATCACCACGTTTTTTGTTTGACATAAAAAACTCCTTTTCTTGAGTTGTTAGCATTATAAAGCACAGTCATGCAACTTTTTGAGGGGAATCCCATCTAACGGAGGATAACACTTAAAGGAGTTTTCTACATGGAAATGATCATTGACTTCCCCGGTGGCGCCCGCGTGGACGCCCACTTTGGCCAGTACACCGTCCAGACCGACCAGCCCCCCCAAGGCGGTGGTGATGGTTCTGCCCCCACCCCGTTTGCTGTGTTCCTGGCATCAATGGGCACCTGCGCAGGCATTTACGTGCTGGGCTTCTGCCGCCAGCGCGGTCTATCTACCGATGGCATCCGCATCGTGCAGCGTATGCACAGCAACCCGATCACCGGCATGGTTGGCAAGGTAGACCTGGAAATCCAGGTACCGCCCTCCTTCCCGGAAAAATACCGCCCTTCGCTGGTTAAATCGGCGGAACTGTGCGCGGTGAAAAAGCACTTCGAGCAGCCACCTACATTTGAAATTACAACGAAAGAAGTTGAGTTGGCGTAAATTGTTTTGTAGGGGCAGGTCTAAGACCCGCCCCTACAATTTTATGTTTACCTATGCTTGAATGTCCCAAGCCTTAAAAATTTGCATAGGTTCCGTGATGGGGGATATGGTTGAGGTCATACGGCGTGACCTGATAAACGTGGTAATTCAACCAGTTCGCAAACAACAGATTGGCATGTCCGCGCCAGCGCACCAGCGGCGGGCGAGACGGGTCATCGTCCGGGAAGTAATTCCTGGGCACTTCAATTGGAAGTCCCTGTTTGACGTCGCGGTCGTATTCGCCTTTCAGCGTGAGCGGATCGTACTCCGAATGTCCGGTGACGAATACATGCCGTCCATCCTGGGAGGCTGCCAGGTACAGGCCGGCATCTTCTGAGACAGCCAACAATTTCAAATCGGTTACTTTTTCAACATCCGCAACACGGACTTCGGTATGCCGTGAATGCGGCGCGAGGAAAGTGTCATCGAAGCCGCGCAACAGCTTTTCGTTACGGACTAGCACTCTGTGCTCGAAAACCCCAAACATCTTTTGTGACAGCGGATATTTCGGGATGCCGTAACGGTGATACAGTCCCGCCTGCGCGCCCCAGCAAATGTGCAGCGTAGAGAAGACATTGGTCGCGGCCCAATCCATAATGGTACACAATTCATCCCAATATTCCACTTCTTCGAAGGGCAAATGTTCGATCGGCGCGCCAGTGATGACAAGGCCATCGAACTTTTCCTTATGCACTTGCTCCCAGGTTTTGTAATGCGCAATCAGGTGATCAGATGAAGTATTTTTGGGTTGGTAGGTGGCCGTCTGCAATAGAGTAATTTCCACTTGCAAAGCGGAATTGCCAAGCAGGCGCAGCAATTGCGTTTCGGTCTCGATTTTGGTGGGCATCAGGTTCAAGATAGCCACACGTAGTGGACGGATATCCTGTTGCTCAGCGCGCTCGCGTCCCATCACGAAGATATTCTCTCGTTCCAGGATGACGCGTGCGGGTAAGGTAGTTGGAATTCGGACTGGCATAGCTACCTCCTACTGCAAGGCCTGGTCGAGGTCCCACAGCAAGTCGTCAATGTCTTCGATGCCAATGCTCAAACGGACGAAATCAGGGCTGACGCCTGCCGCCACTTGCTCTTCCGCCGAAAGCTGGCTGTGCGTAGTGCTGGCCGGGTGGATGGCCAGCGATTTGGCATCTCCCAAGTTAGCGACATGACTGAAGAGTTTCAGACTGTTGATGAACTTCGCTCCGGCCTCGCGGCCGCCTTTGACGCCGAAGCCCATCATTGCGCCGGGGCCTTTGGGCAGGTACCTCTGCGCCAGTTCGTGGTCAGGGTGGCTTGCCAGTCCCGGATACTTGACCCAACTAACTCTGGGATGTTTTTCCAGGAATTCGGCTACTGCCTGCGCATTGGCAATGTGCCGCTCCATGCGCAAGCTCAACGTTTCCAGACCCTGGATCATCAGCCACGAATTGAATCGGTGCCTGGCAGGCGCCAATGTCCCGCAGGATGCCGGCACGCGCTTTAGAGATGAACGCCAGCGGTCCAAAATCATCCGCGTAGGAAACACCGTGGTAGGAAGGATCAGGTTCCGTGAAATTCGGGAAGCGTTCGTGTTGCCAATCAAAGTTGCCTCCATCTACAACCACACCGCCCATGGTGGTGCCGTGTCCACCGGTATATTTGGTGGTCGAGTGCGTGACAATGTTCGCACCCCACTCGAACGGACGGCACAGATAGGGCGTCGCCAGGGTGTTATCGATCATCAGCGGGATGTGATATTCCTGCGCGATCTTAGCCGCCGCTTCCAGTGGGAAGACATTCACCAGCGGATTACCCAGCGTTTCACCGTAAATGATTTTGGTGTTAGCCTGGATCGCACGGCGAAAATTCTCCGGGTCAGATGGGTCCACGAACGTTACCTGTATGCCCAGGCGTGGGAAGGTGTAACGGAACTGACTGACCGTTCCGCCATACAGGGTAGCCGCCGAGACAATATGGTCACCTGCCTGGCAGATCGCAAAGATAGCCGTCGTCTGTGCGGCGTGCCCGGAGCTGACCTCTACCGCGCCCACGCCCCCTTCCAGGTCCGCCATGCGCTGCTCGAGCACGTTGCTGGTCGGGTTACCGATGCGCGTATAAATATTGCCCGTTTCCTCAAGCGCAAACAGACGGGCGGCGCGATCCGTGCTTTGCAGGTCATAGGCTGTAGTCTGGTAAATAGGCACAGCCCGCGAACCGGTCGTCGGCTCGGGTGTATAGCCTGCGTGCAGTTGCCGGGTGGTAAATCCAAATTTACGATCAGTATTGGTCATGAGAGCCTCCTGTGGTAATTTCCGCCCATTACCCGGAAGAGGTAAATAAAAACCTCTTCTGGTAAGTAAGAAGAGGCTGAACGCTTCATCTTATCTTCCAGAAACATCTGCCGGAATTGGCACCAACTTTTAGTTTAGTAGTTTTGTAGTTTAGTAGTTTTGTAGTTCAGTAGTGGCCGCTAAACCATCTACCCAACTATCTAACTACCAAACTATCCAATTGACCATCTAATCCGGTTGCCGAGGCTTCATAGGGCCGGTCCCTCAGCCTCTCTGGATAAGAGCGAAATATTTAGTTATTAGGGCGAGTTTATATCACAGCCATCCAATGTCGTCAAGCGATTTTTTATTTGGTTGCAAAATCTCCCGATTTTGCAACCAAAGTCGGGAGACTTTGGACTCCCCAGTTATAATGACGGACATGCCCTATCTTGTCGACGGACACAACCTGATCCCAAAAGTAGGACTGCGCCTGGACTCCATGGATGACGAAATGGAACTGGTAGCAATCTTGCAGGAATTTTCCAGATTGCACCGCAAGCAGGTGGAAGTCTACTTCGACGGCGCGCCAGCGGGTCAGGCTGGGACCCGTAGCCTGGGTACCGTTAAAGCGCATTTCGTCCGTGCCGGAACAACTGCCGATACCGCCATCGCGCGGCGGCTTAAAAAGATGGGGCGCGCCGCCAAAAACTGGACCGTGGTCAGTTCCGATCGGGAGGTGCAGGCCGAAGCGCGGGCTGCTCATGCCGAAGTGCTCTCGTCCGAGGAGTTTGCCCGTCTGCTGCAACAGACTCCACGCGGCGAAACCGGTAAACCTGCCGTAGACCGAAAAATCTCGTCTGCGGAAGTGGATGAGTGGTTGAAGATCTTCGGTTCGAAAGGGCACAGGACCGAATAACTACCGCTGATATGTAACACATCGCACAAATAGGAATTGCGGGGGATAAAATTGGACTAATTAACCCTTATTTCTAATCTTAATTTAATGTTAGTCAAACGGTTTAGGTGTATATTAATCCTAACGACACCTGCCCTCCCTTTTATTGGTATTTAGGTGTCATCCACCGAACAATCTGGACAGCATGTCCCCCCCATGTTGAACAGACGGTGGTGTCCCTCCCCCCTCAAGGCCAACAGGCACTTCGGTGCCTGTTGGTCTTTAAACAACTGTAGGGGCGACCCTTCCAGATTAGGCCAATATAAAAACGGTCAATCATAACGGGTCGCCCCTACGGGTTTAACGTATAATAAATCCATGTCCACCGCCTACACCTTCGTCCCCTCCCCAGAACACGAATATCCAGATCATCCGGAATGCCCGGAGCGCCTGGATGAACTCATTCCCAAACTCAATTCATTCCCCGCAGAACGTATCGAAGCATCCCCGGCGAAACACGAAGACATCGCGCGTGTACACGTCCCGCATCTGATCACCGGGCTGGAACGCGTCTGCCGCGAACAGGCGCCCGGCATCATTGATTATGCCCCCACCTTCGTCACGCAGACCTCGTTCGAGGATGCGTTGCTGGCTGCGGGTGCTACTCTGGCGTGCTCGCGGGCGGTTATCGCGGGTGAATTCGACAATGCTTTTGCCATCGTGCGTCCGCCAGGGCATCATGCCGAGCCGGATAAGGCCATGGGTTTCTGCCTTTTCAACAACATTGCAGTAGCAGCCCGAGACGCGCTTGCACAGGGGTTAGAACGTGTGCTGGTGGTGGATTACGATGCGCATCACGGCAACGGCACGCAGGCGGCTTTTCTGAAAGACGAGCGTACTGCCTATCTCTCGACGCATCAATGGGGCATTTATCCCGGCACGGGTTGGCTGGAAGATGCGCCACACGCCAAGAAACGCATCGTCAATGTGCCGCTGCCCGCCTATGCGGGCGATCAGTCTTTTGCACGCATCACAGATGAGATCATCCAGCCAACAGTGGAAGCCTTCAGGCCGGAGATGATCTTCGTCTCGGCGGGGTTTGATTCACATTGGAATGACCCGCTG
Source organism: uncultured Chloroflexia bacterium (assembly GCA_963829615.1). GTDB lineage: Bacteria > Chloroflexota > Anaerolineae > Anaerolineales > Villigracilaceae > JAABUE01. The sequence goes on from CAWHJM010000038.1 coordinate 26,684, forward strand.
ACTTCGCTGGGACTCTCGTCGACAGGGTTCTTCAACATTTCGAAGCGACTGGTGGAACTGGCTGAGGAGCATTGTGGCGGGAAGATCGTCTTCGTGTTGGAAGGCGGCTATAACCCGACGAACGTCGCCAACGGGGCGGCAGCGGTTTTCGAAGCGCTGGCAGGCCGTATCGCCCCGATGGGCTCTCGGCCCGGACGGGGCAACGGGGCCGGGTTCGATGCGGGAGACCCCTTTCCACGCAGGGAGCCGGAGTTAGAGTCCCGCCTGGAGGAAGTCCGCAGATGGCATGGATTTTGATTTCCTTGTTGAGCGGAGAACGAAGTCCGCAGTCGAAGCGTACGTTGTGGCTCTTCGACTGCGCTGCGCTCACCATTTCGGGGGGCAGGCAGGGCGGATGATTTTTGATAAAATTCTCCAAAAGATAAATTGAGGAGGCAGCATGGCCCGCAGAAGCAAAGGATTTGTCGAACTGGAATGGACATGCCCGAACTGCGAAACACGCAACAAGGGCTCTGAAAAGACCTGTATGAACTGCGGTGCGCCGCAGCCCGAGAACGTACAATTTGAAGCGCCCGCCGAGAAGAAATTCGTTTCAGATGAGAAGGCCAGCGAGTTAGAGAAACGCAGCGCCGACATCCACTGTGGGTTCTGCGGCACGCGTAACCCATCTACTGCGAAGACCTGCTCGCAGTGCGGCGCAGACTTGAGCGAGGGAAAAGCGCGCCAAGCCGGGCGCGAGATCGACATATCGGCGGGCAAGCTGGAAAACGTGACCTGTACCAACTGTGGCACAGAGAATCCGGGAGCCAATGTCAACTGTAAGGAATGCGGTGCTGCCTTGCCGCGTCCTGCCAGGCCCTCACCTGCCATCCCTGCTTCCGTGGTAGCTGCTGACGCTGCTATCAAAGGCACCAAAAAGAAACCCAATTGGCTGCTTTTAGGCGGGATCGGCGGCGCATTATTGGCATGTTGTATCGCAGTTATCCTGCTGTTCGTTGTTCCCTCATCATCAGTAAAAGCGACCGTGGCCGATGTGTACTGGCAGACGTCCGTGCCGGTGCAGGAAATCCGCGCGGTAGATTACAACAACGAGCGCGGAGATCCCCCTTCGGATGCTTATAACGTCTCCTGCCAAACCGAGACTCGGCAAGTGTGTGAAGAGAAGTCGGTTGACCAGGGTAATGGCTACGCCGAGGTCGTGGAGGACTGTCACGATGAGAGTGAGAAGTATTGCGACTACACTCTGGACGAATGGACCACTATCCAAACCTACACACTGGACGGGCACGATCTCAACCCGTACTACGAGCAACCCAACGTTAGCAATGACCAGCGTCTAGGGGACCAGAGCGCCGACTACACAGTCTATTTCGATACCGAAAAAGGCGAGAAAACGTATGATCCCGGCGAATGCCAGTGAGTTCCAGCAATTCCAGATCGGATCCGTCTGGATGCTGAAGCTGAATGCATTGGGCGGGGTGGTAAGTGTGGAGAAGATAAAAACAAACAGGGCTCGTTCACAATCGAACAAGACATACAAAAACTGGCGATCATAATGATCGCCAGTTTTTTTGTCCCTTTTTGTTATCTTTTAAACAGTTCTTGACTTTTGTCTCAATCTTCCTGAAAGCTGTACCCACCCGGCCAGGTTTGGATCAGGTTGGTCTCGCCAGCTTCTTCTTCCAGCTTCTTTCGCAAACGATAGATCATATTCTTAAGCAGGGATTGGTCGTTCTCGCGCTGGGAACCCCATACGGTTTGGATAATATCTTCGCTCTTGAACACGTACCCCGGCCTGCTCATCAACAGGTGCAGCAGACGGAATTCAAGATTGGTCAGGCGCACGTCCGTGTCATTTTCGCCGACCGCTGAGCGGCGGGAGGGGTCAAGACGTAGTCTATTCGTCCGGCGCGGAGACATTGGTTCGGTCCAGCTACGACGCGACCAGGCAGCGATCTTGGCAAGGAATATGGCCGGGCTGATAGGCTTGATAACACACTCGTCTACACCTGCATTATAGGCTTCAAGGATCTCCGCTTCGTTATTTGCGGGCAGGAATAGCAAAATCGGGCTGGAACTCAAAGCACGGAATTTTTCACACAGCGCAATCCGATCTTCGTGAGAGGCATTTACATCAATGATGATCAAATCAGGGATGTCTTCAACAGCCCGCCCCATAGCACGTTGAACCGATGTTTCGAGAATGGCCACCAAGCCTCTCTCTCGAATCATATATCCCCAGATAGGTGCGGTATCCGTCTGGTCACAAACGATGAACACACGTAAAGCTGCTTGAGAATTGGAAGAGTTCTGTAGTAGTCATATTCACGCTTTCGAACGATATTGTAATGCTATTTGCTTGTATTATATGCAAGAATTGATAAAATTGGTAACAAAAAGTCACAAAATAGTACCACAATATTACCAATGGGTGATAGGACAATCTATATCGCCTGCATATACTTCAAACTGAATTCAATTTCGGAGGATCGCTATGAAAAAACTTTTTCCTATTTTGTTAGCAGTTGCCTTACTGAGCACTGCCTGCCAATTGGGAGGCAAAAAAGCGGGTTCTGAACGCACTTCGTCAGAAGACGGCATGGTCCAGGTGTATGTTCCGGAGGGCACCTTCCAGATGGGTGGTTTAGATCCGCAAGCCGCTGCGGATGAAAAACCTGTGCACAAAGTTGAGATGAAAGCCTATTGGATCGACAAAACCGAGGTAACGAACGCTATGTTCTTGGAATGCGTCCAGGCCGGGGCATGTACTCCTCCACAAAGTACCTCCTCAGAGACGCACCCGTCCTACTTCAACAACGCTGAGTTCAATGACTTTCCAGTGGTCAACGTAACCTGGGATGCCGCCAAGCAGTATTGTGAATGGGCTGGCCGCCGTCTGCCCACCGAAGCAGAATGGGAATATGCCGCTCGCGGCAATACGGTCAACACCTATCCCTGGGGCGAAGATGCGCCGGATGACACACGCGGGAATTTCAATTATTCGAATAAGGATACAAGCCAGGTAGGTAGTTATCCGGCCGGCGCCAGCCCGTTCGGGGCATTGGATATGGCCGGGAATGTCCTTGAATGGACAAGCGACTATTATGATGCAAAATATTACGCTAGCAGTCCTGCCAGTAACCCCACGGGACCAGAGACACGCACAGCGTATTTCAAACGTGTCGTACGTGGCGGTTCCTATGCTGACGTGGTAACCGAAATCCGCGTATCAAACCGGGCTTCGGCATTAGGTCCTAACTATGATGCTGAAGTCGGCAGCGCGGCCTATCTTGGAGATTACTCTCCCAGGCTCGGTTTCCGCTGCGCAGCAGATAACAATTAGTTGCCTGTTTATAGCCGCCGAAGAATTTCGGCGGCTATTTGTTTTAATTGACGCATTATTTCACATGTGGTATTATCTCGCCACAATCCAATAGCCCTAATCGGCGCTCTTATCCAGAGAGGCGGAGGGACCGGCCCTGCGAAGCCTCAGCAACCTTTCAATAGAAAAGGTGCTAATTCCGGCAGATGGATGTTTCTGGAAGATGAGAGGGCAGCCCAATTTGCATGTAAATTGCCCTTTCTTAGTTAGTCTGAAAAGGGCAATTTTCTTTTTCAAAGAGGTGCAACCTATGAGTACGACTTTTATGACTTCTCCAAAACTGCTATTCACGTCTGAATCAGTGACGGAAGGCCATCCTGACAAGATGTGCGACCAGATCAGCGATGCGGTTCTGGATGCCTGCCTGGAGCAGGATCCTTATTCGCGCGTGGCCTGCGAAACGGCCACCAAGACCGGCTACGTGATGCTGCTGGGCGAAATCACCACCCAGGCTTTTGTCAACTTTGACGACCTCGTCCGCAAAGTTGTGGTCGAAATTGGCTACGACCGCGCCAAGAAAGGCTTCGATGGTAATACCTGCGGCGTACTCTCCGCCATTGCCAGCCAGAGCTCCGATATCGACATGGGTGTAAGCAAGTCGCTGGAAGCCAAAGGCGGTGACGACGCTGAGTTGGATGCCATTGGCGCTGGCGATCAGGGCATGATGTTTGGCTATGCCTGCAACGAAACCCCCACCCTGATGCCCATGCCGATTTACCTGGCGCACAAACTGACCCGCTGCTTGAGCGAAGTCCGCAAGGATGGCACACTTGAGTGGCTGCGTCCAGATGGCAAGAGCCAGGTCACGGTCGAGTACGCCTTTGGAAAGCCCAAGCGCATCGACACTGTGCTGATTTCCACCCAGCATGCCCCGGAAATTTCGCAGGAAGAGATCCGCAAGGCTATTATCGAGCATGTTATCATGCCCGTCCTGCCTGCGGACATGGTAGACGACGAACTCAAGATCTACGTCAATCCCACCGGGCGCTTCGTGATCGGTGGCCCGCTGGGTGACGCGGGCGTGACCGGTCGCAAGATCATCGTCGATACCTATGGCGGAATGGGTCGTCATGGTGGCGGCGCTTTCTCCGGGAAAGATCCCACAAAAGTAGACCGCTCTGCTGCCTATGCGGCCCGCTGGGTTGCGAAAAACGTGGTTGCGGCTGGATTGGCCGACCGTATCGAGATCCAGGTGGCCTATGCAATCGGTGTAGCGCACCCGCTCTCCGTTAACGTAGAAACGTTCGGGACGGGCCAAATTGCGGACGACAGGATTGCGGAACTGATTACCCAGCACTTTGACCTGCGCCCCGGCGCGATTATCCGGGACCTGGACCTGCGCAAACCCATCTATCGTCAAACCGCCGCTTATGGTCATTTTGGCCGCGATGATATCGAGTTTACCTGGGAACGGACGGACAAAGCTGAAGCGCTGAAGAAGGCTGCAGGCATCTAAACTTCATAGGTCACGTTTGATGTAAGCGTGACCTATACTATTAAAGCTTGAAATTGCCACGCCTGTAATAGGGGGATTCTCAGGCGTGTTGTGATATATTTTTCACGGAGGAATTATGCTTGACAAGAAAATCACTTTCATCGGTCCTGGTGTGATGGCTGAAGCCATGATCGCCGGACTTGTCCGCCAGAAATTGGCCAATCCCGAAAACCTGCTGGCTTCTGGTCCACGCGAAGAACGCGGCGCAGAATTGCAAAAGAAATACGGCATCCAGGCAACAACTGACAACGCCGCGGCCGCCTCAAACGCGGACGTGATCGTGCTCTCGGTCAAACCGCAGCGCCTAAGCGAAGTCATGAAAGGTTTGAAATCCATACGAAAGGATGCCCTGGTGCTTTCCATCGTCGCAGGTGCAACCATCCAAAAGATTGGCACAGCCTTGAAACACAACGCAATTGCGCGCTCGATGCCTAACACGCCAGGACAGATCGGGGAAGGCATCACCGTCTGGACAGCATCTGAAGAGACTTCAGATGAGCAGCACGAGATAGCACGCCAAATTCTGGGTGCATTGGGAGATGAGGTCTTTGTCGAAGACGAAAGTTACCTTGATATGGCTACAGCCCTCTCCGGTACCGGTCCTGCTTACGTCTTCCTTTTTGCAGAAGCCCTGATCGATGCAGGCGTACATATGGGATTCCCGCGCCGCATTGCCGAACAATTGGTATTGAAAACCATCCGCGGCTCGGTGGATTATTATCACTACGCCGAAAGGCACCCTGCCACACTACGCAACCAGGTCACCTCGCCGGGTGGCACCTCTGCCGAAGCGCTGTACTATCTTGAAAAAGCCGGTTTCCGCACCGCCATCTCACGCGCGGTCTGGGCAGCCTACCAGCGTTCGTTGGAGTTGGGCAAAGAGAAAGCCGTCCACATTCCTGAAACCAACCCACCAAGTGACATCGATTCCGATTAGCGAGGCGCTGTTTGCTAAACGTATTTATTGTTGGACTTGGTGGATTCATCGGTTCCGCCCTGCGATACCTGGTCGGTGGTTGGGCACAACAACTCAGTAATAGCCTCGATTTTCCCTACGGCACATTGACGGTCAACCTGATTGGTTGTTTCGTGATCGGGTTTCTGGGTCAATTGGCCGAGACACGTGGTATCTTTGGTTCCGAGACGCGCTTATTGGTATTTATCGGTTTGCTGGGCGGGTTCACAACCTTTTCTTCTTTTGGCAATGACACGCTCAACCTGGCCCGCAGCGGACAGATGATCAACGCGCTGGTCAACGTTTTTGTGAACGTCACTTTTGGTTTGGTGCTGGTCTGGGTGGGTCGCACTCTCGCGTATTTGCTCTGGAGGTAAACATGCAACTCCTGAAAGAAGGTTACCTGCTACGGATTTTCATCGGCGAAGCGGACAAATACCAGGGCAAGCCATTGTACGAGTGGATGGTTGTCCAGGCAAAGCAACAAGGTCTGGCTGGCGCCACCGTTTTACGCGGCATAATGGGGTTTGGCGCTAATAGCCGCAAGATTCAGACATTCAAACTAACACGCCTATCCGCGGATATGCCTGTCGTGGTCGAGATCGTAGATACTAAAGATAGATTGGAAGCCTATTTGGAAACCATTGAAGCGAGCATCCAGGCTGGGATGGTTACGCTGGAAAAAGCCACCGTTCGCCTTTACCGGGGGAGCGGAAAGTCTTAGTAAGCGCAAGCTGCAACGGGAGGGCAAATGTCCGCAACGACATTTACAGACATTACACCCGGACGGGTGACTGAAGCGCTGAAAAGTGCCGGGCACCTCCAAAGGGGTAGTGTGACGCGTGTGGTCAGTCAACCGCTCTCCGATGTTCCTTTCGGTGCGCCCAAACTCAGAAAACTGGAAATCACTTACTCCGCAGATGCAGCTTGCCAGGTTCCTGACCATCTCATCCTGAAAATTGCCAAAAAAGAGAAAGAGTATTTCTTTTACACACAGATCGCCAAATGGATGGAGAATCCGCCCATCCCGGAATGTTATTTCGCGACACAGAATGCGGACAAATCCCAGGCCACGTTCCTGCTCGAGGACCTGTCCGCAACTCATTTCCAGACCGAGTGGCCCCTTCCCCCTATACAAACGCTTTGTGAGGCTGCGATCGAATGCCTGGCAGCTATCCACGCATTCTGGTGGAACGATCCGCGCCTTGAAACAGAACTGCGCCCAAAAGTGACCCAAGGCAACTTTTGGACTGGGCGGCTCAATGAAGCCATCAGGGAGTTGCCTGCTTTCCTCGATTTCATTGGTGACCGACTCTCAGGACAACGCAAGCAGGTTTACGAAAAAGTCCTGGCTTCCTCCAACCAGTTCTGGCGACCGGATACCGCTCGAAAATCCAAAACCTTCCTGCACGGCGACATCCACTTCTGGAACATTCTATTCCCACGCGAGCCCAGCACTCACGCTGTCCGCATCTTTGACTGGAATTCCTGGGATATCGGCAAAGGCACCAACGACCTGGCCTACATGCTTGGCCTGCACTGGTATCCATCCCTACGAATGCGTTTTGAGAAAACGCTGCTGAAACGCTATCGGGACAAACTGGTGGAAAACGGCGTAGAGGAATATTCCTGGGACGACTGCTGGCTGGACTACCGCGAATCCTGCATCATGAATTTGTTCATCCCGGTCTGGCAGTGGCAGCGGCAGGACATCTCGGCGGCTGTCTGGTGGTCACACCTGGAGCGCAGTTTTCTGACTTATGACGATCTACATTGCGAGGAATTATTATGAACGCGCCTGAAACGTTTCAGACCGAACGTCTACTCCTGCGCAAGCCGCGCGCGTGATGGAAAAAGCGGGCATGACTCGCGAAGGCTTGTTACGGCGCTACACGCCGCCTCCCCCAAATTCGACAAGTGAATAAACATTTGTTCCAGAAACTTCTACTTGTCGAATTTGGGGGAGGCCGGGTGGGGGCTCGGGCGTTATAATTCGGGGGCAATCATCACTGGATACCCCGGCCCGCGCGGCGAAGCCGGGGCGGGCTGATTACTAATCTATGTCCCTCATCACTGCTAACTCTTACTGACCTATGTCCCTCATCACTGCTAACTCTCTCACAAAATCCTTCGGCGCTTTCGATCTCTTCAGCGGCATCAGCTTCACCGTCGCCAAGGGCGCGCGCATGGCGCTGGTCGGTCCCAACGGCGTGGGCAAGACCACGCTGTTGCGCATCCTGATCGGGGAGGACGAAGCTTCCTCGGGAACGGTAGCAAGCGCAAAGGGAGTCCGGATCGGGTATCTCCCGCAGGAGGCCGATTTCGAAATGGACGGCACGCTCTGGGAGTCGTGCGAGTCCATCTTTAGCCATTTCCAGTCAAAACAGGAAGAACTGCACCGTCTCGAAGTGCTGATGGCCGATCCCGCCCAGGCGGAAGACGTCATGGAACGTTACGGCAAACTCCAGCATGACTTCGAGCGGCGCGGCGGATACACTTACCCGACGCGTATCAGGCAGGTGCTGACCGGGCTGGGATTCGACGAAGCGGACTACACCCTGCGGCTGGAACACCTCTCCGGCGGACAGCGCACCCGCGCCTTTCTCGCGCGCCTCTTACTCTCGGACCCGGACCTGCTCCTGCTGGATGAGCCGACCAATCACCTCGATATCGCTGCCGTTGAATGGCTGGAGAGTTACCTGGCCCAGTGGGACGGGGCGGCCGTCATCGTCTCGCATGACCGTTATTTTCTGGATCGGGCCTGCAACGCGATCCTGGAAATGTTGCCCGCCGGGTTCGAAATGTACCACGGCAACTACTCGGCCTACCTGCACCAGCGCCAGGAACGCGCTGACCGGCGGCAGGAAACCTTCGAGCGCGAGAAGGAAAAACTGCTCAAAGAAGTCGAGTACATCAAGAAGAACATTTCCGGGCAGAACGTTTCGCAAGCCAAAGGCAAACTGCGGCGGCTGACGCGCGTGGTGCAGGCTATCGAGCAGGTCGGATTCGAAACCGTGCTCAACACCAACTGGTCGCAGCTCGACGTGGAGACCACCACCAGCCCTTTAGTGTGGAAGAAGCCGAGCGGCGCGTGCGCGCCTTGCGTTCCCCGGTGCGGACGCTGCCCAAACTGCACCTGAACCTGCGCTCCGCCAAACGCTCGGGAGATCTGGTCATTCGCACCAACGATTTGCAGGTCGGTTACCCCGCTGAGCCGCAACGGGGCATCCCTGGCAAACTGCTTTTCTCTGCCCCCGATATAGAACTGCGCCGCCTGGGCTGCGCCGCGCTGATCGGGCCCAACGGCGCAGGCAAGACTACCTTCCTGAAAACGATCCTGGGACAACTGGAGCCACTGGCAGGCAAAGTGGAACTGGGCGCGTCGCTGCACATCGGTTACTTTGCCCAGGCGCACGAAGGATTGAAAGCGGAAAATACGGTGATGGACGAGATCGACTCGATCATGCCCAACTGGCTGCCCGGGCAGATCCGCGATTACCTGGGCAAATTCCTGTTTTCAGGCAATGACGCCTTCAAAAAAGTCGAGATGCTCTCCGGCGGCGAGCGCGGACGGCTGGCGCTGGCCAAGCTGGCCTTGCAGGATACCAACCTGCTGCTGCTCGACGAGCCCACCAACCATCTCGACATCCCCTCGCAGGAAATCCTGCAGGCCGTACTGGACGAATATCCCGGCACGATCCTGCTGGTCACACACGACCGTTATTTGATCGATGCGCTGGCTACCCAAATCTGGCAAGTGAACCCGGATGAATCGGCCTTGACTGTTTTCAAAGGCTCGTATTCGCAGATGAAAGAAGAACGTGAAAAAGAAGCTGCCACGACTGGCCGAAAGAGCGATACAGAAATCTCGAGACGTCGATGCTCGGATAAATGTCGAATCGCGCACGTCGAGAGACGTCGGATTCCGCAAAAGCCGAACGCCGCCGTGTGGCCCAATTGCAGGAACTCGAAAACCGCATCACTGCGTTGGAGCAGAAACTGGCAGAATTGGGGATGAAGCTGGAAAATCCGCCCACTGACCCTGCGAAAGTGGCAAAGCTTGGCAAGGAATATGAGTCTGTGCAGAGACGAGATGGATGAGAAGTTGGGCGAGTGGGAAGGGTTGCAAGGTATGACCATAGACGGTGGATCGTCAATTACGGTCTATGGTCCATCGTCTACGGTCAGTAGATTAAGAGAGTGCTATACTGATTCTGGTCGACGGGGGCAACGGTTTTCCTAAAGGATAGATATGTCCTGGCGATCTCAACAGGGGTGACTCGTTTCCTGGCTGCTTGAATTTGACATTCCCAACGTCCGCTATCTTGCCATGCGAGACTTGCTGGACATTTCTCCCGATGATACACAACTGAAAGCCGCACGCACGGCGATGCACAAAGAGGGGCCGATTGCGCACATCCTGATCGAAGATGGATGAGAAAGGCTATTGGATGAGGCAGGGACGGGATACGGGCCGAAGTACAAGTCCACGGTGTGGGCGTTGATTTTGCTGGCGCAGCTCGGCGCGTCGGTGAAGGAAGATGAACGCATTGAGCGGGCGTGCCGATATTATCTCGATCATGCCTTGAACCCGGGCGGACAAATTTCTGCCATGACAAACAATTCGCCCTCAGGGACAATCGATTGCTTACAAGGGAATATGCTCTGGTCGCTGATGGAATTGGGCTGCAAAGACCCACGCATGGACTGGCCTACGAGTGGATGGCGCGTACCGTTACCGGCGAAGGCATCGCGCCGATGAAAGAAAAGCGCGCGCCGGTCCGCAATTACGCCGGGAAGTGTGGGCCAGACTTCGCCTGCGGGGCGAATGACAAACTGCCCTGCGCCAGGGCGGAGAACAAGCGATGTTGGCGCTGAGCAAGCTCCCGGTCTCAGAAGCGAAGCGCTTTGGTTGAGCAGGCCATCCGTCAGGGTGTGGAATTCTTCTTCAAGGTGACCCGTCCACGGCAGATTATCCCAACGGCATGGGCAGAGAAACCCAGCGGCAACTGGTGGAAGTTCGGTTTCCCCGTATTCTATGTCAGACATTTTGCAGATCGCCGAAGCGCTGACGGCATTGGGCTACGCCAATGATTTGCGGCTCGCGAACATGCTCGAACTGATCCGCTCGAAACAGTATGATTTGGGGCGTTGGCCGCTCGAATACAATTACGATGGCAAGACTGGATGCGATTTGGCTGAAAATGAAGGAACCCAATCCGTGGGTTACAATTGCGCGCTTTAAGGGTATTGATAAGCTGCTGGTGTCTGGAGCCAGTGAATTTTTTCAGTCAGAGGAGGTTACACATGCCCCAAATCCACTTCAACGGTAAAACCTACAACGACCTGGCCGAAATGCCCGCCACCGAGCGCCAGATGTACGATCAGTTGATGTCCGTCATGCAAGATGAAGATGGCAATGGCATCCCCGATCTCTTAGAAGGTGATGTAGTCGGCAATATCATCGAAATGGTGAAAAAAACTAGCGGGGACAGCGAAGGCGTTGCTGCACTGGAACAAATGTCACCGGAGATGCGCGCCCGGATTTCAAAGGGAGTTGCCAAGTTGCAGGAGTTCGGTCTGCTTGCGGGGATGTCGGATCTTCCGCAAAGATTCGCAGGCTTCCTCTTCATGGGATAATGCCGAAATCCGCTCGTCGGAGCCGATCATCCAGTCGCCATCTGTAATCCAGGAGGATACGGGTCCGCGCTGGTTCCTGGTGGTAGTTATTTTTGCCGCTGTAGGAATTTGCGTGGTCGGTATCGCGGCTCTCCTCATTGCCAGAGGAGGCTTCTAAAGTGCAACAGTGGATTTACGTGCTCAAGCCTACCCGTCTGGGAATGGTAACTGAAGGCTCCACACCCGAAGAAGACGAGATCGTGGGACAACATTTTGCCTATCTCAAGGATCTGACCGAAAAGGGTGTGATGATCATGTTGGGGCGTACTCAGAATAACGATGAAACCACCTTTGGGATCGCAATCTTCGAAGCGGAAGACGAAGAGTCGGCGCGAGCAATCATGGAGAATGATCCGGCGGTCAAAAATGGTGTGATGCCTGCGACATTATATCCATACCAAATAGCATTGATGCGAGAAAGTCAATGGCTGAAAGTCTCCATGCGGTTGATTTTCTTCTTTACACATTGGCCGCCGGTTTGATTGCAGGTCTCACCAGCCCGTTCCCCGGAACATCATTGATCTTGACCGGGGTAGAGGTGCTGATGATCGTAAATCTGGCCAATCTTCATTTCAGTTGAAATAGCCAAGCTTATAGACCTGACATGTCTTCACGACGGATTGGAGACATGTCAGGTCTTGTGCATTCATCCAATTTGAAACCATCTCAGGGATTTGGTATAGTAAGGACAGGAGGTTTTGATGAGCAAAATCGTTTTTCAGGGGAAAGAGTACAACAGCCTGGCTGACATGCCTGCGAAAGTGCGTCACAACTATTTCAAATCCAGGGCCGGATATGATGTCCCGGAAGAAGAAACCAAAGATAAATCAACTATGCTGCCGGGCGGTCTGGAGAATATGCCCAGCGAAGTGCGTGAAATCTATGAACGGGTACGCGGTAAATTGGATGCAAAGCCGGTCAAAGCCAGCCCGATCGATGAATTGCCCAGAACTGAAGACTTGTATCTACGTTCCGCCCCGGCTGGGATGCAAAACCAGCCCTCGGATGAGATCGTGTACAAACCCTCACCACCCATCATCGATCCGCCGCCGCCTATCATCGAGTTAGACCACACTTTGCGGAAACTGGCAGTAGGTCTGGCAATTGCAGTGCTCCTGATGGGGGTAGTTCTGGCAATGTATTTTGGGAGTTAAGAACTGTGAAGAATCCATCACAAGCATACCCTTATCACGAAAGCAGGTCGTTATTCCGAGATGAAGCGGGATTCCGTTTACAAACGGTTCATAAAGGCCAGGAAAAATGTCCTGGCCTTTAGTGTATGTCTATCTTATTCTGGCGGAGAAGTTAATTCGCCTTCCAGAATATCGTCAGCGTGATGGTCGAGCGCCAGGTCATTCCAGGAGGCCGGGTCATCGAGCGGTTCGATGTGGGTGAAGACCACCATGTTAGGCAGGAGCTGCGTGATCTGCACTTCCAGTTTTTCGAGCAGGACATGTCCATGTTCCACTGTCCATGTACCGGGAACAAGCACGTGGAAGGAGACGAAGCGCCGTGCCCCGGCCTGGCGCGTCATCATAGCGTGGTAGGTGACGCCTTCGGGGAGAAGCTCTTCGATCTTTTTGGAGATGAGGGCCAGTTCTTCGTCGGGGAGCACCGTATCCATGAGACCGGAGATGGAGTGCTTGACAATCCCGACACCGGACCAGACGATATTGATCGCCACCCCGATGGCGACCAGAGCGTCGAGCGGACCCCAGCCGGTAATTGCTACCAACCCGACGCCCCCCAGCACGCCGACAGAGGTCCACACATCGGTCATCAAGTGTTTGGAGTTGGCGCTCAAGGTGATGGAGTTATATTTTTTGCCGTTGTAGCCGATAACCAGGGAGGCGCCCAGGTTGATCAACCCTGCAACCACGGAGACGGTCAGACCAATCCCCAGTTGTTCGAGCGGGCGGGGATTGATCAAACGCTCGATGGCGGTATAGGCGATGCCCGCCGCAGCGATGATGATGAAGCCACCTTCCATGCCGCTGGAAAAATATTCAGCTTTACTGTGCCCGAAGTGATGATCTTTATCTTCAGGGCGGCTGGCAATGGATAGCATAGCCAGAGCCATGATCGCTCCCGCCAGAGTTGACAAAGGATTCGAGCGCATCCGAAAGCAGACCGACCGAGCCGGTCAGGAAATACGCAGCAGCCTTGAGCACAATCGTCAGGATGGCGGCTGCAATGGATAACCAGGCGAAACGTTTTAAGTAACTGCGACTTTCCAAGGAAATACTCCTGATGGGTTGGTTCGATTATACAATCCTATTCCTACAGATAACATTTCAGATGCTCACCTGTCTAAAAAACAGACAGCCACATAATGAGGCTGCCTGCCGTGAAATTCAAGCTCGCGTTGAACACCGCTACGACTTTGCTATTCTGGCACCGACAAGGGAATGATACTCAATAATGGTAGAAGTGATAAGGGTTGAGCGCAGGCAAATCAGGAACCACAGAGACACGGAGTTTTTCTTTGTGTCTCCGTGTCTCTGTGGTGAGATTCCCAGGTTATGTCCGCAGTCTACTGTCCACCGTCCGCTAAATCACACCCAACTTCTTCCCCACCTTCGCAAACGCCTCCAGACCTTTATCCAGATCATCCTTCGAATGCGCGGCGGAGATCATCACCCGGATGCGGGCCTTGCCCTGCGGCACGGTCGGGTAGCCGATGGCCGTCCCGAACACGCCCTCTTCGTACAATTCGCGGCTGAACTCTTGCGCCAGCGGCGCTTCGCCCAGCATAACCGGTGTGATGGGCGTCTCGCTCATGCCCGATATCGAAGCCCAGTTTCTGCATCTCGGCCTTGAAGTAGCGCCCGTTCTCCCACAGTTTGTCTACCAGTTCGGTTGACTCTTCCAGCAAATCGACCGCGGCGATGCAGGCAGCCGCATCCGGCACGGTCATAGCCGACGAGAACAGGAACGGCCGTCCGCGCTGGCGCAGCCATTCTACAATGACCTTGTCCCCGGCCACCACACCGCCCATCACACCGAAAGCCTTCGACATGGTGCCAACCTCGATGTCCACTTTGCCGTGCAGGCCGAAGTGGTCTACGATGCCGCGCCCGCCTTTGCCGAGCACGCCTTCGCCGTGGGCGTCGTCCACCATCAGCAGGATGTCGTACTTCTTCGCCACCTCATACAGCGCGGGCAGGGGCGCGATGTCACCGTCCATGCTGAAAACGCCATCGCTCACGATCAGAGCGCGGCGGTACTTCGACAAGTTCTCTTTGATCTGCTCTTCCAACGACTCGGCGCTATTGTGCTCGTAGGCGATGATCTTGGCTCCCGACAGGCGGCAGCCGTCGATGATGGAGGCGTGGTTCAGGCGGTCGGAGAAGATGACATCTTCCTTGCCCACCAACGCCGGGATGGTTGCCAGGTTGGCGTTGAAACCGCTTTGAAACGTAATGGCTGCCTCCACACCTTTGAAAGCAGCCAGTCTTTTTTCCAACTCGATATGCAAATCCATCGTCCCCGCAATCGTGCGCACCGCGCCCGGTCCCACGCCATAGGTCTTGGTCGCTTTGCGGGCTGCCTTCACAATCCTGGGATGGTTTGCCAGCCCCAGGTAATTGTTCGAGCAGAAATTGAGCACCTTCTTCCCGTCCACCACCAGCCAGGCCCCCTGTGGTGAGGAAAGTGTGCGGATGTTGTTGTACAGTCCGGCCTGTTTCAGGCCGTCGATCTCTTGCTGTAGCCATTCGATTTTGGACATTTAATTCTCCGCTTTTGTTGTCATTGCGAGCGCCGAAGGCGCGTGGCAATCTCCTTGCAAACGAGGAGATTGCTTCGTCGCTTCGCTCCTCGCAATGACATATTATGATTGATTACAAAATTATTATAGCAACTTTCCGATTACAAACAAAAAGGCGACTGTCACCATTTTGAAATGACAGTCGCCCTATTTCTCTTCTTCCGCCAGTAGACCAAGTTCCGCCAGCGCAGCCAGCACTTTGGACTGCGTACCGTCCTTGAGCACCACCGTTGTGGGACCCAGCAACTCGCCCAGGAAGCGCGCCGCCTTCGACTTCCGCAACTCATCCAGGACATCCGGCCTGCTGACCCTTAAAACGACCTGGGTCTGCACCCGCGCTTCGGTCCCGTTTGCTTCCCAGCGTTTGAGCGCTTTTACCAAAACCGGCGGGATGCCACCCGAAGAATATTTGGCAAGCAGCACCAGCAAGTGTTCGACTTTCAATCCCTGTTCACCGGCTTTTTTCAGGGAAGATGGCGTGATGGAATAGCGGTATTCATCTTCCCTGGCTTCATTCCACTCGCAAAACCTCGCCACCTGATAACGGACCGCGCGCGGCGCAAAGCGCGGCACGGCGATCTGCCCGTTGGAGCGGGCAACAATCTTTCCATTCTCACTTCTCCCTTTTGGCTTCTCACCGATCACCCGAAACGCCGTCGGCTCTGCCCCTTCTTCCGGCGCGGCCAATTCCACTTGTCCCAGCCAGAAGAGCACACCTGTAATGAAATACCTGATCAGCGCGCCGTCTACCTGGTCCCAGTGGGCAAAGCCGCGCAGGTATTCACCGTCTACTTCACGCTTGATGAACCACGAGTCGTAATCCCCAGCCGGGCGCTGGAAATCGGGATATTTGGCTTTGATGTCGCGGATGAAGGCAGGCAGGCTCCACCATTTGCCTTCGGGGATGGCATCCAGCAGGTTGAGCAGGAATTCCCTGGTAACCGACGGCTGGTTCTTCCATTCGCCTTCGAAGACCAGGCCAGGAAGTTGGCGCAGTTCATTGAGGGTTTCGCTCTCCAGCCAGGCATCCGCCAGCATTTGCAGGGCTACGTCACGTGGCGCTTCAAGAAAGGTTTTCACTTTCTCAGGTTTCGGCCCTGACTTGAGAATGATCTTCGCCGAGCGCAGGAATTGTTCCAGCACTTGCGCGGGGATGTGCATTTGCGGCGCTTCGATCCCCAGTCGCAGGGCAGCCAGCAAAGTAGTAGCATCATCGAGCAGGAAATCGTTGACGGGAATAGGGCATGCCTTTTCAACAGGCGAAGCCGGTCGTCCTAATGACTCGGGATTCACCACAGAGATCACCCCGGCCTGACCGGCATCGCCGGGGCGGGCAGAGTCCACAGAGATTTTATTATTATTTTCTCCGTGTTCTCTGTGGTGAAATAATTTCAACAAATCATCGGGAATATAGGCAAATTCCTGCGCGCCGTTGGCAGTGTTGAAGAAAGCGCGCGCCAGCAAGGCCCGATAAAACAGGATTTCAGCAGTAGAGCCCGGGTTCTGGTGCGGCTTCTCACGGTCCCGTTTACCGGGCCCTATCTCACGGACGTCACCGAAGCGGCGGGTAAACTCGGCCCAGGGGATGCGTCCGTTTTTAGCAACCAGCATCTCGATGGCGGTCTGGGCTTCAGGGTTGAGCGCTTCCAGGATTTCGGCCAGCAAGTCCGGGTCCAGGAGCGAAGCGCAGAGTTCCTTTAGCGCGGCGTCGTTTTCGTTGGAGTCCAGTTCTAATCCCCACAGTCCGGCCACAATGCGGATGTGTCCGAGGTCATGCTTTAGAAGGGATGTGTACAGGTCAGGCATGTTCTGAGTAAAAAGTGAAAAGTGAGAAGTAATATTATTTTACCTCTCACTTCTCTTTTGTCCTAACTTTTTACTTTTATCCTTTTACTACCTTCAACGCCCCCGGCAAAATCTCGAAATCCAGCTTGTGCAGGTTGCTGCCGAAACTGGTATAGATTTCGCCGTCAGCATGGATGTAGACCGGGCGCTCGGAGTTGAGCGAGAATTTCTGGCAGGTACCCATTTTTACCAGGTCAAAGCGGCCATGTGTGCCGTTCATCACTTCAGGGATCAGGCGGAACATCATCGGTCGGCTGCACTTGGTAATCATTACATAGTTCAGGAGGCCATCGTCAATTTTTGCTTCGGGCGCAACCAGGAAGCCGCCACCTTCGCGTGGGCCGTTACAGACTGTGACCATCAGGTTGGTTTGTTCCCATTTTTCGCCGTCCGCTTGCAGTTTCATTTTGGCAGGTTCGTGGTTGAGGAGGATGGTCTGGATAACGGCGGTCAGGTACATCAGGAAACCGCGCACAACAGGCAGCCTGTGCGAACGGATGGTAACTACGGCATCGAAGCCCACACCGACTGTATTGTCGAAGTATTCCTGGCGGCCGTTTTCATCAGTCATCAGACCGACATCCACGGTAGACGGTTCGCTGTTGAGGGCGTGCACCAGGGCACGGTCCGGCTGCATCGGGAGGCCAATGGAATGCGCGAAATCATTGCCCGAACCGACCGGGACAACACCCAGGATGGGGCGTTTTTCTGCGGGGATTTGCATCAGTCCATTGATCACCTCGTGGACAGTC
Source organism: uncultured Chloroflexia bacterium (assembly GCA_963829615.1). Classification (GTDB taxonomy): domain Bacteria; phylum Chloroflexota; class Anaerolineae; order Anaerolineales; family Villigracilaceae; genus JAABUE01. The sequence continues at coordinate 44,561 of CAWHJM010000038.1, forward strand.
CCGTCGCCGCCCATGGCGATAACCATGTCATAATCCTGCTCGCCTGCCTGCTTGGCCAATTCAGTGGCATGTGTCGGGTAGACCGTACCGCTCCAGTCTGCGTTGCCATATTCTGCAATAATTGGACGCAGGTCATTGGCCACTGTCCAGGCATTGCGCATGTCAGCCATGGGGTTCAGGATAATTTTGACTTTACGGGACATGTAACTTCTCCTTCGACAGAATTCAAAAATTATAACCCTCTGGAATCAAAACGGAGGCTAACTGCCTCCGTTATCTTTTCGGTTGAGTGCAAGCGGGTCAAGTGGACCCGTAGCGCCTTTGGCGGTCAAAAATGTTCCGCGTTGGTGCTTTTTAGCATCATATAGAGCTGCATCCGCAGCGCGCAGCAGGTCGGACCCAAACCGTCCATGAGTGGGATAAATGGCAATCCCGCCTGAAATACCCAGTTTGATGGCATTTCCATTTGGAGCTTTGTATGAGAACTTGGCGATGTTTTCCAGTATTTTTTCCGTGACCAGCCTGGCCGATTGCAAATTGCTTTTAGCCAAAATGAGCGTGAGTTCATCGCCGCCATAGCGGGCAATAAAATCAGATGAACGAAGGCCAAAAGAGACAACGTTGAACACTGCCCGTAACACCTGATCGCCAACATCATGTCCGTAGGTATCGTTCACGCTCTTAAAGCCATCCAGGTCCATCATAATCACAGCAAAGGAAGAGCCTGTCCGACGTGCACTGATAAGCTCGGATTCCAGGTGTTCGTCGAGGGCACGGCGATTAGCCAGTCCGGTAACTGTGTCTGTATAGGCTTTTATGCTAATACTCTGATGCAGGCTGGCGTTAGAGATGGCTACAGCCGCCTGATTTGCCAGCATATTGAGTAAACGCAATTCAGAAGTTGAGAAGCTACCAACATTATGGCGGGACAAGTTCATAACGCCCACAACTTTTTTCCCTATCTTGAGCGGTATGCCTATAATGGAACCGCTCCATTCAGCAGGAGCGTCTTTGTAGAGAGAATGTTTTTTCATATCCTCTACAATGATGATCTGACCTTTTTGAGCTACCGTTCCGGTCAATCCATCTTTTCGCAGGTGGGAGAATACACGGTTCTTTTGACCGTTCGAATCAAGAGATGCGCCAAATTCTAATTTATCATTTACATACAGAAAAATATGAACAATTCGGGTGTTGTCTACCAACCGCATGGATTCTTTGACAACCGCATCCAAAACAGTTGGCAAATCCAGGCTGGCAGTTAGATTCAGGCTGAGAATCTTGAGAGCATCCAACTCATCCGCCTGTTGCGCGGCCAGGGTCAGCAGGGCCTGGGACGAGATCAGCTTTTCCGCCAATATGTGCAGTTCGCCAGCCCGATTTTCCGGTGGTGCATGCTTTTCAATGGACAATGCCAAAATATCGAGAAGCTTTAGTAGTATATCTTTCTCGCTATCTGTTAGATCCTTTTGATCCAGGGTTTCGCGAGCCTGGTTAAGGATTGCGAGGTGTAATTTATTTTCCGCCATAGTATCAATTCACTTTATCACTCAGAAAGCCTGTAAACAATGGTTCCTTTGTCTCAGGCATCACAAATAAATGTCGAAATCATTATATGCTATTTTGCAGCGATGAGACTGTGTTAAAATCGTCGGCATACATTAATACTGGGAGGCAGATGTGCCTGAAGTACAAACAATGATATCGCGTGCCACTCCCCTGACACCGAGGAAAAAGGTAATCCTGGTTGGGGCCTCTGGTGGGATTGGTACCGCATTAGCTCGACGGCTGGCGGAAGAGGGATATGCACTGGCATTATTAGATCGGAGAGAAGATATACTCAAGGCGTTGTGTGACGAGATAAACCAGGCACAAGGAGAAACGCGTGCTATTCCTTATATACATAACGTAACAGCGTACGATCAGGTTCCAAATCTTTTCCGCAAAATTGTGGCTGACCTGGGTGGGTTAGACTTGTTCGTGTACGTCGCTGGTGTGATCTATTACCCGACGATGGATGAATTCAACTTTGCAGAGGACCACAAAATGGTCGAGGTCAACTTGCTCGGTGCGATGGCCTGGATGAGTGAAGTTGCCCCCGTTTTTCAGTCCATGCGCGGCGGACAGATTGTGGGCGTCTCATCAGTGGCCGGCGACCGCGGACGGGTGAGCAACCCCGGCTACAACACATCCAAGGCGGGCTTCACCTGCTATCTCGAAGCCCTGCGTAACCGACTGACACGCCACGGCGTCAACGTCATCACCATCAAGCCTGGCATGGTCAAGACCGAGATGCTCAACCTGCCCAACGCGCCCAAACCCATGCTGGCAGTCACGCCCGAGCAAGCCGCAGACGGCATCTGGAATGCCATCAAAAAGCGTAAGCAGGTGGCATACATTTCCGGCATCTGGCGCTGGGTCATGCTGGTACTGACACATATCCCGTCGGTCATTTTCAGGAAATTAAGCTTTTAGACTTGAGACATCAGACGTTAGACTTTTTTGTCTAAGAGCTAATGTCTAAAGTCTAAGGTCTTCAAAATACAATGAAAACTCTAAACAATACCTTCACTACCCTCGAAAACTTCGGGCACTCGATGAGCGCCCCTTCCTATCTTATTAAACCCAAAGCCGCAGACGAAATCTACGAAGCCTTCCAACTCGCCAAGAAGACGGGGCTGACCGTCACCCTGCGCGGGGCAGGCCGCAGTTACAATGACGCCTCGCTGAACGGCGGGGGCATTGTGCTCGACCTGACAGACATGAATCAAATCGTCGAATGGGATGCAAGTTCAGGCGTCAGTCCGATGCGAAGCGGGCGTCACGCTTGGAGCAGCTCTGGCAAAAAGTCCTGCCCGATGGTTGGTGGCCGCCGGTCGTTTCCGGTACGATGACCACCACGCTGGGCGGCTGCCTGGGCGCGAATATCCACGGCAAGAACAATTTCAAAATGGGCACCATCGGCGAGCACGTGACCGAGTTCACGGCTGTTCTACCGACCGGCGCAGAGATCACCTGCTCGCCCAACAAAAACGGCGACCTGTTCTACAGCATGATCAGCGGGCTGGGGATGTTGGGCGTGATCACCACCGTCACGCTGCAAATGAAAAAAATCGATTCCGGCCTGATCGAAGTGCATGCCTGGCCCACGCGCACGCTCGAAGAGCAGCTTCGACAGCCTGGAAGAGGGCGCGCCCAATTACGATTACATCGTCGGCTGGCTGGATACCATCACCATCGGCCATGGCCAGATCCACGCCGCCAACTACGTCCACGACGATCCCGACCCGGCCAAAATGCAGGTTGAGCTACCAGACCCTGCCAAGCCGCCTGTTCGGCGTGATGCCCAAGAGCCTGCTGCATTACTTCATGACGCCTTTCGTCAACGACATCGGCTGGTGGGGCGTGAACATCGGCCAAATATATCGCCAGCCTGCGGCGTCACACCTTCCGCCAGAGTCATGCCGCCTTCCATTTTCTGTTGGATTACGTGCCTGACTTGGAACTCTCCTACGGACGCACTGGACTGATCCAATACCAGTCATTCCTGCCGAAGGAAACAGCGCTTCAAGCCTGGACCGAGATGCTTGCCACCTCTAAAAAGCGTGGTCTGCCCTCCTATCTTGGTGTCACCAAACGCCACCGCCCGGACGATTTCTTGCTCACCCATGCCGTGGACGGCTTCTCCCTGGCCCTCGACTTCAAAGTCCGCCGCCGCGAGGAAATGTCGAAGATGTTGCAGGAGTTCGACCAGATCGTTTTGGATGCCGGTGGCCGCTTCTACTTCGCCAAGAACAGCGAAACCTCCGCCGAAACGACCAGGGCATTTCTCGGCGAAGAAACGGTGGAGAAATTCAAGAAATTGAAGAAACGCACCGACCCGGACGGGTTGCTGGAAAGCGACCTGTATCGCAGAATATTTGGATAACCGTGTAGGGGCGGGTCTGAGACCTGCCCCTACAATGTTTATTGATGAATTTAATTGTTGAAAACCTTGGCCTGATCGAATACGAAACCGCCTGGAAAACCCAGGACGAATACGCCGCCGAAATCGCCGCCGGGAGGCGCCCGCCGACGTTGCTGCTGCTGGAACATCCGCACGTCTACACCTTCGGGCGGCGCGGACAGGCTGAAAACCTGCTCTGGAACGAATCTGAACTGAAAGAGAAGCACGTCGCCGTCCACTGGGTAGACCGGGGCGGCGACGTCACCTATCACGGGCCGGGACAGTTGGTGGGGTATCCGCTCATTCCGCTCTCCCCATTAAGACCTGACAGGTCTCACGATGAGTCTCCCGATTTGGAAGACGATCCGGTAAGACCTGTCAGGTCTGATTACGTCGGCTACGTGCGCAAGCTGGAGAAAACACTGATCGTCGCGTTGGCGCGTCTGGGCGTGGTGGCAGGCCAACGGTCCGGATTGACCGGGGTGTGGATTCAAGCAGACGTGTGGTCACGCTGCCCAAGATGCCGTCCCGAAGATAAACAAAAGCCAGCCAAGATCGCCGCTATCGGCGTCAAAGTGGATGCGCGTGGAGTCACTCGTCACGGCTTCGCACTGAACGTCAATCCCGATATGTCTTATTGGGATGGCATTGTCGCCTGCGGACTGGCGGGGGAGCCGGTCGTTTCGTTGGCTGATTTGCTCGATCCCGTTCCCGCAATGGAACAGGTGAAACAGGAAGTAGTTTCTGCGTTCGGGGAAGTGTTCGAGTACAAAACCCAGTAAGAAGTCTCTCGCGGGGGACATCTACTTCATTAGCTATGCTGTGAACATCGATTAGAAAGGAGTAAAACAACATGGATATTCAAAAACGCCGACTTGGTAAAACCGATATTGAGGTGACACCCGTCGGCCTGGGTGTAATGCAATTCGCTGGCGGGAAGGGTTTGTTTGGGAGGGCTTTCCCGGATCTGTCACAAGAAGAGAAAAATGCCATCATACAAGCCGCGCTGGATGGCGGCATCAACTGGTTCGATACTGCCGAACTCTATGGCTTTGGCTATTCCGAGCAGGGACTTTCCGCTGGCTTGAAAGCAGCCGGGATACAGAACGGGGAAGTGGTGATCGAGACCAAATGGTTCCCGATCTTGAGAACTGCCCGGAACATCCCGAAAACCATTCAAGACCGCATCCGTTATCTGGACGGGTACAGCATTGACCTGTACCTGGTTCATCAGCCTTGGAGCTTTTCATCCCCTGAAGCCGAAATGGATGCGATGGCGGACCTGGTTGAAGCCGGAAAAATCCGCTCGGTGGGGATCAGCAATTTCAACGCCGACAAGATGCGGCGCGCTCATGCTGAGTTAAAAGAAACGTGGCCTACCGCTGGCTGTCAACCAGATGGAGTATAGTCTGCTCAATCGCAAGATCGAATCAAATGGCGTGCTTGAGACCGCCAAAGAACTGGGCGTTACCATTATTGCCTACACCCCACTGGGATATGGCCTGCTGACCGGTAAATACCATAAAAACCCCGAATTATTTGCCCAATCTAAGCGCGGCTTTATCCTGAAACGCAAGTTCGAGCAAAGCCGGCCGATCGTGGAAGCGCTGGAAGAGATCGGGGAAAAATATGATGCCACACCGGGACAGATTGCCCTGAACTGGGTCATCTATAACCAGGGTGAGAGTGTGGTCGCGATTCCGGGTGCCACCAAAGCGGAACATGCCAGGCAGTCGGCTGGTGCGATGAAATTCAAGCTGGCAGATGATGAGTTGAGCTCGTCTGGATGAGCTTTCAAAAGAATTCAAATAGCCAAACAACGTGAAGCCCTCGAAAACGAGGGCTTCACGTTTTAATGCTTCTGCTCAGGATGGCTTTTGAACCAGGCCACCGTTTCCTTGATAGCCTCCCGCATTGGCGTAGCTTTCATACCGAAAGTGGTCTCAAATTTACTCGAATCCACGATGAACGGCTTCTCGAACTCGTACATCATTTCGACTGACTCTTTGGCTTCGGGGATAAACAATCCCGCCAGCGCCATCATGGATTTGCCTACCACCCGTGTCTTTGGCTCGACGCCCGCTTCTTCGGCAAACATTCGCACCAACTCGCCCTGCGTGATTTCGGGCATGTCATTGGGCACGTGCCAGGCCTGACCGTCCGCTTCGTCGCGTTCGCCCAGGATGATCAGCGCTTTACCATAATCAGGGATATAGGTGTGCGTGTGCGGCATTTTCGTTGAACCGCCCACCTGCCCGGCTTTCCCTTTCAGCAGCGGATAGAAAACCAGCCCACCCATACTCGTGTCCGTGCCCCAGGGACCGAAATAATCCGAACCGCGGCCAATCGTCACACGCAATTTGCCTTCTTTATGGGCTTGCAGCGCCGCTTCGCTCAACTGTGCGCGCACGCGTCCCTTGCGGGTATGCGGATTGTACGGCATGTCTTCCGTAATCGGCTTGCCTTCAGTTTCGCCATACATATACAAGTTTTCCACAAGGACCAGTTTTGTGCCGCTATCCGTCAGCCCTTCAATAATGGATTTTTGCAGTGGTGGGAACTTTTCGGGCCATTCGTAATAATGCGGCTGGGCAGATTGGTACACCACTGCGGCATCCCGCGTCACTTCCCGGACGTTGGCCGGATCATATAAATCAGCAACGATGATCTCCACCCCGGCAGGAGCCTCGGCCATTACTCCCGAACGGTTCACCATACGGACGGTTTTCCCGCGCCGGATGAGTTCCTCCGCTACGGCGCGCCCGATAGCGCCAGTTCCTAATACAACATGTAGGTCAGACATTTTTTGCTCCTAAAATTGAATATCTTTCGAGAAGTAGTTTTGCACCACGTCTGCATCTAGCGGGCCGCCGTGGCCAACATAGAACTTCTTTACCTTCATGTCGACCAACTTCCTGATACTTGCTCGCACCTGTGCCAGATCATCAGCATAGTAGTGATAATTCGGGCGCGATGGGAACAGGTTGCCACCCATGCTCCCGCCCATCATCAGGTCACCAACGATGGCCTCGCCGTTCGCCAGCAATACCGAGATCGACCCGGCGGTATGTCCCGGCGTGAAGATGACCTTGCCATTCACACCGAACTCTTTAAGCGAGATTTCCTCGTCGATCAGGATGTCGGCTTTGACAGCCGAAAATGGCTTATTGACGAACGGGATGATCAAGCGCCCTTCCAGGTTGGTCGGTGTGGGTGCATGAACCCGCCCACGCGCCAGCATCTCCGCATCTGCGGTATGCACCGCCGTCGGCACATCAATCCAATGCTTGAGTTGCAGCGTGCTCCCGGCATGGTCAAAGTGGGCATGGGTATGCAAGATAAGCGAAAATTCCTTCGGCTCGATACCCAGCCTTGCCAATGCCCGCAGGATTTTCATACCCTCACGCGGTGAGCCGGTATCCACCAGGATAGTCTTGCGACCTCTAACAAGGTAAGCATTCGACAAAGCCAACTTAAGTTTAATGATTTCCATGTTCATGCTCCCAAGAACTCGTTTTCCATCGTCAGCATTTCGAGACGATAAATTTCGCCCGGATCTGTGATGAAGGACGGCATTTGATGTCCGATTTCCAGTATGACCAGCCCGTGAACCCGACTCCAAATAACCAGAGCCGTGTACAGAACATCGGCATTAGTTCCGCCTGTAAACTGGCTCCAGTTTTCAAGCATTACCTTTAGCTCCGGCGTCATCGCAGCAGATCGTTCTACCCGCAACCTGCCAGCCAGATAAATGGCCTGGAGCGTTTCGATCAGCGGCACCAGCGACCCGGCTGCAGCCGGGACCGTTATCTCAGCGGGTGCCTCGTAACCCGGAATCGGCGTCCCGAAAATAAGTTGGTAACGCTGAGGATAAGTGACGGCCCAATCGCGGTAGGCAAGCCCGAGCGTGGTCAGACGCGCGGTCAGATCGCTTTCGGGCAAAGCGCGGATCGCATCTTGCTGCGATTCGCCCAGCGAGGTGAATGCATTCACAATCAGCGTTGTCACCAGGTCATCACGACGTCGGAAGTAGTTGTAGATAGCCGGTGCGGTGATGCCCAATTCGCGGGCAATGGCCCGTAAACTGATGCGCAGACGCGCCAGAATTCCGCAATTTGTTTCCAGGCAGTTTCCTTGATAGCTGTCTTCAAGATTAGGGTGTTGTTCGGTCTGTTTTGGTCGCGGGGACATCATTTCTCCTGAATTTTATTTACAGTGTAAATATACGATGTTTATTTATTTTTGTCAAGAGACTCTCCCCTATAGGTCGGAATTGACTTTTTTGCTCGAACCCTGTACACTAAGCACAGATTATTTGCTTGGAGGAGAAATTTATGCCTGGCCAATACCAACTTACTATGCGCTCAGGACCGAACCCCGGCACGGTTTATGCTCTCGAAGGCGAGCAACTCAGCATTGGCCGCGATTCGTCCAATGAAATTCCTGTCAATGATGCCGAGGTCTCTCGTCGGCACGCCCGCCTTACTTTCCAGGGCGGCAAATTTGTTCTAGATGATATGGGCTCAACCAACGGCACTTTTGTGAATGGCCAGCGCTTGACCGGGCCACGTGTTTTGAAGTCGGGGGAAGTGATTTCCCTTGGGGAGCAGATTGTGTTTGTTTACGAGGCCGTTGATTCCGATCCGGGCGCAACCATGGTCTCTCCGCGCAACGTGCCTGCACAAGCTCGACCCGTTGTTGCTCCCCCTCCTCCACCGCCAGCCTTTGCCGGACAGGTGCCCGCCAGCCAACCCGAAGTTGCGCCGCCAAAGAAGATCAACCCCGTACCCATTGCGGTTGCTGTGGGAGCGTTTTTGTTGATCTGTGTCTGCATCGCCTTCTTTGTTTGGGTGGACCAGACCTATCGCTGGTGCGTATTCTTCCCCTTCATCCCTGGTTGTGGATAAGATAGAATAAGATTGCATCGCCCCCGCAGGTGTTGTGTGCGGGGGTATTTTTATTGATATGATTTGAATTTTGCGGGTTGTAAAATCTCTCAGGAAAAGCTAGAATTTGATTAGCAAATTATGACTGAACAAAAACCTGCCACTTCTCCGCGTTGGGGCGCAATGACCAAGCTCGTGGTCTCTTTGGCCCTGCTTGCCATTATCGGGGCGTTCCTGGTGCATTTCAATGCAATTATCGTTCCGCTTCTACTGGCTTTTTTGCTGGCATATCTGTTCTACCCCGTTGCAACCTTAATCGACCGGGTACCGCATCTTCCCTGGCGTGTGGCGGTCACGCTAGTGTATATCTTTTTGATCATCATTATTGCGGCGCTGGTCACCCTTAGCGGATTTGGTCTCGTCCCGCAGATCCAAAGTCTGATAGCGCTGGTCGAAAATAGCATCACGAAACTCCCATCACTTCTGGACCAGTTCCTGACCTGGGTCAGTCAAACATCCCCGATCCCGATAGATGTCAAGACCCTTAATCTGGATGCCATCGTCCAGCAATTGCTTTCCTATATCCAGCCTTTGCTGGGCAGCACCGGTCAATTGCTGGGCGCGGTTGCCAGTGGAGCCGCCGGTATATTCGGCTGGGCCGCATTTATCCTGATCGTATCCTACTTCATCATGACGGAAAGCGGCGGTCTGCGCAGAAATTTGCTGAAAATCGAAGTGCCCGGTTACACCGAAGATTTAAACCGACTGGGCATGGAACTCCAACGCATCTGGAACGCATTTCTACGTGGACAAATGGTTGTTTTCAGTCTGGCGTTCATCTTTTACTTTTCCGTACTTTCCATGCTTGGGGTCCGGTATGCCATTGGGCTGGCTTTGCTGGCGGGTTTCTCGAAGTTCCTGCCGTACATTGGCCCGGCCATTGTCTGGATCACGCTCGGGTTAGTCAGTTATTTCCAACCGTTCAAACTTTTCGGGATGAACCCCCTGCTATACACGTTGCTCGTGTTCGCGTTCGCCCTGGTGTTCGATCAACTGCTAGATGGCTTCATCACGCCCCGCATCATGGCGCAGGCGCTCAAAGTTCATCCCGCCGGGGTGTTGGTAGCCGCCCTCGTATTCGCAGACCTGATGGGCGTGCTGGGGATCATCATCGCCGCGCCCATGCTGGCAACCTTCATCTTGTTCGGGCGCTATACAATGCGGAAATTGCTTGACCAGAACCCCTGGCCGCAAGAAGAACCGGAACCGCTGCCGCCATTTCCCTGGACAAGCCTCGCCACGCGTCTACGCAAGACGATTGGCCCGCTCCTGCGCAAAAAACAAAATCTACCCCCGGACACCGATTTGACCGAACTGTCCGATAAAGATCAATCTAAAGGAGAAGTATCATGACCAACAACGGGAAAGAACCCAAAACCGACACCCTGGCCGAGACCGACAACTACATGGTCTGGAAGGCTGAAGAACCAGATGGTGAGACTACCTACCATATCGAACTCAACAGCGTAACCCTGCACTTCTTCGAAGAGGAATGGAACGAGTTCGTCGAACTGGTCCGCAGCCTGAAATAAAAGCGCCCTATGAAATTGAATAACACGATCACGGATGTCTCCGGGATTGAAGTCGGGCAGGCGCAGGATGACGAGGCCCTGACGGGTTGTACCGTTATCTTGTGTCGTAAGGGCGCCGTTGCAGGCGTGGACGTGCGCGGGGGCGCGCCTGGCACACGCGAAACGGATTTGCTCAATCCGGTCAATCTCGTCGAAAAAGTACATGCTGTTGTGCTGGCTGGCGGTTCGGCCTTTGGGCTGAATTCTGCCAGCGGCGTGATGCGCTATCTCGATGAAAATGGCATCGGTCTCGACACCGGCGCTGGCAAGGTTCCGATTGTCCCGGCAGCGATCCTATTCGATCTAAATCTTGGCCGCGGCGATGTTCGCCCGGATGCGGAAATGGGCTATCGCGCAGTATCTTCTGCTTCATCTGAAGCACCTGCGGAGGGCAATGTCGGTGCAGGGACAGGCGCTACTGTTGGCAAGATCTTCGGCCCAAAGAGCGCAATGAAAGCCGGGATTGGCTCGGCCAGTATGCATGCAGGCGGATTGATTGTAGGAGCGTTGGTAGCTGTCAATGCCTTCGGCGATGTGATCGACCCGCAAACCGGACAGATCATCGCCGGAGCGCGTTCCACCAATCTTGGCCCGTTGAAATTGGGGCAAGAAGGGTATTTCGGTAATACGCTCGAAATCATGAAGACATTCATCGGCCGCACAGTGTTGGGGTTTGCAACCAAGACGAACACGGTCATTGGCGTGGTTGTTACCAACGCAAATTTGACCAAAGCCGAAGCTACAAAAGTGGCCCAGATGGCACAGGATGGCCTGGCACGATCGATCCGCCCGGCGCATACCATGTTGGATGGCGACACGATCTTTGCATTAGCGACCGGTGAAAAAAAAGCCGACCCATCTACGGTCGGCGCGTTTGCAGCAGAGGTGATAGCGCAGGCTATCGTCCGCGCTGTACAAAAAGCGGCCCCGGCGGGTGGTTTACCAGGATTAAATCGAACTTCAAATTAAATAAATGGGTGAACTTATATGGGTGCTTCTAGAACTTTTTTAAAGAAACACTTTCTGTCTTTGATATTGGTTATTTTTCCTTTAGCTTTGTTTGTTTCTATTCTAATCGCACCGATACCGATTTCGATTAGCATCTTTTTTTCACAATTTTCATTTCTATACTTCATACTCGTATTATTTTTATATTATGTGAGCTTTAGCGCTAAGGGAAAATATGCCTGGTTCTTTGCGGCTTGTGTCACTGCCTTGATTTTTTCCTTGCGGTTGTCCTATTTATGGATATCAGGTTACTCGGGCAACATGATTATTGGTGGTTTATTGCCCTATCGAGATGGCTTCAGTTACTATAATGGCGCTAACTTCCTAACCGATGGTTATAGAATTTCGAACATCGCTTCCTGGCGACCACTATTTACCAGTTTTGTCTCCAGTTTATTATTCCTTACTCAACATAATTTGATGTGGAGTATGGCCATCCTGGTAGGACTATTAGGAATTAGTTGTATTCTCTCTGCATACATTATCCGCAACGATTTTGGGGCCCTGGCCGCAACTTTATATATAACATTTTTGTATTTCTACATCCAAGGCTTGATCGGCATTTTGTATACTGAATTGCTGGGACTTGCTCTCGGATGTCTGGGGTTTATCTTAGTATGGAGTGCCACAAAATCACAAAGAATTGTCAAGCTTGCTGTGGGTTTAGCGGTCTTGATGATAGCGGTGAGTATACGGGCCGGCACGTTTTTTATTTTTCCCATGCTAGTGCTTTGGGCGGGTTGGGCATTTCGAAAACAGAGCTCGTTTTTCATTCCGCGCCGCACTGATCGCATTTGTTGCCGTTGCGCTTGCGTTTTACCTTGCGAACTCTGTATTTAGCTTCTTTATCGTAGAGTTCTGGAAAACAGTCCTTTGGAAACTTCGCTTTTACATTGTACGGTCAAGTAGTAGGTGGTGCTGGTTACAATAACGCTATTCAACAATTCGAATACTCGCAATTCGGAATTAATTTATCGCGCAGCCTGGAAATTTTTCTTGCAGCATCCACTAAGTTTCTTCATCGGCGCTGCAAAAGCGTATCGAGATTTCTTCTTTTCAAGGATAGGAATTTTCAGATACTATTCTTCTGGTGGCCAATTCGTATGGAATGATTTTATTTGGGTGACAGGGTTGGGTTTAACTGTTGTAGGATTTGTTAAAATCTATTCGGAAAATTTTTGATCCCGCATATTCTTTTTTCGTCGCCGTGTTTATAGGTTTCCTTCTCTCTATACCTTTCTTGCCTCCCATTGATGGCGGGATACGAATTTATGCGAGTACGATGCCATTATTTTTAGGATTAGTGGCAATAGCATGTGGTAATTTTGGTGCTTTTCAAAAGTCGTGGGCGTTTGAAGGTACGTTGCTGAAACTTGCAGAGACCTTATCAACTTTGGTAATTATCCTGGCGGGTATAGTTCCAATATTCATTCAACGCTTGAATACGGTCCCTTTGTTTAAAACGCCATCCTGTCCAGCCGAGCAAGTTCCATATGTTGTCGAAATTCATCATGGTTCTTTTGTAGACATCCTTCCTGACAACGAAACATCATGTGGTCGTGCGCTTCGAACTTGTGCAAGTGATTTTCAAGACAGTTCAGTTGAAATGCTGGCAGATGCTTCTGATGCTCAAGTGTATCAAGTGATATTGGATAATGGAGTTACAACGGGTGATGGTATACGAATTTTCGAGGGGAACGATTTGGTGAGTGAAACATCCTACTTGTTTATAGGATCTATCAAGGATTTTCAGAAGAACATTCGGATCACAATCTGATTGCGGGATGTGCAATCGTAAACAGTATAAATAAGCGACCAAATATCGTTCAAATTGAAACAGTGAAGATATTGAAATAAAAAGAGGCATCGCAAAATTTATCAAGCATTTTGCGATGCCCATACAAGGTTATCATTTAGCAATTTTAGTGTCTTCCCTTGAGTTCGTCTTTCAAGATCAGGCTCAAGATTACGCTCACCACAGTCACAACCAAACCGCCAAAGAAGGCCGGCCAGAAGCCGTTGATGGTGAAGCCAATCCCAAAAGCTTGCCCAACCTGGCTGGTAAGCCAGAACAGGAAGGTGTTGATCAACAACGTAAACAGGCCCAGGGTCAGGAAGATGAGCGGACAGGTCAACAGCTTGAGCAATGGGCGCAGGAAGGCATTGATCAAACCAAAGATAAGCGCCAGCCATACGACAGATATCACGCCACCTTGCAGATTAACGCCCGGGACGATATAAACAGCCAGAAAAAGTGCTACAGCATTGATGATCCAACGAAGAATGAATTTGGTCATTTTGTTCTCCTCTCAATAAATAATACGAAACATTACAAACTAAGTTGCACCATCTGCACGCATCCAGATCAAGGTTCGGACGATACTAAAACCTGCCTCTTGTAAGGCTCCCTCCTGTAAGCTGGAAGGGTGTTCAATCGTCAAATTTTGGCGATAGCCCAAATCCCGCTGGGCTTTACGGAGTAAGAGAGTGATCAGATTCCGAATCCGCGTTTGGACCACAGGCCAGCCATAGTGGTGAACTGCGCATGGATGGAAGCCAGGTCAACACGCCTTGCAATTGTTCATTTTTTTGCACAGCCCATTGTTGTAAGTCGAAATCGACAAAGGCGCGGTAAAGCCAGTTCCACAGGCCGGGTTTGAGGCTGCTCCAATTCAGGGAACGGTACCAGCTTAATTCTTCAGGGTGTAACCGGTTAAGCCAGGTAAGTTGTTGCGGCCAAAATCGGGAATAACGTTTGGTAACGGTCGGCAGGCCGGGAGTGTAGTCCGAACGAGGGCTGGAGGCCAGGGCAAATTGTCTCTCTTTTCCCGCACGCCAGGTTGTTCGTCGGGCGCGTTCCACAAATCCAAGGTCTGAATACATTTGAACCGCACCAGGGTTATCTGCGCGTACGTGCAGCCAGAGTTCATCGGCACCACGTTGACGAGCATGTTGCATCGTACGTTCGGTCAGGGTATAGGCAATGCCCTGTCGACGGTGAGTGGGGTGCGTAGCGACATTGGCAATCAGGTAGATACGTTTGCCTTTGTGTCGGAATAGCACCAGGCTGGCATTACCGATGATACGACCATCTTGCTCCCAGACAAAACCTGAGAGCGGCATAGAGGCGCTCTCAATCGCATTGCTGGCCCAACGCATGAAAGACGCATCACGGCTGGCACGCCGCATTTGCCGAACATATGACTGGCCCTCGCTGTCCATGCTGCTGGCAAAACACAGCTCAATCAGGTCAGCTACGCGTGACAAATCTCGCAGGATATTGAGCGGGCGCACGTGCTCACTAGTAGACGAGCGCGCCGAGAGTGGGACAGATGTCATGCGGCTATTATAGCCGTATGTGGGGGTTGAGGGTAGAATAAGGGCAATGCCGATGAAAGGTGATTTATGAGCCTGCCCGAACCTGTCAAGCCCTCTTTGCGGTCAACGATTCGGTTCATGTTTCGCAAGGTTGTCAAACCGGTAACGCTAGAGCGACGCGCCGAAGTACAGGTGCAATTGCGCGACTCCTGCACTCCGGATTTTTCCTTTTTCCTGCTGGTGGTGCTCTCGGCCGTGATTGCAACGCTCGGCCTGTTGACCAATTCGGCGGCCGTGATCATCGGCGCCATGCTCGTTGCTCCGCTCATGTCACCCATCATTGGGATCGGGCTGGCCTCGTTAGCCGGCGATGCACGCCTGTTCCGTGACTCAGGTGTGGCCCTGGTGACGTGGTGCACTCATGGCAATCCTGATGGCCGTCTTACTGACTTGGGGCAATCGCTACCTGCCTTTTGTCACTTTGCAGGAACTACCGGCAGAGGTGCTTTCACGCACACGTCCCAGCCCAATCGATTTCACCATCGCGCTGGCAGGTGGACTGGCGGCTGCCTTTGCACTGGTAATGCCATCTATTTCAGCGGCGCTCCCTGGTGTTGCTATCGCCACCGCTTTGATGCCGCCTCTGGGTGTGGTAGGGATTGGGATTGCGATGGGACGCTGGGATGTAGCCGGCGGCGCGCTGCTGCTGTTCCTGACCAACACTGTTACCATTGCGTTTGCAGGCATGCTGGTTTTCTTCGCGCTGGGATTTGCCCCCAAACGTGAAGCCGGGCGGCAAGTTCCACGTGCACTGGCTATTTCGGCTGTTTTTCACGCTCATATTGCTAGTGCCCCTCACCATTTCTGAGCGCCAGCTTTTTCCGTAACGCAGCCGAAAACCGCCAGATCGATGCAGTTGTAAAGGAAGAAGTCGCGAAATATGACGCCGAGTTTGCAGATATGCAACCACCCGTACAGGATGGCGAGACGTTGCACTTGACGATCACCTTGCGTGTTTCAAAGCAACTTCGCTATGAAGATGTGATCCAGATGCAGCAGGATATGGCCCTAAAGACTGCAACGACCGGTTGCTATTGTGGTGAACCAGGTGGTCGCGGCGCAACTCAACCCGCTTGTCCCGCCTACGTTCACGGTCACGCCCACAGCTGCTACCTTTACAGCAACGGTTACCCATACCCCAACTGCTACGGCTACCTACACCCCTAGTCCAACACCTGTACCGCCCACGCCGACAGCCACGCCAAAACTGGCGCAGGTACCTCGCAACGCCATCAGGACTCTGGACCTGGTGCAACAGCCTGGCGGCCCTTCGATCAGTAGAATCCGCCCCGGCGACTTCGTGACCGTACTGTACGGCTCGAAAGTTTACGATGGCCTGGTCTGGTGGGAAGTGATGGACGCGGAGGGCCGTATTGGCTGGCTTCCGCAGATCAATCTGGCAGTCGTCACGTACACACCAACAAAGACGCCCACACCGCAACCATAGAATCTAACATAACTCTAACACCCCGTATGCAAATCGCAAACCCGCCTTTGTTATAATCTTTACCATGTGAGACCCTACCAAGGGTCTCACGAAGACCTATAGAAGGTCTGTTTGTGAAAGGATAAACGCTTATGATGCGATTTGATCGTTTTACCGAGAGAGCACAGGAGGCCGCCCAACGCGCTGCGGAGATTATCCAGCGTTACGGCCACAATCAAATTGATACCGAACACATCCTGTTAGCGCTGATCGAACAACCGGGTGGTGTAATCCCCCAGATTTTGGAAAAATTGAATGTTAGCGCAGCCGCTCTGACCGAGCGGCTGGATTCCACCTTGCGTGCCAGTCCTAAGGCCAACATCTTTGGCGGCGGCGCGGGACAGATCTTCATCACGCCCCGCGTGAAACGTATCATTGACCTGGCAAACGAAGAAGCCAACCGTCTGAGAGACGAATACATTTCCACCGAGCATATCTTCCTGGCCATCCTGACCGAACGCAATACGCCCGCGGCCCGCATTCTGGAGTCGGCTGGCTTGACGCGTGATCGTGTCTACGAGGCCATTCAGGAATTGCGCGGCGGACAACGTGTCACTGATCCGCAAGCCGAAAACCGGTACCGTACCCTCGAAAAATACTCACGTGACCTGACCCAGATGGCGCGCGAAGGCAAGCTAGACCCGGTCATTGGCCGTGACGCTGAGATTTTGCGTTTGATCCAAATCCTGTCCCGCCGCACCAAAAACAACCCGGTTTTGATCGGCGAAGCGGGGGTAGGTAAGACCGCCATCGTGGAAGGTCTGGCCCAAAAGATCGCCACCAACGACGTGCCGGAAATCCTTTCAGGCAAAAAGGTAGTTGCGCTTGACCTGGGCAGCATGATTGCCGGTTCACGCTTCCGGGGCGAGTTCGAGGAACGTCTGAAGTCGGCCATCGAAGAAGTGCAGCGCGCGCAGGGTGAGATTATCCTGATGATCGATGAATTGCACACTGTCGTTGGAGCGGGAGCAGCCCAGGGCGCGATGGATGCGTCCAACATGCTGAAACCGGCTCTGGCACGCGGCGAACTGCAATGTATCGGTGCGACTACGCTGGACGAGTTCCATAAGCACATCGAGAAAGATGCCGCGCTCGAACGCCGCTTTGCCCCCATTTACGTTGAAGAACCGAGCGTGGAAGACACCATTCTCATGCTCCAGGGGCTGCGTGACCGCTACGAAGCACATCACAAAGTCCACTTTGCAGATGAAGCGCTGGTGGCTGCGGCGCGCCTGGCTGATCGCTATGTCACAGACCGACGCTTGCCGGATAAGGCCATCGATTTGATGGACGAAGCTGCCGCCAAGCTGCGCGTGGCACTGTATTCTCTGCCAGACGACCTTAAGGCGATGAAGAACGAAATCGAGAAACATCGCGCCGAAGAGGAACAAGCCGGCCTGGAACGCGATTACGAACGCGCCGCCCAGAAGAAAGCCGAACGCTTGCGTATCGAGCAGGAATTCAACGCCCAACGTGAAAACTGGGAAGCTGACCACCAACTCGATGAAGTTGTGGATGTAGATGACATTGCCGAAGTTGTCAATCAATGGACTGGCATTCCCCTCACACAAATGATGGAAAGCGAATCCGCGAAACTTCTGCAAATGGAAGAGCGCCTGCATGAGCGCATTGTCGGGCAGGAGGAAGCCATCCATGCCATTTCGGATGCCATCCGTCGCGCACGATCGGGTTTGAAGGATCCATCACGGCCGATTGGCTCATTCATCTTCATCGGTCCATCTGGCGTCGGCAAGACCGAACTGGCCAAAGCGCTGGCCTGGTTCATGTTCGATGACGAGGATGCCCTCGTCAGAATAGATATGTCCGAATATCGGGAGCAGCACACGGTGTCCAGATTGTTTGGCGCGCCGCCAGGATATGTTGGTTACGAAGAAGGCGGCCAACTGACCGAAGCTGTCCGCCGCCGACCGTATCGTGTCCTGTTGTTTGACGAGATCGAGAAGGCGCATCCCGAAGTCTGGAACGCGTTACTGCAAATTCTGGATGATGGTCGCATGACGGATGGTCAAGGCAATGTAGTGGACTTCCGCAACACGGTTCTGATCATGACCTCTAACCTGGGTACCGAGTATGTGAGAAAAGGCGGCACCCTGGGCTTCCTCCCGCAAAAAGCGAACGACGAAGAACGCGAATCTCACGACAAGATCGAGAAGGCGCTTAAGGGCGCATTCCGGCCCGAGTTCCTTAACCGTATCGATGAGATCATCATGTTCTCGCCGCTCAGCATCGATGAAATGGAATACATCGTTGACCTGCAAATGAAAGAAGTACAGGAACGCCTGAGTGAGCACAACATCGCTGTCAACCTGACTGAGGCGGCGCGTAAGTGGCTGGCCAAGGAAGGTTTCGATTCGGACTTTGGCGCTCGCCCGTTGCGACGCGCAATCCAGAAATATATGGAAAGCCCACTTTCGGTAGATTTGCTGGGCGGCAAGTTCAAGGATGGCGCTACCGTAGAGGTGGATGTGGATGAGAAAGGAAAACAAACTGGTCTTCACAATGGCCCAGGCGGTTGCAAAAGCAAAACAGCCTGTCGACGCGTAATTCGAATATATATTCTCAAAAGAGACGGCCAATAAGCCGTCTCTTTTTGTACTAATTTCTTATTCCATTCTCAGTTAAATAGAGTAAGATTGGTGGAATTAAACGGAGGATTTCTTATGGAAGAACAACCACTGGAAAAATCGAGGAACAAAACTGGCATCATCATTGCCATCGTTCTTGTTGTGTTGTGCTGTTGCGCGCTCATCATTGCAGCAGTGGGCGTAGCAGGCTATGAGCTATACAAACAAATGCCGCCTGTCTCGGACGTACCGTTTGGGCCTCCCACCGCGACCCCGGTGGTGGTAGTCACCCGTCCGCCGACGGGCGAGGTGCCAACCGACACCCTGAAAACCCTTGAAACCACGATCGTGCCCGAAAACAATCCGACCGAGTTATCCTGTCGCCTGGAAGAGAAATGCAACATCCCAGCGACCATGGAGCCGCCGAGCAGCCCACGCCAGGTAGGCGACACAGATACCTTCTGGGTCACAAACGTGGACACCAACGAGAACTTCCAGGTGGACGCGACCATGCGGTACGAAACTCCCCACGTATATTTCTGGGTGGAGAATGACGTCAAATATAACGCGGACGAATTGAAATCCCTGGCCGATGCGTTCGAAAACAAAATATACCCGACCGACCGCGAATTCTTCGGCAGCGAGTGGACTCCCGGCATTGACGGCGATCCTCATATCTACATTCTGTACGCAAGCGGCATGGGAAGATCGATTGCAGGCTATTTCTCTTCCGCAGATGAACTCCCGCCTCAGGCCCACGAGTATTCCAACGCGCATGAGATGTTCCTGTTTAATGCCGACAATACCAACCTGGGTGACCAATTCACCTATGGCGTGCTGGCGCATGAGTTCCAGCACATGATCCACTGGTATCAAGACCGCAACGAAACATCCTACCTGAACGAAGGTTTCTCCGAAGTTGCGGCTTTCCTGAACGGTTACGATGTCGGCGGCTTCGACTGGTTGTACAGCACCAATCCTGATCTGCAACTGAATGACTGGCCAAATGATCCCAATGCCACTTCTCCCCATTATGGCGCTAGCTTCCTATATCTGACGTACTTCCTCGACCGTTTTGGTGAGGATGCCACTAAGGCTCTGGTCAAGGACCCGGAAAATGGACTCGATAGCGTGGACAACGTCCTGCAGCAAATCAATGCCACCGATCCAGTCAGCGGAAAACCTATCGGCGCTGACGATGTATTTATGGATTGGGCTGCGACCAATTACCTGCTGGACGGGAATGTTGGCGACGGGCGCTATACCTACCATAATTACCCCAACGCACCAAAAACATCCCCGACGGAATCTGTCAGTAGTTGCCCTACGGATGCAATGGGCCGGACTGTCAACCAGTACGGCGTGGACTATATCCAGATCAACTGCTCAGGTGATTACACCCTGCGCTTCGAAGCCTCGACCGTGGCCCGCTTGCTGCCCGAGAATCCTTATTCCGGTTCCTATGCGTTCTGGTCCAACAAAGGCGACGAGTCGGACATGACCCTGACCCACGAATTCGATTTCAGTAACGTCAGCGGACCGATTAACTTCTCCTTCCGCACCTGGTATGACCTGGAAAAAGATTACGATTACCTGTACTTCGAAGTTTCCGAAGACGGCGAACACTGGAAGATCATCACCACACCTTCCGGCACAGCTGACGACCCCTCCGGCAACTCCTATGGCTGGGCCTACAACGGCGTGACCAATGATTGGATCCAAGAAAATATCGACCTGTCAGACTATGCCGGGAAGAAGATTTCCGTGCGTTTCGAATATGTCACCGATGCGGCCGTCAATGGCGAAGGCATGTTGATCGATGACGTTTCTGTAGATGCCGTCAATTACTTCAGCGATTTCGAAAGTGACGATGGCGGCTGGGTCGCAAACGGGTTCGCGCGCGTACAGAATGCGCTTCCCCAAACCTTCCGTCTGGATCTGATCAAACAAGGCTCGACCACCACTGTTGAGACAATCGATGTCAACACAGACCAGACCGCCGAAGTCCCCATTTCGATTGGCGGCGATGTGAATAGCGTCACGCTGGTCGTCAGCGGCACCACACGTTTCACCCGTGAAGAAGGAAGTTACACGATTACAATAAAGTAGAGCAAAACTTTTCTCCCTGAGCGGAGCGAAGCGCAATCGAAGGGTGGAGTGATTTTTTGAAAGAAGTTTCAACCAGTTCAGAAACAAAAAGCGCCCCTGATAAATCAGGGGCGCTTTCGCTTTTGTCCCTAACGGAGTCTAAAGTCTGCAGACTTTAGACTCCATAAAAATTACTTCTGGAAATACTGCAATGTCAGGCGCAGACGTTCTTCCACGTCATCAGGCGCATCTTTCGAGAGCGATTGGATGGCCGATTGCGCCTCGACCACGCTGTAGCCCAGGGCAGTCAATGCCGCCAGCACTTCCGAATCCGCATCGGACATGGCTGCCACGGAGGCCAGCGTATCAATCGGTTTCAAGCGGTCTTTCAAATACAAGGCAATCTTCTGTGCAGACTTCTTCCCCACACCCGGAACGCGACTCAACAATTCAGGCTCATCGCTGAAGATAGCCCGTTGCACCGACTCGATATTCATCGTGGAAAGCACTGACAGCGCCACCTTAGGGCCAACCCCATCCACACCCAGCAACAGGTTGAACAGGTCACGGTCCGCCTGGGATTCGAAACCGTAGAGGAGTCAGATCTGTCTCCCGCACAACAAGATAGGTGTATAGGAAGACCGTCTCGCCGACTTTCATCCGTCCACGCAGGGGAGCGGGGGCAAGCACGCGCAGCCCCACCCCGCCGATCTCAATGATGAGGGCGTTATCTTCGATCTGGGTAATTTCACCGCGTAAGGTAGCTATCATGAGTTTATCTTCCTGAAGAAGGGGCAATACGTTCAGCCGGATGGATATTTATCCCTTCAATGATAACAGCAGTCATCCCGGTTTCGTTGCTCGATTTCTCTGCCGACTTCTGGGTCAAAACGAAATAACTTATCCATATCGTCTTCGTATTCAAATGCGTGATCGCCACGGCCAGCGCATCGGCGGCATCGTCAGGGCGGGGGATGTCGTCCAATTCCAGCAGCACGCGTACCATCTCCTGCATCTGACGTTTGCCAGCCGAGCCATAGCCCGCCACGGCCTGCTTGATCTCGTTGGGCGTGTACTCGAACACTTCCAGGCCGGCTTGCGCCAGGGAGAGCAGCATCACGCCGCGCGCCTGCCCGACGGCAATGGCCGTGGTCACATTGCGTTGGAAGAACAACTTCTCTACGGCAACCGTATCCGGTTTTTGCTCGTGGAGCAAGTCTTGCATTTGGTCGTACAAAATCACCAGCCGCTCAGGGGCGGGGGTATTCTTTGGGGTGCTGATGATGCCATATTTAACGGCCAGCAGGTTCCCGTCCGGTTCGAGGCGGACAAGTCCGTAGCCGGTTGTTGCGGTTCCCGGGTCGATCCCTAAGGCAAGCGTCACTGTCATCTCCACTAAGAACATCCCGGCTTAGCCTGCCGGGACAAGCAAAAAGCACGAAGGTTTTTTATTTCGTGTCCTTCGTGCCCTTTATAGATAGCTTGAAAATCCTATTCAGCTTCGAGCGCTTCCAACGCCTCTTCCGACATCTTCAGGTTTGAGTACACACTCTGAACGTCGTCCATTTCTTCGAGGCTTTCGATAACCTTCAGTACCTGCAAGGTTTCGTTCACATCCAATTCCATCTCCTGCTTGGGAACCATACGCAACTCGGCATCTTCAGGCTTGACATGAGCCTTATGGAGCAGGTCTGCAATAGCTTTGAAGGATTCCACCGGACCGGTGATTTCGATCATGCCTTCATCTTCCGCAACGTCATCAGCGCCCGCTTCGATGGCCAGTTCAAAGGCTTTGTCATAATCCAACTCGTCGGACGAGAAGGCAAAGTAAGCGACGCGCTCGAACTGCCAGGAAACCGCTCCGACTTCGGCCATACTGCCACCGCTCCTCGAAAGCGCATGCCGGATTTCCGATACCGAGCGATTGCGGTTATCGGTAACGGTTTCGATCATCATGGCTACACCTTTAGGACCATAGCCCTCGTACATGATCTCCTCATAGGCCGTGCCATCTTTATCATCGCCAGAGCCACGCTTGATGGCACGCTCGATGTTGTCTTTGGGCATGTTTTCAGCACGGGCTTTATCGACAGCCAGACGCAGGCGGAAATTGGTATCCGGGTCGCCACCGCCTTCGCGGGCAGCAACGGCAATTTCACGCGCGAGTTGGGTAAAAATAGCGCCGCGTTTGGCATCCGTTGCGCCCTTTTTGCGTTTGATGGTGGACCATTTTGAATGTCCAGACATACGTGTACTCCTTCAAAGAACCCGCCTGCAAGTACCGCATCGCTTTAATTTTTTTAACGGTCGCGGCAGAAGGAGGCGGGAGATTATTTTCTTAGGAGCAAAATTATACCATGAGCATCCTTCAGCGCTCGGCATGAGGTTGAGTTAAGGTTGCCTTAAACACACGGCAACAGGCGCTGTACTATAATGAATCGATTACTTATGAGATTTGAACACCAAAAGATTAGAGGCAAAAGCAAAAATGAATTTCGATAAGCTCGAACGCATCGGGGGAAACCGCGTTGTCATCGCTCTTTCTGCTGCCCGGCTCGGAGACGCAATCGGGAACAGTATTCTCTTTATTGTTCTTCCCCTCTTTGTAGCAAAATTACCGGCTCCGTTATTTCCTCTTCCGGAAACGGTCCGCGTTGGAATTTTGATTTCAATCTTTGGGCTGGTCAATGCCTTGCTGCAACCATTTGCAGGCGCATTTATCGACCGGATAGGGCGGCGTAAACCCTTCATTATGGGCGGCCTGATCTTCATGATGCTCGCCACACTGGGCTTCCTGGTCGTTGCCAGCTTTACCGGTTTATTGTTCATGCGTTCATTGCAGGGGATCGGTGTGGCCCTGACCGTGCCTGCCGCGCTGGCCTTGATGGTCAGTGCGAGTACGAAACAGACCAGAGGCGGTTCCATGGGCATCTATACAACCAGCCGCATGATTGGCCTGGCAATCGGTCCACTGATCGGCGGTGCGCTCTACGATCGTTTTGGGTTTGACGCATCTTTTTATACGGGAGCCGCTTTCATCATTGTGGCTATCGTTTTGGTTCAACTATGGGTCCATGAAACGCCCCCCAAGTCAGTGAAGACAAATCCCGGCCGCTTCCAGATCATCGACCCGAAGTTACTGACCGCTGGCATCATAGGCGTGGCGTTTGCCACTTTTGTAATGGCCAGTGACTTCACAATGATGTCGGCCCTTGAAAACCAATTCAACGCGAAACTGAATATGGATGCTTTCCTGTTCAGTATTGCCTTCAGCGCCTTGTTGTTCAGCCGTATCTTTACCCAGGTGCCGTTGGGGCGGCTTTCCGACCGCATCGGTCGCAAACCATTGATCATTGGCGGCCTGCTTGTGTTGGTTCCATCCACGGCGCTTTTGGGATATGCAGCTTCGATTCCTCAATTGACTATATTGCGGTTGATCCAGGGAATTGGTTCAGCCGCCGTTGCTGCGCCCGCCTTTGCCGTGGCCGCCGACCTGGCTCAAGTTGGGGGTGAGGGCCGGCAGATGAGCATTATCACGATGGGCTTTGGCCTGGGCATCGCCCTTGGGCCATTGTTGGCTGGCATATTGGCAGTCTATTCTTTCGCACTGCCGTTCAACATCGGCGCCCTGCTCACCCTTGTCGGCGCCTGGGTCATTTACCGCTACGTTCCCGAAACAATCCATAGAGGCGAACAACTCCAGGAAGCGCCCTCCATGGCCGATGACTGAGCAAAAGTCCGCCCAAATTGGACGGACTTTTCAATCACTTTTCGACGAAGAAGCCAACCCCCATAGTCTTCGGACCGCCATGTACCACGATCGCCGGCGGCAGTTCGTAGATGGGAATATCGGAGACTGAAACGAGTCCCTTCAGTTCTGCGACGAAAGCCTGCGCTTCTGACTCAGCCTCAACCTGCAGTGCGCTTAAATAGGACTCAGCGTTCCTCGGGCATTGTTCTTCCACTACTTCCGCCAGACGCGCCAGCGCGCGCTTCTTGGTGCGCTGCTGCTCGAACGGCTCAACCTGTCCATCGCGGATGGTCAGGATGGGCTTGATCTCCAACAGTTCGGCCAGCAATTTCTTCGCGCCACCGATGCGCCCCCCCTTGGCCAGGTATTCGAGCGTATCCACCACGAAGAAAATCCGTCCGCGCGGGATCATCTCACGGATTTTGGCCTCGATCTCATCCGCGGAGGCTCCCGCCTTAGCCATGTCATCCGCAACCAGAACCATCGAGCCCAGGTTGCAGGAGACGGTCAGAGAGTTGATCACGCGCACATCCAGGCCAGGAAATTCCTGCGCAGCGACTTCTGCCGAACGCACTGTCCCACTGACTTTGACCGAGGGCGCAATCACGATCACACTTTCACCCTTGGCTTGCGCATCTTTGAAGACAGGATAGTAAAGCGGCGGTTCCGGAGCAGCCGTTTTCGGCAGTGTGACCGAAGCCTTCAGTTTTCGCAGGAACGTGGCAGTATCCAGTTCCCTGTCATCATGGTATGCATCCTCCCCAAAGATGACGACTTGTGGAATGAGTGGAACGCCGCGTTGCGCAAGCAAGTCACGTGGCAGCCCACAAGTGGTATCAGCGACAATGATGGTCATAAGATTTTCCAAATGAAAAAGGATTAATCAATTCCTAACAACATCTTCCCGCTGGCAAGTTCGTGGTCATAATATTCTTCCAGCGCCGCGTTCGTGCCGCGCAGACCAGCGACAACCTGCTCGGTCCATAAAAGATACTCCTGGCGGCGCTCCAGGGACCAGTCCTTCGGCGGCATGGTGACCAGGTTGCGCACATTGCAGGCTTTGTCGGCCAGTTTGATCAGTTTGGCGCCATAGGATTTATGCGCGGCGGTCTCGATCTGCAAACGCTTGCGTTTCGCTTTGGGCAGGCTTTTGTCATCTGTGACTTCCATAACGAAGGACAGTACCTGCACGCCAAAGCGTTCACGGATTTCTTCGGGGCGTGTGTCAGTATCCTCAACCGTGTCATGCAGAACAGCCGCCAGTAAAACATCGATATCGCGCACTCCGCCTACTTCCCATAACAGTTGCGTTACTTCAATAGGATGGTTGATATAGGGGGATTGCTCACTGTCCTTGCGACGCTGGTTACGGTGTTTCTCTGCCGAAAAACGGATAGCTTCGAGTAATTGCCCGGTAGTCTCAGAAAAATCCATTCATACTCCCAAATCGGCTGTTGTGTAATGCGACATTTATGTCGGCATTACAGGTTTTTAGTATAAGTACGATGCACCTTGTAGAAGTCTACCCCAAAATTCTCCATCTCGCGCAGCATATTTTCATTCTCAGTGCCGATCTGGACCACTTCGGCGTGCTTGAATTGGCCGGTCTCCACCACGGATTTGAATAATTCGCTGTACAGAATCGCTGTCCCGCCGGAACCGCGATATTCGGGGAGCAGGCCCGCACCGTTGATATTGAGCCAGTCGGTGCGTTTGAATTCACGCAACAGGGTGATCCAACCAAAGGGGAGAATCCGGCCCTTGGTCTTCTGTAATGCAGCAGAAATATCCGGGTAAGCCATCAGGAAGCCAACCGGTTCATCGTCATCCTTATGGATGTCTTCGACTTTATACACAATCTTGAGCAAACGCGGGTCAGCAAACCAGAGCAATTGGTTCGCCATCATTTTGACTTCCGCATCGGTCAGGGGAGCGTTCCCGGCAGTGCCGCGCAGGGCGTTATTGTATAGTTCCTTCAATTTGGGGACAAACGAGCGCAGGTCCTTGCGGGTGCGGTAACGGGCAATACGTAAGCCGCGCCGTTTGGCGATGCGTTCTGCCAACTCGTGGACGCGTGGCGGGAATTGTATATCTGAGCCCAGATAGCCGGAGAGAGCGTCTCGTTCGGGTTGGAAGCCAAGCGCTTCGATCAGTTCAGGATAATAAGGTGGGTTATAAGGCTGCCCAAAGGCGGGACGATGCTCGAAGCCTTTCACCAGCAGGCCAAAACCATCTAAAACAGTGAAGCCTTTGGGACCGAGCATTTTTGTCAGGCCGCGGGCACGGGCCCAATCGCAGGCGGCCGCAAACAGAGCGTTGGCAGCTGTCTGGTCGTTTTCGCACTCGAATAAATAGAAAAAAGCTGTTGCTTCGTGGTTGTACTGGTTATAGAGTCGGTTGTCGATCACAGCAATTCGCCCAATAACACGGGAGCCATCGTAAGCGAGAAAAAATCCAGCCTGGGAATGCTGGTAAAACGGATACCGCTTCGGGTCCAGCCGGATGCGGTCATCCATCTCTAACGGTGGAACCCACTGAGGAATGTCCGCATAGAGACGGAATGGCAGAGCCAAGAAGTCTTTAATCTGTTGTTTATTGGAGAGGTCGATTTGAACGATATTCATAAAAATGTGTAGGGGCGGGGTAACCCCGCCCCTACAAAATCACATGGCCTTCGCGCGCGCGGCCATTTGCGCGCGTAAGGACTTGATGTCGCCGTCCACGAAGAATAGCGCGCCGAGGTAGAAGAAGAAGCACAACAACCAGGCAGTGATGCTGATGCTGAGAATGGCTGTTTTCAGGCTGAAGGCGTCTGCAATGATACCTGCCAGCAGCGGAGCGAATGCCGCGCCCGCGTTCTCGATGAAGTATTCGGTGGCCTGCGCCGTCGAGCGGACTTCGGGCACGGTCACGTCGTAGACGGTGCTGATGACGTTGGGCGAAGAGAGCGGCATGAAGATGGCCGTCAGCAGCATGAAGATCAGGAAGGTGGTGCGGGCATCAACGGGCGTGTTGATGGCTAAGAACAGGAAGAGCGCGCCCAGGATGACACCCACGCTGGAAACCAGGATGCGTCCCTTGTTGGTACGTTTGAAAGCGGCATCGCCCAGTGCGCCGCCGATGAAGTAACCGCTTGCCATCACCAGGATGACTGGCGCCATGGTGAACAGGATACCGTTACTGTCGTAGCCGCGCTCTTTTTCGAGGTAATCGAAGAAGAAGTAGGTGATCACGTTCCAGGGGAACACACCCGCAAAACCCTGCAGGAAGACAAACCACATGGTGCGCTTCTTGAAGAGTTCTCTGGCTTCCTGCCACGAGAAATGGAAGGCGGGCATTTCGGTCATGCCTTCAAACTCTGGTTCGGCCTGGCCGCGCGGCATTTCTTTCACACCAAAAAAGATTGCAACCGCAATAACGAGGCCAAGCCCACCGGTGATGTAGAAAACGTTACGCCAGCCCAGCCCCGGCGCGAGCATCAACGCCAGGATCATCCCAAGCAGGTATCCAATCGGTTGCGCCAGTTGCAGCAAGCCGTAGACTTTGCCACGCAGGTTGGGGCCGAAATAATCCGCGATCAGAGTGTACAAACCGGGATAGGATGAGTCATCGATACCGGTCGAGGCGCGGGCAGCAATAAAGCCAGGGAAGGTGCGTACGATGGCACTCAACCAGGTGGTCGAGCCCCAAATAAAAGAAGCCAGCGACAACAGTTTAGCGCGTGCAAAACGATCATACAGGTAGCCCCAGATGGGGTACAAAATCGTGCTGACAATCAACGCGCCAGTGATGACCAGCCCAAACTGGGTATTGTTGATCCCAAAATCAGCGCTAATCTGCGACTTGAGCGGCCCAATCAGCAACTTATCGGTCTGGTGTAGGAGCATGAAAAAGAAGAACACAGCAACGACGAACCAGCGATATTGCGAACTCTTTTGTGCCATGGCAACCTCGAAAAGTGGAGTTATACCCTTCACGGTCACAAATTGCGCCTTTATCCGGCATAGGAAGCGCGATTTGTGACCGGGGGCATTATAGAGATAGTCTACATTACAAAAAAGAGCGAGTCAATTGACGTTTGTCACACGCTCTCTTCTTCTCCAGAAAGGATTTCCTGTGCCAGTTTCTGTAAAGCATCCACATCTTCCGCTTTATCAACCTTGGCCGCTTTCCAGTATTGATCCAACAAGTCCAGCGGACTCAAACTGCTCGCCACCTGACCTTCAGCAATGCGAATGCGCGATTCGAACTGGGGTCGCTTGACCAGGTGGAATTCGAACGCATTTTCCGCGTGCTTGCGCAAAGCAGCATCATCGATCAACGTGTCCCATTCGCGCGGATATTCGACCGTCAGGCGGACGATGGCATCCTGGAGTTTCTCCGCCTTTGGCAATGCGGATATGAGCTTCTCGGTCACGTTCTCGCTGGACTTTAAAACTGCCCGGCGGTCTATAAACGGTCTCACCCCTGTGAGCTTTCTCCACTCTACCTGCGTCTTCCCCTTAGCCACATCTGCGATGACGAAGAATTTATCATCTTTGGCTTCACCAAAGTCCACCCGCTCGATGGAACCGGGATAGATGACCGGCGGGTGCATGTAAGCAGTTTTATCTTTTGGGTCGGGTCCTGGCCCGTTCAGGTTTTGCGGCTTGTGGATATGACCCAGAGCCACGTAATCCAATTGTGTGTCTTTCACCAAAGATGGCGGCAGCACAAGATCACGACCTAGCATAACCGTGCGCTCGCTCCCATATTTCGCCCCTTGTATCGATGCATGAGCGGCCAATGATTGTTGGAAGGGAAGGATCAATTTGATCGTATACCAAGCCATTACTTCATCCGAGCCAGTTAATGGTTTCAACAATTAAACTTCCATCTTCTCGCGTATTTTTTTTTCATCCGTTAAATCAGGTTCCATCGCCGCCAACATCCCAGAGCGTGATATCTATGGCAATCGCAATAATTTGAATTGGTAAATCCCAAAGATCATTTGAGCTTAAAAATGCGGGTTTTGCAATACTCGCACATATGGTACTTCCAAAGTGTCAAATTCCTGAATAGCATGCGCGCGCCCGTTGCTGGGGACATATCATGGTTGCCAACCAGCAAAAAGGTTGGAATGCCCGCTTGCGAGAGCCGGATGATGCGTCGCCCCCATTCCCGCTGGAAGGTGGGAGCCGGCGAACGGTCCTTGTAGGCGTCGCCCGCAAAGATAACCATGTCCACTTTTTCGGAGATGGCCGTATCCACGATGGTATCCAATGATTTCAGGAAATCCAGCACGCGCAAGGGCAAGTCCCGTTTGTGGATCGTGGCGGCCGTAGTTGGCCATGTCGATGTGGGCGTCGGCGAAATGGAGTAGTTTCATAACTGGCCCCTCACCCCGACCCTCTCCCTAAAAGGGAGAGGGAGCATCATGGTTGCACTCCCAAATCTTGAAGCGCTTGCAGCGCAGGAGCCCAATTTGGATGAACTTTGAGCGCGGCACGGTAATCGGCGATGGCTTTATCGGTTTGACCGGCCATGTAGTAGGCGCGTCCACGCCAGATCAGGCTTTCTTCCAGCACCGGCTCGCTGATGGTGTCATTCAACGTGGTGTTTGCCAGGTTAATCACATCAGAAAAACGGTTGCTGTAATAATACGCGAAATATGGCCCGGTCTGGTACCACATCATGCGATACGGACGGACACTGTTGTCGCCGGTCAGGCCATCGTACAACTGAAAAGCGTAATCGTAAGCGTAGGAGGCGTCACCGTATTGACGCAACGCCACTTGACTGGAACCAACGTTGAACCAGGCGAAGAACTGGTCAATGCCTCTCAAACTCTGACCCTCAACCTGCGCCCGCTCCAGAGACAGACGCGCTGCGTCATCCGCGTTTGCTAATGAGCCAAGCAAGGTCAACACTTCGTTTTCACGTTCAGCCGGGTAGACCACCACAAACACGAAATTGAAGGAGCGCCAGCCTTCAGTGAAATCCGCGTAGGAAATGGGGAAGTTCGGTCCATCCAGGTAGGTATCTTGCGCGATGACCACCCCTTTTGCATCATCATAACCGGTGATGAATTGGTAATGACCCATCCAGCCCAATTTGCCGGTGTAATCGCGTTCGTAATAGCCCTTTTCGGTCACGACCGGGAACCCGGCGGAAATCAAGCGCTTGAGAGTGTCGATGTCGCCGCCGTACCGCATCTGGGCGCTGATGCCGGGAACATTGTCGGTGGCATAATCTACCAACTCGTAAGGCATGACGTTTTTGTCTTTGTCGCTGGGCTTGATGGCTTTGCCAATCACGTCACGGTTGCCCTTCCAGCCCCAGTAGGTGAGCGCCATGGAGAAATTGGCCGGTCCGCAGTAGTTCCAACGGTTGTGCTGGTCTTCGTATTTGACTCCATCCAATATAACGGTAGCAGGCAAAGGCGTGGGTGTGATCGTTGGTACAGGTGTGGGACCGGCCTTGGGTGTGGAAGTTCCTGCAGGGGTTGTCATCGCTTCCGGGGTGAGTGTCTGCGCGTATTGGGCGCGAGTCGTTGCCAATATCGATTCGAAATCCGCCTGCTGTTCGGGTCGGAAGACGGCCTGGTCTGGTGGTTTGAAGAAGTAAACAACACGCGTACGCAAGTTATCAAGCCGCCAGGACAGTCGGGAATGAACGGGAGGAAGATAGTAACCACCGATCGCCAGGAGCAGGGCAATGGGCAGGATATAGATACGTCTAAAGTTTTTGAACATGGAAAGATTATACTGCCTGCCCAGACCCCTGTAAAACCAACGCGTAACTATACTAATATACCCCTAATTATGAGAGTTTTCTCATTTTCGAGCCGTAACCTTTGCGCGGTGTGTACGACCATTCAAACAGACCACTAAAAAGGAGTTTATCATGCGAAAGAGCACCCTGTTTATCTCTGCTGTACTAACAACCTTTGTTATGGCCATGTTGGCTGGAGTAGCATCGGCTTATCAAGGTGTAATTGCTAGCACTCCAACAGCAACTGCACAGACCCAAGAACAGTCACAGACCAAGGCGATTTCACACACCATACCAGCGGAAGCCCAAGCAGTTAATTTGACCCCTGAAGAGGCTGCCGGGTTGGCTGCCCAGGTGTTGGGGCAAAACGACCTCTTCAGCGTAGAGGTCACCGATTTGAATGGTGAGACTGTTTACATGGTCACCTTCAGTGACGGCAAGTTGGTTTATGTCAGTCTGGATGGACAGATTCGTTCTATTGGGCAGGTACAGGTAGACACCGTAGTCGTCAATTCTGGCGGCGGTGGAGGTGGCGGCGGTCGTAATAACAGACAGCCTCAGACGACCACTTCGAACCAGAGCAGTAGCCAACATCAAGAGCATGAAGATCAAGGCAACCATGAGGAACATGACGATTAGAGTATCGGTATTAGAGTAGCGTTAGGAGAATAATCATGGCACCCAAACCTAAACGTAGTTGGACCGATGTGCAAATGGCGATTATGACCATCTCGCTAGCCTCCGCGCTTGGTCTATGGAACTTGTTCGCTGGGCCGGACCGCGTAGCAGCTTTACGCAAAGCGGCTGAAGCACAAGCCACTCCACCTGAGCCCGTTGAAGCCTCAACTATTCCTCAGTCTCCTGCTGTCAGAGTCGCTGCCGCTCCCCTGCCAGAGCCTGGACAAAAGATCATGCTGGGCGGCACAGCCCCCCAGACCCAGATTGTCGTCCGGCGCAACAATGGGGGTGGCGGAGGCGGTGGCGGAGGAGGCGGCGGTGGTGGAGGGGGTGGCGGTGGCGGCGGCGCAGTGACTTCCACAAGATCATCATAATGCTGCATCGTCTTCCCTTTCGCGCGATGGGCTGCCAGATGCTCGCTCTCGTGGAGCAAGACTCCGAAAATGCGCCGAGCATCCTGGCCAAGGTCCCGGAATGGTTCGAAGAATGGGAGCAGGCGCTCAGTCGCTTCCGGAATGACAGTGAACTATCTCGCTTGAACCGTACCGTTGACCAACCTGTCGCTGTCAGTCAAACTTTGTGGGATGTGTTCCAGGCTTCTCTGATTGCCGATCAGGCTACAGAGGGGCTGGTCACACCCACCGTCCTGGATGCGATGGAACTGGCCGGGTATGACCGTTCCTTTGACCAAATCCCAGGCAGCGTCGGCTACATTGGCTTGTGGGCAGAGATCCATCCGCTTTCAATGGTCATCTACGATGAAGATCAGCGCACGATCTGCCTGCCGCCCGATATCCGTCTTGACTTCGGCGGCGTTGCCAAAGGCTGGGCCGCCCATCAAGCTGCTGAACAGTTGAAAATCAGTGGCCCGGCCCTGATGAATGCTGGCGGTGATATTGCCATCAGCGGACCGCGTATCAATAATGATCCCTGGCTGGTAGGGATTTCAAATCCCTTCGAGCCTGGCGAGGACCTGGCAACGTTACACTTGCACGGAGGTGGAGTTGCCACCTCCGGCAAGGACCGGCGGCGTTGGATGCAAGGAAGCTTCCTGAGCCATCACATCATCGATCCGCGCACCGGACAACCTGCCACAACCGACGTTCTGACCGCTACAGTCATTGCGCCAACAGTCATGGAGGCCGAAGCGGCTGCTAAATCAGCCTTTTTACTGGGCAGCGGAGCAGGCCTGGATTGGCTGGAAGCTGATTCTGCACTGGCCGGTGTGCTTGTGCTCGACAATGGTGAAGTGATCGCCAGCAGCCGGGCAGCAGAATATTTGTAAGGAGAAAAAATGCCCGTTAAACCTGCAGACACGAATGAGTTCGAATCATCCGTCAATATACAGACGTTTCTATTGTTCATGATGGCAATGGCAGTCGGCTTATTGGTCGCTGTCGTGCTACTTCCCATCTGGATGCCCAACCTGGCCTTCTCACTGGGCGGAGGAGAGCCAAAAGCCTACTGGTATCTCTCACGCGCAACGGCCTTTGTCTCGTTAAGTTTGTTGTGGATTTCCATGGCGCTGGGGCTGGGCATCACCAACAAGATGGCGCGCATGTGGCCAGGCGCCCCGGCAGCTTTTGCTATTCACGAATACGTCAGCCTGCTGGGACTGGCTTTCGCCCTGTTCCATGCATTCGTCATCCTTGGCGATAAATATATCAACTTCACGGTGCTACAACTGTTAACCCCCTTCAGTACTGTGGATTACAAGCCCCTTTGGGTTGGCCTTGGTCAGGTTGGCTTTTACACCTGGGTGATTGTAGCCCTGAGCTTTTACATCCGTTCAGCCATCGGCCAAAAGACCTGGCGACTGCTGCATTATCTCTCGTTCGCGATGTACTTTTTGGCACTTTTCCACGGGATTTTCAGCGGTACTGACAGTAGCGCAGCCTGGGCGCAACAATATTACTGGTTCTCGGGCGCCAGCTTGCTCTTCCTGTTTTTCGCCCGGATCGTGACCTCGCTGGTCAACTTCATCTTTCCTCCCCAGAAACGAAGACCGGCTCCCGCCGCGCACCCAACGCAGGGATAGCTGCTACCGTTTCGAACTCATTCCACTGAAACGGACGGCCAATACGGTCGTCCGTTTTCCTTGTTAGAATTTATGTAGTTCGCGAAAAGATACCGAAAATAAGGGAAGCGTGCTACGCACGCTTCCCTTATTTTCGGTCTCAGTCTGCTGCTACATTTTTTGCGCACCTATCCAATCCCCACCGAGAGCGCATAACATGGCAAACATCGAAACACAAGATATGGAACTTCACCCCTTAGCAAACATCGACCGCGACCATCCATGCCCCTGCACGGCTTATGATGATGACCTACCTGTATGTGGTCGAAAGCGTGGATTTCATCTTCCTGATGCGCCTGACGGGTCTGACCTGGGGAAACCTGTCATCCCATCTTGAGCACACTGGAAGAAGCTGAATATGTGCACATCGAGAAAAGTTCATCCAGAAGAAATCACACACAATGGTCAGCCTCACTGAAAAAGGCCGTCAGGCCTTCAAGGAATACAAACAAAGCTTATTGCAAGTACTGAATGACTTGCCTGATTAAATTACAACAGGACAAAACCAAAATGCCCAGCCACAAAAATGGATGGGCTTTTTCCGTTATCAAAAGTTGTATTACTAAGCGTCGCTAACTTCGCCGTCGATCACATCACCATCGCTGTCACCTTGCGGCGGAACCGACGGGCCACCTGCAGCTTCTGGTTGCGGCTGTTCCTGCGCATAAAGCTGTTGGCTTAGGGCATGGAAAGCCTGCTGTACTTCCTCAGTCAGTTGCTTGATGCGACTGGCGTCGTCACCCTGGGCAGCCTGTTTCAGGTCATTGACCTTGCTCTGGATGTTCTCTTTCTCAGCAGCAGGGACTTTGTCACCCAATTCATTGAGCGTCTTCTCGGTCTGATAGGTCAACTGATCGGCAGTATTACGCGCATCGATCAACTCACGGCGCTTCTGGTCTTCGGCCTCGTGCTGGCGAGCTTCCTGCACCTTGCGCTCGATCTCTTCTTTATTCATGTTGGTCGAAGCAGTGATGGTCACTTTCTGTTCTTTGCCTGAAGCCTTATCCTTCGCAGTCACGTTCAGGATGCCATTGGCATCGATGTCGAAAGTTACTTCAACCTGCGGAATGCCGCGTGGCGCCGGTGGAATGCCGTCCAGGCGGAAGCGGCCCAGGCTCATATTGTCAGAAGCCATTGGGCGCTCGCCCTGTAACACGTGGATGTCTACGGCCGTCTGGTTGTCGGCAGCGGTCGAATATACCTCGGTTTTGCGCACCGGTATAGTCGTATTGCGTTCGATCATGACGGTCATGACTTCGCCCATGGTCTCGACGCCCAGCGAAAGCGGGGTCACATCGAGTAACAGGATATCCTTGACCTCGCCGCCCAACACGCCACCCTGGATGGCTGCGCCGATGGCAACCACTTCGTCAGGATTGACACCTTTGTGCGGTTCTTTTCCGTTTGCCAGCTTGCGCACCAAATCCTGGACCTGGGGCATACGTGTCGAACCCCCGACCAGTACTACTTCATCGAGGTCACTCGCGGACATGTTTGCATCCTTAAGTGCAGCTTCAAATGGAGTCTTACAGCGGTTGAGCAGGTCTTCGGTCATTTGCTCGAATTTGGCGCGGGTCAGTTTCAACTGTAAATGTTTCGGGCCAGATGCATCCGCAGTAACATACGGCAGGTTGATTTCAGTTTCCATCACGGTCGAAAGTTCGATCTTGGCTTTTTCCGCTGCCTCGCGCAGACGCTGAAGCGCCTGTCGATCGCTACGCAGGTCAATACCCTGGTCTTTTTTGAATTCGTCCGCAGCCCAATTGACGATCTTTTGATCCCAGTCATCACCACCCAAGTGCGTGTCGCCGTTGGTGGATTTGACTTCGATCACACCATCGCCAACTTCCAAAACGGACACATCGAATGTACCACCACCCAGGTCAAAAACCAGGATGGTTTCATCTTTCTTTTTGTCGAGGCCATAAGCCAGCGCAGAGGCCGTCGGTTCGTTGATAATGCGCATCACTTCCAGACCGGCAATTTTGCCCGCATCTTTCGTAGCCTGACGCTGGCTATCGTTAAAGTAAGCCGGGACGGTAATAACGGCCTGTGTAACCGGCCCACCTAAATATGCTTCCGCATCAGTCTTAAGCTTGGCCAGCACCATGGCTGAGATCTCTTGTGGGCTATACTCGCGCCCGGTCGCCGGCACTTTCACCTTGACATCGTCCGCAGTTCCCTTAATGACCTCAAAAGGAACCATCTTGCGTTCCATCTCGGTCTCTTCGTAGCGACGACCGATAAAGCGTTTGATGGAATAAATGGTGTTTTCCGAGTTGACGACAGACTGGCGCTTTGCAGTCTGACCGACCATACGTTCGCCGTTTTTGTTAAAGGCCACCACAGATGGGCACAAGCGCCCACCCTCTGCGGTCGAAATCACAGTCGGTTGACCGCCTTCCATGACGGCAACGACACTGTTTGTAGTTCCCAAATCGATTCCAATGATTTTTCCCATGGCAATACTCCTACTTTACAATTTCAATCTGTCTTAGGATACCGCATCAATGCAAGAATCATGTTAACAAGGTGTAGAAATTGCGTCGAATTTTCCCCACCCTCCCCCATTTTCTTACAGAAAATGGGGGAGGGCTGGGGAGGGGGCTAAGGCTCACTCACTTTCACCCAATCAAAAGCTAAAATGACCGGTGCTTCTTCAAAAGATCCCAGAGACAGACCCACTTTACCGCCAGTCAAACCAATGTGTGCCACGTTCAGTTTACGAAGAATTTTGCCGTTGAGATAGAGTTGCACAATGTCCTCGTAGCAGTCCAGGCCCATTTCATTAATGGAATTTCCGGTTGCAATATGGCTAGATGTGTCATTGAGAATAGGAGCATAGGTAGCAATCCCATCCGCCAGCCATTGACCGTAGAGTACGCTATATGTGCCATCATTGGAGATGTTGAATTCGTACCAGCCATCCTGCTCATCATAGTCACAAACCAACCCCATCGAGTTGACTTCGCTACCGTGGCTTTCAACGCGGGTTTCAACATGCACAGCCTCGTATTGATATGCGCCATAAATAGCATATAACCACGTATTTTGACTGTAAATCTCAAAAGTCAATGTACTATTCTCATTGAGGAGGTTTACACGGCTAGAATCGCCGGATGCATACAAAGTAGACCAATATACCGGCGCAGAATCAAACTCTTCGGTGAAGTATCGTTCGGGGGGTAGGGGAGTAACCGTTGCCGTAGGGGATGGAACAACGGTTGGGGTAACGGTAGCCCCGCGGGGATGATACAGGTGCGGACGTGGGAATGACGCGCGTGGCAGTGGCTTCGGGAATAGGTGAAGGTTCAGGAATAGCGCCCTCACATGCAGTCAAAAGGAAAAGTCCGATCAAAAACAATCTTTTCATGGTTGCTCTTGAAACTCAGACTTCCGAAGTCTTGAAGACTTCGGAAGTCTATTTACTTAGGTGGAGATGGCGGGAATCGAACCCGCGTCCGAAAGATTTGCGCCTCGAAAATCTACGAGCGTAGCCGGTTGAAAATTGTCACGCAGGGCGCCTCAACTGGCGCGGACTACCCTGAGCCAGCCGCTTGTCTTTCGCACGCTTAGCGGCATCAACGTGCGGCACTCCGCGTTTGTCTCGCCCGGGCCTGCTCCTGGCGGAGGTTCGGAACAGGTGGACGCGGCCTCATCTATGGAGACCGACTGTTATGCTATCGCTTACGCAGCGAGGGGCATAGCAGCATAGGAAGTGCGATTGGCACTTGATTTTTTGCGCTGAGTTAACGAGTTCGGCGCCGCTCGGCTCGCATTCCGGGAACAACCTCTCCCGTCGAAGCCTGTCATCCCCATTGTGGGGACCTGCCCTATTTTTGGGAGGCTATCCCTGTTTTCAGAAGTTTCCTCAACGAGGAAACTTACTAATTTCATTATAACATGACGATTTAGGATACAATATAAGGTGCTTGATTGATAATTATCTTTATGCTAGACTTTGATAAACAAACCAAGGATAACCATATGGCCGAAAAAATATTAATTATTGATGATGACCTGGACACCTTGCGTCTGGTTGGCTTGATGTTGCAACGTCAAGGTTATCAGATTACAGCAGCGACCAATGGACAGCAGGGGTTGGAAAAGGCGTTCGAAGACAAGCCCAATCTAATTTTGTTGGACGTTATGATGCCTGATATGGATGGGTATGAAGTAGCCCGTCGTCTCCGTGCCAGTCCAGAAACAGTTGATGTTCCTATCATGATGTTCACTGCAAAAACGCAACTAGATGACAAGGTGACGGGTTTCGAAGTCGGCGCAGATGATTATCTAACCAAACCCACTCATCCGTCAGAGTTACAGTCACATGTAAAAGCATTGCTGGCTCGCACAGCAATATCGGCTGAACAAGCCACAACCGTCCAATACGAGCAGCATGGTTATGTGATCGGTCTGATAGCCGCCCGAGGCGGTATGGGCGTTTCCTCGCTGGCCGCGAACTTGGCAGCCAGTCTTTTCACGATATCCCAAGCGGATGTCGTTTTGGCGGAATTGACACCCGGTCAGGGAAGTTTGGCACTTGACCTGGGCATTGCAAATGAAAATGGATTATCAGAATTACTGGGAAAGCCTCCTGCAGAGATTACGCGCAATAACGTTGCCGAGCAATTGATTCCACATGATGCGGGATTTAAGCTGCTGGCAGCATCCAATCACCCGCGCGATTTTCAACTAATCAACCAGGTTAGTCAATACGAGAATCTGGTGGCGCGCATGGCCACACTCGGACGGTTTATCGTTCTGGATCTGGGGATGGGCCTGCCACCATTTGTACAACGCTTACTGCCCTTGATCAACGAACTCATCGTTGTGGTAGAGGGAACCCCCAATACCATTGCGCATACTCGTGCCTTGATCGAAGATTTGATCGAGTTTGGGAAAAATAAAAATCACATCGCTGCTGTATTGAATAACCGCGTTCGCTCGGAAAGTCAGATGCCCTGGGCAGAAGTCCAGGAACAATTAGGTCACTCTATTGCAGCGACTCTGACACCTGCTCCCGAACTGTTTGCACAAGCCTCACGCCTGAAAACGCCCGCCGTGCTTTGTCAGCCAGACAGCCTGACAGCGCAACAACTCAATAAACTGGTGGAGCGGATTACAGAACATGAGGCCCAGGAAAAATGATACCCTTCTCCAGTCAGATAAAGACAAGCATCGAATATGCTGCAGAGTTATTAAAGAAAGCCAAATATGCAGTAGCGCTGACTGGAGCCGGCATCTCAACACCTTCGGGCATCCCTGACTTTCGTTCTGAGGGGACAGGCTTATGGTCCAGGGATGAACCAATGGAAGTGGCTTCACTCAGCACCTTCCGTACTGACCCGGAACGTTTTTTTGTCTGGTTTCGACCGTTGGCAAGTCAGATCCTTAATGCAAAACCGAACCCCGCCCACGTGGCGCTGGCAGAATTAGAAAAGGCGGGCCGTATTCGAAGCATCATTACGCAAAATATCGATGCCCTGCACCATAAGGCCGGTTCTAAAAACGTGATCGAAACGCACGGCACACTGCGTACACTTTCCTGTACGCAGTGCTTTCAGCAGGCCGAAGCAAAATACTACTTAAGAGCATTTGTCGAACGGGGCGAGTTACCTCGTTGCCTCAAATGTAATGGATTGATGAAACCAGACGTAATTTTGTTTGGCGAGCAATTGCCCCAACGGGCCTGGTGCGATGCCCAACGCGAAAGCCGCCAATGTGACTTGATGCTGGTAGCGGGCTCATCACTGGAAGTTTTACCGGTGGCAGGCCTGCCCATGCAAGCCATTGACCGGGGATCACACTTGGTCATATTGAGCAATGCCACAACATATCTCGACGTACGGGCGGACGTAGTTATTCAGGAAGATGTGGCTACCGTCATACCTGCAATTGCGGAGCAAGTACTCAATGGCTGAAGTAAAAACCCAACGTTTGGACAGTTACATACGACTGATCGATATTTCCCGGGATCTGGCCTCGACCTTAGACCTGGATGTGTTGTTGAACCGCATCGTCCAGGCCGCTGCTGACATCACCGCTGCGGAAGCCGCTTCCATCCTGTTGTACGATAATACTGCGCGGCAGCTTTACTTCCAGGTTGCCACCAACATTGATGAGCCGACCATGCGCGGTCTGGTTGTGCCGCTGGAAGGTAGCATCGCCGGATGGATCGTGACCAATCGCAAACCCGTACGTATCGAAGATGTACATGACGATGCGCGTCACTTCGGTGATATCGAACAAACAACCGGCTTCCCCACAAAATCCATCCTGGGGATTCCCCTGATCACCAAGAACAAGATAGTAGGTGTACTGGAAGTTATTAATAAAGAGCAGGGGAAGTTCACGTCAACTGATGAGAATTTGCTGACAGTGTTGGGAGCACAAGCTGCTGTGGCGATCGAGAATGCGCGTTTGTTCCAACAATCGGACCTGATCTCCGAATTCGTACACGAGTTGCGTACGCCGCTGGCCTCGCTCAGTACAGCCACATATTTGCTGCTACGACCAGAAATGGAGCGGGAACAACAGGAACAAATCGTCAGCAACATTCACAGCGAAACCCTGCGTTTGAACGCGCTGGCCTCAGCCTTCCTCGACTTGGCGCGTCTGGAATCAGGCCGCGTGCAATTCCGCAAATCCACTTTCAATGTTATGGATTTGTTGCATGAATGCAGTGATGTAATGTCATCCAAAGCGGAAGAAGATCACATCCAAATCCGTGTGATCGAACCCGAAGGTTCTACATTATT
Organism: uncultured Chloroflexia bacterium; assembly: GCA_963829615.1. Lineage (GTDB taxonomy): Bacteria > Chloroflexota > Anaerolineae > Anaerolineales > Villigracilaceae > JAABUE01. Next base: position 85,589 of record CAWHJM010000038.1, read on the forward strand.
GGAAGCCGACCGGGACAAGATCAAACAAGTTATTCTCAATTTACTCAGCAACGCTATTAAATACAACCGACTAAATGGCTCAATCATATTAAAAACCGATTCCCAGGAAGAACGCGTATCGGTCATTTCAGTGCAGGATACTGGTGTAGGCATTCCGGAAGACGCAGTGGGGCATCTTTTCGAAAAGTTCTATCGCGTGCGTGAAAACGAATCAAAAGCCGGCGGCACCGGTCTTGGGCTATCCATTTGCAAACAGATCATTCAGGGGCACGGCGGCACGATTGAGATCAAGAGCAAGTTGGGAATTGGCACAAACGTCCTGATTAGTTTGCCACGTGGGGGCAGGACAATACCTCGTTAAAAGTTCGCCGCCCGCCCATTTTCGATGGGCGGGCGGTTTTTATTTATGGTGTCACCAGCACTTTGAGAACACCCGGTTGCGCGGCACGCTCAAAAGCGGATAAAGCTTCTCCTAGCCTGAACTCCGCTGCAATCAGCACACTCGGATCAACCTGTCCTCTTTCCATCAAACGTAACGCAGGCTCGAATGGACCGCAACGGGAACCGACGATATTGACTTCATCCACCACGATAGACGAAAAATTGACCGACATCTCGCCCTTATAAGTGGACTTCATCACCAGTGTTCCGCGCGGACGAATGGCCTGTCTCGCTAAAGAAAAGCCGCCCGGTGACCCGGTCGCTTCTACCACAATATCCCAACGCCAGGGATGAATATCTTCCTCCGCAATGATTTTGATTCCGCGCTCAACCAGGATTTTTTGCTGGTAAGCATGCCGTGCTACCACATACAAATCACAGCCCGTCAGTGACAGGGTTTGGGCGATCAACTGTCCCAAGCGACCTGCACCGACAACCAGCACCCGATCCGTGGGTTGGACGTGTACCTGCTGCTGGATTTCGAGCGCAGCCGCCAGGGGCTCTGTAAAAACAGCCATTTCATCCGGTACTGAAGCAGGGACAAGGTGTAGATTGGAGAGCGGAAGCGTCGTGAATTCGGCAAAGGTCCCGTCCCGCTTGCTGATTCCCAAAGTGGTCCGGTTTTCGCAATGGGTAGGGCGTCCGTTCAGGCATTGCTCACAGCTTCCGCAGGTGATATTGATATCGCCCACCACGCGTTGACCGATCCATCTTTGCTCTTCTGCTGCGACTACTTCGCCGACGAACTCGTGCCCCGGAATGCCCGTAAACGGATAATAACCCTTCACCAATTCAAGGTCAGTGCTGCAAATCCCGGCCACCCGGATACGGATAAGCGCCTCGCCAGAACGGGCAGGTTCTGGCACCTCGCGCAAGTCCAGTTGATTATTTTCCAGCCAGAGAGCCTTCATAGATATTGTTACTCAGAAATAGCCCACTGGTCACGCCCGGCATTCTTGGCCTCGTACAGAGCCATATCGGCGCGGCTCAAAAATTTTTGCCAGTTCTCCTGGCTATGTCTGTACTCCGCCACCCCAATGCTGACGGTAAGTTGAATGACTTCTCCAATATTGATGTCCGCCTCGCGGATGCGTTTGCACAAACGGGCCGCCTGTTCCGCTGCCTCCTTCAAACGGGTATTTGGCAACACCACCAGGAATTCTTCTCCGCCATAACGCCCGGCGGTATCCGAGTCACGGACGCTCTCCTGCAAAATATTCGCCAGTTGGAAAAGCACCTGGTCGCCAACCGTATGCCCGTACGAAATCATTGATGCGCTTGAAATGGTCAATATCAATCATAGATATGGATACTGACGTCTTATAACGTTCCGCGCGAATGACTTCATTTTGCAGTTGCTTGATCACCTGCCGCCTGTTCGGCAGGCAGGTCAACGCGTCAACATGCGAAACTTCTTCCGCTTGTGCAATGACAGCTTTAAGCTCGATTTCTTTTATTTTTATGACGCGTTGAGCGGCTTCCAATTCTTTTTGGGCTTTTGTGAGCTCATCGCTGAGACGCTGGTTTTCAGCCTTCAAGTCGTCTGTCAAAATCCTCATCCTTTAGCGGGCGCCTTTCCTGCCAAATTGGCGTTCCAACATATCCACAGAAAGATGGATCATCGTTGGTCTGCCATGTGGGCAGGTGCGTGGTAAATCACAATTCTCAAGGTCAATCAACAGGGCATGCTGCTCGTCACTGGAGAGCGTCTGCCCGGCTTTGACCGCCATCCGTTTGCAGACCCGAGCGGCAATACGCGCTTCGAGTTCTTCCTGCAACGGGGTTTCATCTTCCTCAAAATCCTCCACAAGCGCGCGTAATGCAGCGGCAGCATCGCTGCCAGAAAACAGGGTGGGCATAGCACGCACCTGAAATGTATTCGGTCCAAATGCCTCCACTTGAAATCCAAAATGGTTCAACAATTCCAATTGTTCCCCTAGCAACGTCGTCTGCGCAGGTGGCAGAGTCACACTGACCGGCTCCAACAAAGCCTGCGATGGAATATTGCGTTTCTCGTGCTGGAGCATTAACTTTTCAAACAGGACACGTTCATGCGCGGCGTGCTGGTCTACCAGATACAAGCCGTCCGGACCTTCGGCGACCAGATAGGTTGCGCCGATCTGACCGATCAAACGCAGGAGCGGAATATTCGCAAAGGCAGACTGTCCCGCTTCGCTCTCAGACCCTGCACTTGCTCCCACTTCCTCAGCCTGTTTCGCATCTCCCGCCATCGTCCAATCAAGACTAACTTGCCCCGGGGCCGACGGTTGGTAATCCCGCGATGCGGTGCTCCCCCACAACGTGGTTGGCGGCAGGCTGGGAACGGGCGCGTAGGCCAACAATGCGCGCCGCACCGCACGCTGCACAAAGCTGAAAACCTTATCCTGCCCTCGAAAACGGACTTCGGCCTTGGCGGGATGCACGTTGACATCTACTGCGGCAGGATCAATTTCAAGGAACAATGTTGCCAGCGGATAACGTCCCACCATCAACAGGGTGTGATAGGCCTGCGTCAAGGCGGCATTGAGCGGAATATCTTGCACCCAGCGGCCATTGATGAAAAAGGTCATCTCGCGGCGGTTGGAGCGTGTGACCGAAGTCGGGCTGATGTAACCAGAAAGCTTCATCGCTCGCCCTGAGCCGGTCGAAGGGTCGTCTTCGGCGATGACTTCCAGCATCTGCTTGGCCGTTTCCACCCCGTAGAGGATGGCCAGGATCGCACGCCGGTCACCGTCACCAGAAGTTTGTAAAGTGACTTTTTTGCCTTCCGCCAGCTTGAAACGCACATTCGGATAAGCCAGCGCATAGCGCGTAACGAAGGTATCGATGGCACGCCGTTCGGTGGTGTCCGATTTCAGGAATTTCAAACGCGCCGGGACATTGTAAAACAGGTTCTCGACCTGCACCACCGTCCCGACCGGCACACCGACTTGTTCTACCTACGCCTTCCTGCCCGCCCTCCACACGGATGCGCGCCCCGATCTCAGCGCCAGTGGCGCGGGAGGTAACGGTCATGCGCGAGACGGAACCGATCGAAGCCAGGGCTTCACCGCGGAATCCGAGTGTGGAGATGGAAAAAAGCTCTTTGGCGGAGGCAAGCTTGGAGGTAGCATGACGCGAAACCGCCAAGGCCAGTTCGTCCGCAGGGATGCCGGAGCCGTCGTCGGCCACTTCGATCAGGCGACGTCCGGCTTCTTCAATTGTGACTGAGATGGATTTCGCGCCAGCGTCCAGCGCGTTTTCGACCAGTTCCTTGACCACCGAAGCCGGGCGCTCGACCACTTCACCGGCGGCAATCTGTGAGGCAACTTCGGAGGAAAGTAGGCGGATAGGCATGAAAATATTATACCGCCTGCGTATATAATTGCGTTCTCATGAAATTTACACTCCTGTTAATGGTACTTTTGGCGTATTTCCTACCGGCTTGTGGAGGAACCGCGCCCATAACATCTACACTGATCGCTACCGCAACCGAAACACAAACGCCTTTACCAACATATACAGCGAAAGCGACTGCTACAGCCCTACCGACAACCACGCCCACACCCGAACCATACTGGGAATACAGCATCGCATCCCTGCGTTCGCGAACGTATGGCGGTGGGCAGATCGAAATCACCCAAACATTGGGAGAAAATAGCGCCTTTACACGTCACTATTTCCGCTACGACAGCGATGGGTTGAGCATCTATGGGTTTGCCAACGTGCCACACGGCGAGGGACCGTTTCCGGTCATTATTGCGCTGCATGGCTATATCGAGCCGGAGATCTACCAGACGCTGGACTACACCACCCATTACGCAGACGCGCTGGCCAGCGCTGGCTTCCTGGTGCTGCACCCCAATTTGCGCCTCTACCCGCCTTCGGACGAGGGCGACAATCTCTTCCGGGTGGGGATGGCAATCGACACACTCAATCTGATCGCGCTGGTCAAAGAAAACAGCGGGAAACCTGGCTTGTTGCAAAGCGCGGACCCGGCAGCGCATCGGCCTGTGGGGGCATAGCATGGGCGGCGGCGTTAGCACGCGCGTGCTGACCGTCAGTCCGGATGTCAAGGCGGCCGTGCTCTACGCTGCCATGACCGGCGACGAACAGAAGAACTACGAGGCCATTTATCGCTGGTTGAATGGCTCAATGGGTGTGGAGGAACTGGCTGTCCCGACCGAAGCCTTGCCGCGCATTTCACCGATGTATTTTTTCCAGGACATCACTGCGGTGGTCAGCATTCACCACGGGCTGGCGGACAAGCTGGTACCGGTGGATTGGTCCATGCAAACTTGCGAGCAACTCAAGGCGTCGGGCAAAGAGGTGGAGTGCCATTATTACGAGAATATGCCGCACACCTTTTATGGGCCGACGGATAAAGAGTTCATCCAGTATACGATCCAGTTCTTCGACCGGTATTTGGGCGCACCGTAAACGATTGCAGGTCACGTTTAAAACGCGACCTGCAATGGGAGCA
>CAWHJM010000039.1:0-107104 GCA_963829615.1 uncultured Chloroflexia bacterium
CTCGGCGAAAAAGGAGCTGTGCTCATCACAGGTGAACAAGTCACACACGTTCCCGCCTTCAAAGTAAATGTTGTAGACACTACCGCGGCTGGCGACGCCTTTATTGGCGGGCTGGCCGCTGCGTTATTAAAAGGCAAATCGTTGGAAGAGGCCGTGCGCTACGGCAACGCATCCGGTGCGCTGGCGGCTACCAAATTCGGCGCGCAGCCGTCGCTGCCAACACAGGATGAAGTTGAGCATCTCTTGTAATGCCCCGCCATACTTCGACGGGGTTGCGAGCGCCATAGGCGCGAAGCAATCTCCTCGAATTCCGGATTGCTTCGTCGCTTCGCTCCTCGCAATGACACATGGACACTATGACCCCAAAACGCATCATCATCGACACCGACCCCGGCGTAGACGACGCCCTGACCTTCCTGTTGGCGCTGGCTTCGCCGGAAATCCAGCTCGAAGCGTTGACCATCACCCAGGGCAATGTGACCGTGGAAAAAGGCACGCGCAACGCCCTGGCTGTGCTGGAACTGGCAGGTGCAAGCCACATTCCGGTGGCACAAGGAACATCCCTGCCATTGGTCGGGCCACTGCTGGCATCTGACATCGTCCACGGCTCAAGCGGGCTTGGGAACGCCAAATTACCCGAACCCAAAACAAAACCCGTTCCCCAACATGCCATCGACTACCTGATCGAACGGTTCTTGGCCGAGCCAGGTGAATCAGTCTCTTTGCCATCGGCCCGCTGACTAATGTGGCGCTGGCCATCCGCAAGGAACCGCGTTTTGCGAGTGCTGTCAAGGAGATGGTCATCATGGGCGGAGCCATCCGCGAGGGCGGAAATATGACCCCGCAGGCAGAGTTTAACATTTACACTGACCCACATGCGGCGCATATATGTCTTTCATTCTGGCATCCCGATCACGCTCATTCCGCTGGATGTGACCCACAAGATGTATGCTGTACGCTAATCAAATCAAACAATTGAGCCAGCAAAAATCCCCCATGTCTCGTTTTATCGCGGATGCGACCGCGGCTTATGTCAATTTCACCGAAAGCAAGACCGGCATCGAGGGCTGCGCCCTGCATGATCCGCTCACACTGGCGACAGTCATCGCGCCCGAACTGCTCACATTCGAAGAACATTATGTGGACGTAGACATTTCTGGCGGTGTCTCGCATGGGCAAGACTTTTGCAGACTTCTATCACACCAGCGGCAAACCCGCCAACATGAAAGTAGCGCTGGACGTGCGTGGCGAGGAATTTGTGGAGTTGTTTCTCCAGCGCATGGAAAATCTGCGAAAGTTAAACCACGGAGCCCACGGAGTGCACAGAGTCTTTCTGAATAACACGGAGAAATTCTCCGTAAATCGCAATAAATCTCCGCGTTCTCTGTGTCTCTGTGGTGAAAAAACTATGACACCAAAACGCATCATCATCGACACTGACCCCGGTATTGACAACTCGCTCGCCATTTTGCTGGCAACGGCCTCCCCGGAAGTAACCCTGGAAGGCCTGACTGTCGTTCACGGCAACAGTTCAACGGAGCAGGGCACGATCAACGCGCTGTCTATTTTGGAACTGGCCGGCGCAAGCCATATCCCGGTGGCGCGGGGCTGTGAACTGCCACTCGTGCAGCCGTCACTGCTGGCACCGGAAACACACGGGAACACCGGTCTGGGATACGCACAACTTCCGGGCCCACAGAGCAGGCCCATCGCCCAGCATGGAAGCGATTTTTTGATCGAAAAGATCATGTCCAATCCTGGAGAGATCACGCTGGTAGCCATCGGTCCGTTGACCAACATCGCCTTGGCCATCCGCAAAGAACCGCGCATCGTGGAAGCGGTCAAGGAAGTATTCATCATGGGCGGGGCCATCCGGCACGAGGGCAATACCACGCCGCTGGCTGAGTTCAATACCTATGTAGACCCGCACGCGGCACACATCGTCTATCACAGCGGGATGCCGATCACACTGACGCCGCTGGACGTGACCTACCAGTGCATCTTGCTAGCCGATGACGTGGAACGCATCAAGGAAGTTGAATCGGACATCCCGCCCTTCATTGCGGATGCAACACGCTTTTACATGGAGTTCCACGATGAGTATCAGGGCATTCAGGGCTGCGTGATCAATGATCCACTAACGCTGGCCTTGACTTTCACCCCCGAATTGTGCAATTATGAAGAACATTATGTAGATGTGGACATTTCCGGCGGCGTTTCGATGGGCAAAACCTTTGCGGACTTTTACAAGATGACCGGCAAGCCGGCCAACATGAAAGTAGCGTTGGGCGTGCGCTCAAGAGATTTCATCGATTTGTTCGTAAAACGGATGCAAAATCTAAGTCACCTTCTGCACTCTGATGGTGTTTAACTTATCAAAGCCAAATTTGGAGGTGCTGATGAACAGATGATTTCATAATTTTTCGGTAGATCACCGCGTTCTCTGTGTCTCTGTGGTGAAAAAAATCATGACACCTAAACGCATCATCATCGACACTGACCCCGGCATTGACGATTGCTCGCCATTTTGCTGGCAGCGGCCTCCCCGGAAGTAACCCTGGAAGGCCTGACCGTCGTTCACGGCAACAGTTCAACGGGGCAGGGCACGATCAACGCGCTGTCTATTTTGGAACTGGCCGGCGCAAGCCATATCCCGGTGGCGCGGGGCTGTGAATTGCCGCTCGTGCAGCCGTCGCTGCTGGCGCCGGAAACGCACGGGAACACCGGTCTGGGATACGCACAACTCCCGGGCCCACAGAGCAGGCCCATCGCCCAGCATGGAAGCGATTTTTTGATCGAAAAGATCATGTCCAATCCTGGAGAGATCACGCTGGTAGCCATCGGTCCGTTGACCAACGTCGCCTTGGCCATCCGCAAAGAACCGCGCATCGTGGAAGCGGTCAAGGAAGTATTCATCATGGGCGGGGCCATCCGGCACGAAGGCAATACCACGCCGCTGGCTGAGTTCAACACCTATGTAGACCCGCACGCGGCGCACATCGTCTATCACAGCGGGATGCCGATCACACTGACACCGCTGGACGTGACCTACCAGTGCATCTTGCTAGCCGATGATGTGGAACGCATCAAGGAAGTTGAATTGGACATCCCGCCTTTCATTGCGGACGCAACGCGTTTTTACATGGAGTTCCACGATGAGTATCAGGGCATTCAGGGCTGCGTGATCAATGATCCACTGACGCTGGCCTTGATTTTCACCCCCGAATTGTGCGATTATGAAGAACATTATGTGGATGTGGACATTTCCGGCGGCGTCTCGATGGGCAAGACCTTCGCGGACTTTTACAAGATGACCGGCAAGCCCGCCAACATGAAAGTGGCGCTGGGTGTGCGCCACGAGATTTTATCGATTTGTTTGTAGAGCGGATGCAAAATCTAAGTCACTTTCTTCATCTGATGGTGTTTAACTTATCAAAGCCAAATTTGGAGGTGCCGATGAACAGATGATTTCATAAATTGTTCGGTAGTTCACCGCAATTTACCCTCTTATTCCACAAAAGGAGAATGTAGAAATGAAATTCGTCGATTTAATCAAAAAGGATTTCAACACCATGACCTGGGTGTTCATCCCTGTGGCGATTGCGATTAACATGGTTATCGGTCAGATCGTGCTATTACTCAAACTGCCTGTGTACTTGGATAGCATCGGCACCATGTTGGTGGCCGCGCTTTGCGGACCATGGGCAGGAGCATTGACCGGTGCGCTTATCGAACATCATCTGGGGCCTGGCAATTGACCCGGGTGCTCTTCCCTGGTGGCCGGTAGCTTTCTTCATTGGGCTGGTGGCCGGTTTTTGCGCCAAAGGCGGCTTATTCAAGAGCTGGTGGAAAGTGGTCGTAACGGGTTTCCTGGTTGCCCTTACGGCTGCCATCGTTTCAACACCCATCGCCGTATATATGTTACGGTGGCATCACGGCCAGCGGCTCATCCTTCATCACCGCTTACCTGCTCCAGACCGGGCAGGGTGTGCTTGCAAGCAGTCTTCAGCACCAACTTCCTGGTCGAACCGGTTGACAAAATCTCCACAGCAATGTTGGCCTTTACCATCATCCAAGGACTTTCCAAACGCTTCCTGGCTCGCTTCCCGCGCCCCGAAAATGTCGAGATCGAAGAAGGCGCAAGCCGGACACAAATGTACATCGCCATCGGCATCGTGATCTTGCTGGTATCTGTTCGCGGCCTTTGTGCTGGTCAACATCCTTGCGGATAATATTCCCTTACTTAAAGAGCCCCTCTACGACAAAGTGTGGTCTCATTTTTGTAGTTTACAATCATAGAATATCATCCTATGAATGAACGACTTTCTTTTACGTAAAACGCGATAGCACTCTGCACCGCCTCAATCCGCTGACAAAGTTGACTCTGATCTTGGGATTGGTGTTGATATCTTTCTCCAGTCCCTGGTATTGGACTCCACATTTCCTGTTGTTATTCGTAATTATTCCCACTTCTATTTTTTGGGCAAAGTGCAACGGAATATTTCGGTAGCTATGCTGCGCCTGATCTTGCCCGCATCCGGGATTCTTTTTTTAATGCAGGTCTTCTTCCAACCCGGTCAGAAGGAAATTTTCCAATCTGGGTCATTACCGTCACGCATGAAAGTCTGATGAATGCCACCATCAATGCCACGCGCATTTTCGTGATGGTCTCATCATTCACACTATTTCTGCTGACCACCCATCCCAGCGAATTGATGTCCGACCTGACCCGCCGCGGTCTGCCGGGACAATTCGCTTACGTCATTATTTCTACGCTGCAAATCATCCCGCAGATGCAGGCCAAGGCACAGACCATCATCGCCGCCCAGCGCTCGCGCGGACTGGATACGCAGTCCAGTTTCGCCAAGCGTGTCGGCGCGCTGGTGCCATTGGTGGGCCACTGGTTTTTGGCTCGTTGGTGGAAGTCGAAGAACGTGCTATCGCCATCGAAGCGCGCGGATTTACATCCACACGCGCGAAAACGTCCCTATATGAAATCCCCGATTCCAGCATGGATAAAGTCCTGCGTTGGGGATTGATCTTGTTAATCGTTGTCTCCGTAGCCAGCCGGTTCTTGGTAGCTTAAGAAATCGGGATGCTGATAAAAATCAGCGGTCATCGAGGTTCAGTCTTCCACACTTAACATGGAAAAACGATCTGAACCGCTAAGACCGCAAAGTTCGCAAAGGAAAAAAACATTAAAACTTAGCGATCTTAGCGTCCTTTGCGGTTCATAAGTTTTCAACCAAGTCCTATGCCCAGCGTCCATAGAGAAAAATATGTCTATCGTAAACCTGCAGAACGTCACCTACAAATACCCGCTCACGGATAGCCCTGTCCTTGAAAACATTAACCTGCAAGTCGAGGAAGGCGAGTTTGTGGCAATCATCGGCCCCAACGGTGCGGGCAAGTCCACGCTGTGCTACACGCTGGCCGGCTTTGTCCCGCATTTCTACAAAGGCGAACTGACTGGCTCGGTCGAAGTAGTCGGCATCGAAACGCAGGGCTCCTCTCTCAGTGAGTGGGTGATGAACGTTGGTCTGGCCTTCCAGAATCCATTCAACCAGATCAGCGGCGCGAAATATACCGTCTTCGAGGAGATCGCCTTCGGGCTGGAAAACATCGGTGTGCCGCGCAGACGAGATGAAAGAACGCGTCGAACGCGCCCTGGAAATGACTGGCATCAGCGACCTGGCAGAGCGCTCCCCCTACTCGCTCTCCGGCGGACAGCAACAACGCGTCGCGCTGACCTCGATCCTGGTCATGGAACCCAAGGTGCTCGTGCTCGACGAGCCCACCTCACAAATGGATCCAATCGGCACACGCGAAGTCTTCGGCGTGGTGCGTAAAATGGCCGAACGCGGCATGACCGTGGTGCTGGCCGAACACAAAGTGGAATGGATCGCCCAGTTCGCGGATCGCGTCATCGCCCTGCACGAAGGCAAGATCCTGCTGGACGGCAATCCCGGCGAAGTGCTCACGTCTGACCTGCTGGACGGCAAAGGCTTTGGCATTTCGCGCTACACGTCCACGGCGCGCGAAGCGCAGAAACAGGGCCTGTGGCCGAAAGATAGCAATCTGCCCGTCACGCTTGATGAAGCGGTAGAAGGGTTTCACCCTCAACCCCGGCCCTTCTCCCTTGAAGGGAGAAGGGAGCAAATACATGAAAATCGAAATCAAAGACCTGCATCACACCTATCCCGCCGGGGTCAAAGCCCTGAACGGCATCAGCGCTGACCATCGAAACCGGCGAACAGGTCGCCATCGTCGGTCAGAACGGGGCGGGGAAAACAACCCTCGTCAAGCATCTGAACGGGTTGCTGCAGCCAACTTCCGGGTCCGTTTTGATCGGTGACTGGGACACATCCAAGCAACAGGTAGCAAAACTCGCCTCCCGCGTGGGTTACGTCTTCCAGAATCCCGATGAACAGTTGTTTACCAAAAACGTCCATCAGGAGGTCTCGTTCGGGCCGAAAAATCTGGGCTACGAGACAGCAAAAGTTGAAGCGCTGGTAGACGATGCCCTGACAATGACCGAACTGACCGACCAAAAAGAGACCAACCCCTACGACCTGTCACCCACCTGGCGCAAGATGGTGGCGCTGGCTTCGATCATCGCGATGGACACGCCTATCATCATCTTCGACGAGCCCACCACCGGGCAGGATGCCGCTAACATCGCGCGCATGGCGGATGCCATCGCGGCCCTGCGCGAGCGCGGCAAAACCGTCATCACCATCACGCACGACATTGATTTCTGCGCTGAGAACTTCGAGCGCGTGATCGCGCTGGCAAAAGGCAAAGTGCTGCTGGACGGCCCCGCTAACGAAGTGCTCGGGCAGGAAGAAATTTTGGCTCAAACGTACGTCGACCCGCCGCAGCTCACCCGCCTGGGACTGCGCCTGGGGCTGCCGGAAACCGTCCGCAACCAAGAAGAATTCCTGAACGCCTACAAAAAAAATATCGCATGAGCCCCTCCGCTCGACAAACCAGCGCTTACTTTGCCGCTTTCTTCATCCTCGGCGCGACGATTGCCTCGCTTGGTCCCACCCTGCCCTATCTGGCTGAAAATACCGGGGCAACCCTCGCCAGCCTGGGATTGCTTTTTACGTTGCGCTCCGGCGGCTACCTGCTCGGTTCCCTGCTCGGCGGGCGTCTCTACGACCACCTGCCCGGCCACCGTTTGCTGGGTATTGCCATTTTCATTGGCGGGCTTAGCCTGGGTCTCGTCCCACAAATTTCATCTTTCGCCGTTATTATCGCGCTCATGCTGCTGATCGGCCTGTCCGAAGCCACGCTCGACGTCGGCTCCAACACCCAACTGGTCTGGGTACACGGCGCGCGCTCCGGCCCATATCTGAACGGCATGTTTCTGTTCGCGGGCATCGGCGGCATGCTCTCGCCGCTGCTGCTCTCGTCTCTCGGCGGCACAGCAGGTTACCGCATCCTGATGCTCGTCAGCCTGCCGGTCGCGCTGTGGGCCTTCTTCACCCCATCCCCACCACGCCAGACGCACGAAGAACAGCGCGCAGGCGGCGCGCTCTCCCCGTTCCTGTTTGCCGTTTTCTGCCTGCTAACCTTCGTCTTTGTCGGCGGCGAAGTCGGTTTCAGCGGCTGGATCTACTCCTACGCCTACGCTTTGGGGTTGGGAACAGAGCAGACCGCTGGGATGCTGACCTCGTTCTACTGGCTGGGCATCACCCTCGGACGTGTCTCCGCCATCTTTATCACTGCCCGCTTCAAACCCAGCCGCATCGTGCTCGTCAACCTGACAGGTCTGGTCGTCAGCCTCGGCCTGATCCTGCTCAACCCCGCCTCCCAAACCTTTCTGTGGATCGGCTCTCTGGGCTTCGGCTTTTTCCTGGCCCCCGTCTTCCCAACCACCTTCGCTTACTTGGAACGAAAGACTCCCATCACCGGCACGGCGGCAGGAAGTCTTATGGGCCAGCGGCAGCTTCGGCGCGATGGTCTATCCCTGGGTGATGGGCCTGCAAATGGCAGACATCGGCCCGGTCAGCATCATGATGACGCTGGCGGTCAGTTTTGGGGCGGCGCTGATTTTGTTCGGGTGGGTTTCGAGACAATTAGGTTTTACCACAGAGCATCACAGAGAACACAGAGAATTTAAAAAATCTCTGTGTTCTCTGTGTGCTCCGTGGTGAATTCTTTACCGCGATTTGACAACCAACTCTTCATACCCCGAATCTTCCGCAAATTCCCGCTTGTAAACCACATCATCAAAAATCCCCAATACCATCTCAGCTGTGGTGTAAATCTTGCAACCCGGCACAAGATGACCACCAATCGTCTTCCCATCCCCATCCGAAATCGAAATATGCAAATGCGAGCCATGGATAGATACTGTTCCGGTCATCGAGACGATCTCGAAGTGGCCATCGTACTCTGAAAAATACTCACGATTTGCCAGCCGCAGCGTGGCGTGTGTCAGGCTGCCAACCGCGCTGAGCACACAGCCAGCTTCGATATGCTTCTCTGCCACAACAGCTTCGATTTGGTTGAACAGGTCTTGCCCTGACTTGAGTCGAAAAGTGAATGCTTGCATACTGCCTCCGGCCTGATTATACGTGAGGATTTTTACCACGGAGAACACTGAGAGCACGGAGATTTTATATGATGTCCACGGAGAAGTTCTCTGTGTTTCCCAAGAAAGACTCTGTGTGCTCCGTGTACTCCCTGGCCCGGCCAGGACGGGCTGTGGTGAATAGAACCTACTCCTCTCGTAGCACCCGCACAATCGGCAGTCTTGCCGCCCAGCGCGCCGGGATATAACTCCCCATCAAACTGACAACCAAAATCAGCGGTAGCAGCAACGCCCCGGCCCACCAATCAAACGACACACTCACCTGCCCGAAGCCATAGACGTTCGAGAGCGCGGTCAGCATTCCCCCGGTCAGCGCCAGGCCAACCGGTACGCCAATTAGCACCGATAGCAATCCCAGAATCCCGGCGGCGGTGTTGATCATCGTCACCACCTGCGCCGGGGTCATCCCGACCGTTTTCAAAATCCCGACCACACGCAGTTTCTCCTGCGTGGCCAGCAGCGACGTGATGAACACGTTCACCACCGCGATGCCGATCAAAATCCCGGCCAGCATGAAAACCGCCAGTTGCAGGTAGACCACCGTGCTGGGGATGGCGTCTTCCACCAGCGTCAGCGACAGGTCAGAGTCCTTGTTCGGCTCAAGGTAGGCACGCAGTTTGGCGGTATCCGCTCCGGGAGACAGTTTCAGGTAATACATATCGGGAGCAGCATGTCGGTCCAGCCCCGAAGCGCTCGACAAGCTTACCATCATGCGCTGCCCGGCGTCGGCCGGTTCGGGGTAAACGCCCACGATCGTCCACGTTACTTCATGGCGCGGCTCATCTTCCAACGTCAACGTCAGCGGGTCGCCCACCTGCAATCCCAGCCAATCCAGCAGACCACGCCCGACGATGGCTTCGTTGGTATCAGTCTGGAAGAAGCGACCTTCGGAGATGTGGAAAGGGAAGGCGGACAGGTCTCCCGCAACGGCGCGCAGGGTGAAGGTTTCTCCGCTTCGGGTCTGGACTTGGAGTTGCTTCTCACCATAAAAAGCGTCCACGCCCGGAGCCTGACCCAGCAACCGCTGAACACGGCTGTCGGTGCTCTGCTGGCGGCTTACGCTGGCATCGTAGACAATGCCGAGCAAAGCGGGGTCTTCGCGGTAGGTTTGGAGCGTGTGCGAAAGCGCCAGGCCAAAGACGATGCCCATCACACCCAGCGTCAGGTTCAGGCCGGTCAGCAGGGCGCGCAGCGGACGGACAAAGGCGTCGTTCAGGCCAAGCGTGAGCGAAACCGGCGCGCCGAGTTTTTCGGCCAGACGCGCGCCCCAGAACGTTTTACGTGTGGGAGTTTCGGCCCCGACCGCGATAGCGCGGATAATGTTAGCGCGCGCGCCACGTCGGGCAGCCAGCGCCGCGGCTAGCATAGTCACGCCGGGGATGATGAGGAAAACCAGCGCCATCAGCAGCGGACTAAACGGCGGACGAAAACTGGTTCCAAGCGAAGCCGTGACGGTTTGTAGCGGGAGTGGCGCAAGAGCCAATCCCAATACAAAGCCAAGCGCCGAGCCGAGGAGACTCAAAACGGTGTATTGACCAACGTAGAGAAATGAAATTTGCGCACCGGTAAAGCCAATAGCCTTGAGCACGCCAATCTGCCGGATCTGCGACAGCACGGTAGAACTGACCACGCTGACCACGATCAAAACGGTGGCGAAGATGGCAAACAAGCTGAAAGCGGTCAGGAAGACAAAGGCCAGTTGAGCACGAAAGATGGAGGATTCTTTGGCGTCGCGCCAGTCGGTGTGGCTGGCGATGAAGTCCGTGCTGCGCATTGACTCGACCTCGGCTATTACCGCATCCACCGCTTGCGGGTCAGCCAGGCGCAGGCCGAGGGATGAGTCCCAGGTGTCTTTGTCGGGGAATAGCTTTTGCAGGGTCTCTTCGCTGACGAAGACATACGGCGGCTGGCTGCTGCGGTAGGTGTCGTACATCGGATCGTAGGCGATACCGACCACAGGCAGGGAGATTTCCTTGCCGGTCGAATCTGTGACAATGAACGTATCCCCAACAGAAACTTTATAGTTTTCCACAAGGAAGCGTTCGACCAGGATTTCATTTGCACCTGGCGACAAATAACGGCCATCCGTTAGCAGCAAACGGTGAACTACGGGCTGCTCCATTGGCTCAACTCGTAAGCTCACCATCAGACGTTCACCGCCATAGCGAATTTGCGTCACATAGCTATATTGGCGTCCCGTGCTGGCGGTCACATCAGGCAGCGACTCGATGCGATGGATGTCAGCCGAATTGACGAGTCCGGGTTTGAAATGCAACCACAGGTGGGCGCTGTTCAGTTCCGTAAAAAGTTTGTCGTAGGGTCCCCCTAAATTCATCAGCGTGGACAAGGCCAGCGTCAGCAGTGCGGACGCGACCAGGATGGTTATGGTAATGAGAATGGAAATCGCGCGGCGGCGAGTCAGGTCAGCGACGATCTTTTGCCAGACAGCGTTCATGGATTACTCGCCCTGAGCGGAGCGTTAGCGCAGTCGAAGGGCATGTTTGCCGATTACATCGCGCTTCGACTACGTTCTTCGTCTCCGCTACTCTACGCTCACATGTGCCTGCGGCACTGGCGCAGGCAGCGAGGAAAATACTTGACTGGCCCATGCTTTATCTCAAATCAAGCAGACGCTGCGCTATGGCTTTTTCGTTTCCCCCGTCCATTTTGTCAACCAGCAGACCATCACGGATGAAGAGAACACAATTCGCTAACGCCGCCGCAGATGCGGCATGCGTGACCATCAGGATGGTCTGTCCCTGAGCGTTGAAGTCGCGCAGGATGCCGAGCACCTCGTCACCGCTGGTGCTGTCGAGGTTGCCGGTCGGTTCGTCGGCCAGAAGCAGGGTCGGGTGGTTGATGAAGGCGCGCGCAATAGCAACGCGCTGCTGCTGTCCGCCGGAGAGTTCCCAGGGATGTTTATCGGCCTGGTCCGCGATGCCGAGGCGTTCGAGCAGTTCCGTGGAGCGCTGGCGAATGTCCTTTTTTTTGCGGCGTTCGAGCAGAGCAGGTAGTTCCACATTGGCGCGCACGCTCAGGTTTTCAACGAGATTGAAGAATTGGAAGACGAATCCGATCTGGTTACGACGGAAGATGGCTAGTTCGGTCTCGGACATGCTGTCAAGACGCTGATCGGCTACGCTAACGGAACCAGTTGTCGGCTTGTCCAGACCGCCGACGATGTGCAGCAGGGTAGATTTTCCGCTGCCGGATTGTCCCATAATGGCCACAAAGTCACCGGATCGGGATATCCAACGAAACGCCACGCAGCGCATCGAAACGGACGCTGCCGGTTTCGTAGGTCTTCTTCAAGTCCTGGACTTGCACAAGAGCGGTCATTCCAGCTTATATTCCGTCCTTCTGAAGGCCAACTTAAATCCGCCAATGCGCAGGTAACGCTCAAACTTGGGACCGACCGAGGTCTGGGCCACGACGGTTTGAACGCCATCGCTTTTGGCCTCTGAAATGACTTCTACAGCCATGTTATAGATAGTACGTGTGCCACGATATTCTGGCAGCACACCGACACTGCCGATAATGGCGTATTGCTCGTGGCACATGAGGGTCAGCGTGGCGGCAGGGAACATCTTTGACAAAGGCCAGGTAATGTGCAAAGCCCGGGACGGTGAGCGTGGGCTCCAGCATCTGCGCCAGGGAAGGAGCCCAATCTGCGGGCATATCGTAAGCACCGGTCATGACTTCGGCAAAGGTAAGCACATCGGCTTTGTTCTCAACAGCGTTTGACAGTCACACTTTTGTCAAGTTTCGGGACTTTGACCTTTTGTAAATTATCCAAAACCATCCAAGCTTCATCGGTTTCCTGGCGGACGAAGCCGCGCGCTTCGAGGTGCTGAGGCAGGTCATCGGGCGTGCAGGCCGGGGAGACCATGATGGAAGCAGGCAAATCTCTGGCTTTGAAGAAGTCAATTACTTCATCGATAAGCGCGTCAGTGCGCTCCGGGGTGGTACGGAACAGATAGGCCCGGTTGATATCCGCAGATGGGAAACTATGGCTGCTGAGGATGACAATGTCATCGCGCAGGACAACTTCCACACCGGGGACGGCTTCTACCAATCCCTGCGCGATGGTCGGGATAATCAATTCCAATTCAGCAATTTTTTGTGGATCCATATTCATAATCAACTCAACTTTTCCCTGCCGGGCGGGACAAATGCCGCAGCGGATATTTGAAGAATAACATGAAGGCGGCAAACATCAAAACGCCGCCGATCAGACCGGTGAGGCGCACACCCAGCGGCCCGTTGACATCGGTCTGGCTGCGTCCCAACAAGAACAAGCAGGGAAAGCACCAGCGCAGCTACACCGCTGATAACCTGTCCCAGCAGGCTCCAGGCAGAGTAATAGGCACCTTCACGGCGCTGACCCGTTATCGTTTCGTCATAATCGGTGATCTCAGCGGCAAAGGCCTGCGGCAACATAGTCACGCCGGACATGGCGATGGCTTGCAATGCAATCCAAATCAAGCCTTGCGACAACAGTGGAATAGGCAGCCATTCGCCAATCAACATCAATCCGGGCAACACAATGGCGGATGCCAGCAAGGAACCGGAGAATACCTTCCATTTGCCATAACGTGTTGACAACCAGTTGACCAGCGGATAGCAAGCCAGTAAAGGCAAAACAGCTACTATATAAAAGTAAGTGGTAGTAGCAATATTCTGCTGACAGATCTCGGTCACAATATAAGGGATAGACTGCATCAAAAAAGTTGTGGCTGTCCAAAAACAAATTCCGGTGGCGGTCAACATCAGGAAGGCTCGATTGGTGATCGTGATGCGGATACTTTGTAAAAACCCTATGCGGTGTTCGGCTTCAATCTGACGTCCGGGCTTTTCACGCAAGACCGAAAAAGGCAGATACAACAATGGCAGGATAATAGCTCCAAAAATCAATGCCATAGAAACGTAGCCAAGGCGACCAATCAGCAACCCGGCTACTCCTGCTAAAATAATTCCGATCAACTGAAAACTGGCGCTCCAGGCTGTCAGCCGTACGCGATGACGGTCTGTATCAGCCAATTCAGGCAGCAACGAGCCAAGTGGGATAATGACCAGATTCTGTGCAATATTAAAAAACACCAGAATAACGCCCAGGTAAATCAGGTTGGTCATCGATTCGCCCTGCACGGGCGGCGTCCACAACAAGAAAAACAAGATCACCAACGGCAGGGAGGCTATGAACATAAATGGAATGCGCCGTCCCCATTTGCTGCGCAGGTTGTCTGACCAGTAGCCGATGGGCGGCGTAACGGTCGCATTCACGATACGGGCAATCAGGATCACAATCCCATAAAAAGCCAGCGGGACCAACGAAATACCCTGGCCTTCCGGCGGAAGGTAAAAATACAGCAGCCAGCCATCATTCACCGACCAGGCAATGGTGGTACCCAGCATAATCAGGCTGAAGGCAATGTCAATGCGAACCGGTGGCAGGCTCTCGGTCGTAAGGGGAAGCGATTTGGTTTGTTCCATATTAAACTCTGTTAGCAATTCTAACTGTTCAACCTCAGGTTATTGTTTACACTTTCGCAAGCATCATGAAATCGCAATTCTGTTCTTTTTACTTTACAAATATGCAAGCAATGGAACAGAAATGCAACAATTCATCCCACCCAAGTAAAATTGATTTGCTGTATTTTGCAGAGCTGTTGGTAGAATGTAATCGCTAAAAGTACAAACACACATGAGAGTAAGGTATGAACGCATCCAAGACATTCTTCGGAGAACATAAATAATGCCAGAAAGGATCATTGTTGCGGGCATTTATCGTAGCGGGACTTCCCTTACGGCGGAGTTGGTTCATCGCTGGGGCGCATATGTAGGGCGCGAAGATGACATCTTTCAGGACGAATACGGTTACCTGGAACATCTGGCACTTCAAAAGCTCAATGATGAATTGTTGAACGATAACAGTCGCGTACCCACCCCTGTCGATCAAATGCTAGAAAAAGCGCAAGATCCGGTTCTGCAAGAGCGCGCATTAGAAATCCTTGACGCAATGGATAAGGAAGCGGAACAAAATCAAGCGATTGCCTGGGTGTGGAAAGACCCCAGATTACCGTTGGTGATGCCTTTCTGGGCTAATGTTTGGGGAGATGTGATCTATGTTGTGCCGGTACGGCACCCGGTCGAGACGATTTTATCCGCAGCCAGCATGGACGGGCTTGCGCCTGAAGATGTCCCGCTCTCGGCGGGGTTTGCTTACTGGCAATTTTGCATGCTCAACGTGATTACTTTTACTGAGAATAGCAATCGCAAGCTTTTCATCGCCTACGACCAACTACTACGTGACCCCCGACGAGAATGCACGCGTCTCTGTCATTTTTTGGATGAGCAATGTGATGTCTCCCCAATGGACGCCGACAACCGCATCAATTTCATGACATCACAAATTGCTACCGATCAACATCATTTTCAGCACCCCAGCCCATTGGCTGATATCGAAACAACTACCCAGGAACAACGAGCTTTATATAATTTTCTCAGAGTAAAGACAATGTACCCTGATGAATCCTTTAACAAGGATGATTTTGCGCTATATCCAGGTTGGATGGAATACATTCAGGCCATGGATATGCTATTTTCATCTGGCGACACACAAGATCATTAAGCGATAAACCTATGGAACACATGAAACGAGATAAATTCATCAATCTCCCTGTTGAGGAAGTAGCAAATATCGTCCGCGCTGGCGGATCAAAGGTCTGTGTATTCCCTTTCAATGGCACACGCCGCTGGTTTTTATTGGAATATGGACGTGATTTCGATGGTGATGCTGCTCAAAATTATGTGGAATTGACCACTCAAGGATACATCAACACCTATAAATTGGTTTTCGACCACGGCATCGACACCATTGTTGCACCTGTATTCGGCGGCGAAATCATGAACAGGGGTGAAGAATATATGCGCGAAATCGGCTCGGGCATGTCTTTGTTAGCAACACATCCTGCATTCTTAGAATTTTACGAAACCTATGACATACGGGTTCATTTTTATGGTGACTACCGAAAGCAACTCGAAAATACGCCTTATGCCTACATCTGCGATTCGTTTGACGAAATCACGCAAGAAACTGCCCACCACAAACAGCGTAGATTGTTCTACGGCGTTTGCGCAGACAGCGCCACTGCAACAACTGCAGAGCTTTCAGTAAATCATTTTCAAAAGACCGGAAAAATTCCTTCCCGACGTGAATTGATCGAACAGTATTACGGCGAATATATTGAGAAAGCCGATATTTTCATTGGCTTCGAGAAATTCAATGTCTTCGACTATCCCATGCTCGGGTGGGGTGAAGAGAGCTTGTATTTTACGGCAGCACCATCTCTATATTTGAGTGATCGTCAATTTAAGAATATCCTTTACGATTACATATACCTGCGTCCCGTCCAGGACCCCGATTATTTCACCATGCCAGAGAACGATTTTGAAGCCATGCGGAAATTTTATGAAGTAAATCGCGAAGCTACTTTTGGAATTGGTGAAATGCGGGGAGGAATATGGTATCCCAAGATCAAGAATTCATTAAGATTCTAATTTGTTATGTCGAATATGAATAAAAAAGCAGCAGAATTGTTAAATCAAATTGGCCGTAGCGATATGCTTACTACAGCATATGATACTGCTTGGGTTGCTCGGTTAGGTGAAATTGAACGCAATTTAGGTCTACCAGCAATTGAATGGCTATGCCAAAATCAATTACCGACGGCTCTTGGGGAGCAAAACAATCTTATTATTATCATGATCGAGTTATATCAGCACTTAGTCGCTATGATTGCTCTTACTTATCTGGAAAACGAAGAAGTGACAAAGTCCATATTGAAAAGGGATTGTTAGCTCTTAGAAAAAATCACAGACTATGCAACAAAGGGCCTAAGGTTATCCCAAAATGGACCATCGATTGGTTTTGAAATGATAGTTCCGACACTTGTTTCTGAAGCTGAAATACTTGGGATTAATAAAACAACAACGTGAAAGAATCCTTGGGCGAATCGGAAGAGAACGAGTCAAAAAAACTGTCTCTCCTAAAGGGAAAGATGATCAGTCGCCATATTACAGTTGCGTTTTCTGCTGAAATGGCAGGAACTGATGGACAACATATGTTAGATATTGAAAATTTACAGGAACAAAACGGATCTGTAGGTTGCAGTCCATCAGCAACATGCTTATTTTGCACTCCAAGTAAAAAGGGGAGATCGAAAAATCACTTACATACCTCAATAAAGTTTGCGGACAAAACGGTGGGGTCCCAAATGTTGCACCATTTGATGTTTTCGAAACCGCTTGGTCTCTTTGGAATTTCAGTCTAGTTCCAGGTAATTTAGGTAAGGAAGATGATCTTGAAAGACACATCAAATTTCTTTCAAATGTATGGGACGAAAATCAAGGAGTAGGTTTTGCAAGTGAATATTCAGTGATTGATAGTGATGATTCTGCACTTGTATTTGAAACCTTATCGCGCTTTGGAATAAATAAAAACTTAAAAAGCATTTTGGCCTTTGAAGATAAAGAATATTTCCGCTGTTTCGATTTAGAAAATGCCCCATCTATTAGTGTAAACATTCATGTTTTGGGTGCATTAAACAAGCTGGTTATTCAACAGATAATCCATCTGTAAGCAAAGTACTCCTTAGATTTCTACAAAAAACTAAGACTGCGGAGGGCTATCTGGTTAGATAAGTGGCATCTATCTCCCATACTATACTACTTCTCATGCCGTTATTAGCATGTGCGGGATATAAAAATGAGTTGGTGCAAAACGCAATTAATTGGATTACTCACAACACAAAAAGAAAACGGAGCTTGGGGAATTTTCAAACCAACAGCAGAAGAGACAGCATATGCACTACAAGCCTTAATGGATATGGAACAAGAAGGTGAATCCATACCAAATGAATGCTTGCGAAAGGGAAAAGCATGGTTGGAAGAACATCAAGGGGAATATAGTCCTCTTTGGATTGGAAAATGCTTATATAGCCCTAGATTAGTTATTGATTCAGCTATTCTTAGTGCTTTGGCTATGGTAAATATCTAAGGCAGAATAAGCAATTATGGAGACTTGATGAGATTGGTCAAAAATAAGAGATTTTTTTCAACCTGACGAGAACGACCCGGATGAAATACGTCGAAGAAGGCTATTAAACGTATTATCTGTTGGGGTACTGATTTGGCCTTACTAGCCTTGTTGTAACAGGTGTAGTTATTATTGCTTCCCCAGAAATGGTACAAAATTCGGGGGTTAGTTTACTACTTAGCAAGTATCATTTACTTTTATTGTGGGGACACTTGTTATATTTTTTGTAAATAAACGTTCTAGTCAGAATAGCAGCCTTTCCTGTTATTAATTCTTTTCACAATTGGGTCAGCATTTAGTGATACTCCAGAACAACTCACAATAGGGCGATCGTCATTTATTTTCATTCTTCCAATTGTAATATCAAGTCTAATCATTTCACCCGGTAGCAGCTTTTTTTTTGCTAATTATCAATAGTATCATTACTTGAAATTTC
The DNA here is from genome assembly GCA_963829615.1 of uncultured Chloroflexia bacterium. Taxonomy (GTDB): domain Bacteria; phylum Chloroflexota; class Anaerolineae; order Anaerolineales; family Villigracilaceae; genus JAABUE01. The sequence goes on from CAWHJM010000039.1 coordinate 18,136, forward strand.
GTAATACGGCTGGTGTATTTCCAAATATTCCTGCAATCGTCTGGGTATTTTCTAGTTGCCCTCATTTCATGGCTCTCTTCTCGCTAGCCTCGAACAAGCCCTCCAAGAACTCCGTGACATCAACACCAACCTCGACCAAATCGTCAAGGAACGCACCCACGCCCTGGCTGAAGCCCTCACACGCGAGCGGATCGAGGCCGGACGCAGCCAGGCAATCCTGGAAAGCATTGCAGACGGAGTGATCGTGTTCGATACACAGGGAAGCGCCATTCAAGCCAATCCGGCTTTGTCAAATTTGATCAATATGCCACTGAATAATATTGTCAACTCTACTGTCAACGATTTAGTCAAAAATAGCCCTATGGATGCAAATAACAAAGGCACACTTGCGGGCGTATTGACCAAGCCTGGCAGGCAACAAGCCAGCCACCGGGTCGAATGGGGTGAAAAGACGCTCTCCATTAGTTCTGGTCAGGTACTAGACCGTGATGGCAGCGAGATTGGAACGGTGACTGTATTTCGCGATTTCACACGTGAAGCCGAAGTGGAAAAGATGAAAAGCGCTTTTGTTGCTATGGTATCGCATGAACTACGAACCCCTTTAAGCGCTATCCTTGGATACGCAGAAATCTTCACAGAACAGATTTACGGTCCGCTTAATGAAAAGCAGGCTAATATGACTAACCGCATCGTATCCAATACACGCAGGTTGCTGAGTCTGATCAACGATTTACTCGATCAGGCGCAAATGGAGGCAGGCAAATTAAAGATCAAGTATGAGGCCGTAAAGCCATCTGACTTGCTAGAAAACCTTCACAGCGTGATGGACAAATTGACCGCTGACAAGAATCTAAAGCTGACAAGCGAGCTTGATACAAATTTACCAGAAACGATCAATGGAGACAGCTCGCGTTTACAACAAATCCTTGTCAACCTGGTCAACAATGCTGTCAAATTTACGGAATCAGGTTCCATTCACGTTCAACTTTCCAAAGTAGATGAGCAACATTGGGGCATTCAAGTTACTGATACGGGACAGGGCATTCCAAAAGAAGAACTACCCAACATCTTTGAAACATTCCGTCAGGTGGAGGGGACCACTACCCGCGTACACGGCGGATTTGGACTGGGGCTGTCCATCGTCAAACAGTTAGCAACTTTGATGGGAGGAGATGTTTCAGTCGACAGCGAGTTAGGAAAGGGAAGCACTTTTTCCATTACACTTCCATTTGAGGTAAAGAGGATATAATAAGGAGTAATCATGAGCACATTAGCTTTTATCATCGAAGATGATCAGGACCTGAGTACAATTTTTGCCGACGCGTTGGAATCCGTTGGATATCAAGTTGAACAAATCAAGGATGGCCTGAAAGCGCAACAGCGGCTGAAAGAGGCGGTTCCCTTCTTGATCCTCTTGGATATGCATCTGCCGCACATTTCAGGCGCAGACCTGCTGACTGAAATCAAGGCGGATGAGCGTTTCAACGCGACTACCGTGATCCTGACCACTGCGGACGCCAGGATGGCCGAGGCCTACGAACCACAAGCAGATTTTGTGATGGTCAAGCCGATCTCATTTGTGCAACTCCGTGACCTGACCTCCCGCCTGAAACCGAAATAAAACGCTCTACCCTGACAGCACAAATGCGACCCTGCGCGGGTCGCATTTTCTTTCCAGATGTATTCTTAATCCCAGTAAGTATTACAACGGTATTCTTCCCCCGAAGGGGCCAGGACAGAATCACTCCAATCGCCATCTTCCGTTTGATATTGCTCCAAATCCGCTCTCAAAGATGTCAAGATACGAGTCGCATTTGCGCGGGAGAAATGGAAGGATTGCCAGGGCATAGAGTTGCTATCACGGTTTTGGTTGGTGGCGTAACAAGCCAGAGCTGCGCCCACGCCTTCTTTAACGGAAGCAGGCAAAGACTGAGTTTGATACGCGGCTGCCAGCGCTGGGATGGAGTCAGTTGACAGGCTGGTCAGGTAGGATACGTCAAATGACTCGCCCTGCACAGCCCGGTCCACATTTTGACGGACAATGAAACCATCTACATTCATGAGACCCAAACTCAGGGAAAATCCGAGCTACTGCAACCAATGCAGCCAGAGCAAAGGCGCGCTCTCGGCGCAGAATCTCCAGGACAACTACCGCAACCAGTAACAGGGCCAGCCAGAGTATGAAGACGTGCGTGTAAGTCCGCAAGCGGGAAAAGCCGTAAGCCGCTTCATACAATAGGAGGCGTTGGAAGGCCGAAACCAGCATCACTATCACCAGCCCGACAATGCCGATCCCCAGGCCGGAAAAAACGCGGCGTTGTGTATCTGTTTCGCGGCGCGTTACACTGCTGGCGCTCAGGATGAGCAGTAAGCTAAAAAAAGCCACCGCTACTAATTCGCCAAAGCCACGACGCGTGTACTCAGAATAAGTATAACCATCGATCTGGATGTTGGCCTGACCGCCAAAGAAGTATTGGAACTGGATGAACACAAATGCCGCGAACAAAACGGCAACACTGCCCAGCACAATAGCGGACTCCGTAAAGCCCAGGAATGTCGGAACCACCGGTTTTTCTTCGCCAACTAGTTTCTCATCCTTGCTCTGGGAGGCGGCGTGCAGAAATACGCCTGCCAGAGCATATGCTCCCACCAAAATGTACACCAAACGGAAAATATACTCGGGAAGCTTCTCCAGTTTGAACAATTGGATGAGATTTTCCAGGCGTTGACCAAAAATAACATCAGCGGAACCCAGCAACGCAGCGAAAATGGCCACAATCGGAAGTGCGATCAGGATGCCACGCACTACCGGCCAGACCTGGGAAGCCCCTCTCCTTTTGACTTCCCCCTGCGGGGACTCGCCGTTAGCAGAAGCTTCCCGCTTCACCTCAGCCGAAAACCCCAAAGGACGTGCGACCATGCTACCTGCCAGACGCAAAAAGCCATTCAGGTAATCCAACAAATTGTATGCAGGCCAGCGCCCGCCCAGGAACGATATGGCGAAGAGACCCATCAGGAACAGCGTCAATACAATGGAAAGAAAAGCTGTCATCGGTTCCAGGCGGATGAAGGTCATGGTTGCAAAGAAAGCAATCAAAGGCAATAACAGAAGCGTTTTTCGCGCCGGGCGATAACCGTCCGCGCGCAGGATCAAGATCCCGACAGTCAGACAAAGTAGAGCGTACAGGGCAAAATTGATACCGGGCGCTTTTTGCCAAAACAGAAAGTCAAGAGCCCAGCCGAGGGCGATCATCGTCCACCAGAAGCGAGTTGGATTGGATTTCATAGTGTCTCCTGCATAATTTCTTTCATGATAGCCACTCAACCCTTGCGAAGGCTGTCAAAAGGTATCAATTTACCAACACAGGGAAAGTTCATGCTATCGTAACCGTCAAAATCATTACAATTTCCTTAGAGGATAAATATTCCTATTGACATCCGAATTGAAATATGCAATACTCTTGTCACCGCTGGGGGTTCACAATCAATTGCCATCCTAAGAAAGGAGGAGGTGATGTCTAACATGGATAGTAGTAACCAACCCAGCGCTGTGGCATCCCTCCTCAAGTAAGAAGGAAGCCACAGCGCGCCACGGGCGCCGTCCAAATGGACGGCGCTCTGGTCTTTAAGTAGCGCAACTACGATGCCTTACCGGATCGGCTGTAGGGTCAGGGGAAACGCATTTCAAAGCGCCATGCGGAATTGTTTTGTTTTATCTTCGTACTTAAGCCCATCACTTCGAACCAGGTCGTCCCTGGCTTGAAAGGGAAAGGCTTCCCATCTTTGGTGGACAAAGCCAGCACACCGGTTTCATCCTTGCGTACCCACTCCACTTCGTAAGCCTGCCCGTCGCGAAAAACGTAGGCCGGGCCAGAACCCGAGAATTGCATTTCGACAATTTCGGGCGAAACCGAGTAGAAAGTGTGCGGCATGAGTATAACAACCACATTATCGGCCGCAATCGGCACATCTCCGAGCGCATCCCGTAACGGTTTGTAGACTTCAGGCTGTCCATTCAAGGCGTTTTCGGTATCCACATAACGGTAATAGCGTCCGCTGGGCGGATCGTAATCCCAACGATTATAGATGACTGCCGAATACCAGGCGTACACTTGATCGACCGGCTGTCCCCCATCGGGGGCCTGCATGCGGAAATACATTCCCGCCAAATCCTGTCTACCATCGGATATGCCCTGCGCATGAACATACTCACGGACAGCAGCGGTATTTGCAATCAGATAATTCGTCACCGGATCAGGTCGGCACAGGGCTGGACATTCGGCCTGCCACTCGACAATCAGCCGGTCGGCGAAATCAGCGTTGTACAACCGATCCCGCACCTGTTCATCACCGCTACCAAACACGAACAAACCGCTATACATGCGGATGATATTCTCGTCAAAAAGACGCGCCGAGCGGATCGAGCCAACCTGCTCCGCATCCTGACTGTAATAAATGGCAATGAAGCGCGTGGTGCCTTCTTCCGTGTAATACTCATAGACAATATCGGCCCGTGAAAGCCCAAACTGCGGACGTACCTCTCTAGGCAGGTTCGACACCTTGATGAGCATCGGCCTGCGATCCAGCAGGGACGGGTCAGTGCTGAGCCCTGTCAGTGGATTGATGTCGCTCGGGAAGTTATCCGGGCCAAAGCCTTCTTCCGGGTAGCCAGGAGTAGGCGTCATATAGGTAGTTGGCTGGGCAGGTGATGCGGTTACGGATGGCAGGGGGAACGGGGTAATTGTCGGGGGAGCTTCAGGTTCCGAAACCGGCTGGCAGGCCAGGGTTAAAGAAAGAAGCGCAATGAAAATCGTCTTGTGCATGGGATCTCCAGTCTTTATCATACACCAAAGCAGGCGTCTTCTTGCTTTTCGTCCATTTAGCCCATATAATCCCACATTTCACGCCTAAAATTTGCAGTTCCATGTGTAAAATGTGGGATAATGACGAAATGCAAAACCAAAAATCATCGTCTTTTATCGGTACCCTGATGCGCTGGTTCGTCCCCCTGGCCGCTTTGCTGGTGTTGGCCGCGTTCCTGTTCATCACGCCGCCAGGCTTGCTGGGCAAAGCGGACGGGATCGGATATGCCGTCTGCCACCGCATCGACGAGCGTTCTTTCCATATTTTGGGGCGACAATTGCCACTATGCGCGCGCTGTACGGGCGAATTCAATGCGGCAGCCATTTCCCTGATATTCCTGGGATTTGTGAGCCGTAAGCGTAGCAGCCTGCCTTCAAAAGGCATCCTGGCTGTGCTGGCACTCTTTTTCGTAGCCTTCGGTGTGGACGGGTCGAATTCGTACCTGTACTCTGCTCAAACAGGTTTATCCGGGCTTTTTGCCGCAAATCCCCAACATTTATATCCCGAACAATACCCTGCGCCTGCTGACCGGCAGCGGGATGGGCATCACGATGGCCTCCATTCTGTATCCGGTGGTCAACCAGACAATCTGGCAGGAGGTGGACGATCGTCCCGGCGCTGACCTGGAAGGCGTTTGGCGGATTATTGGGAATTATTTTGCTGATCGATCTGGGCATCTTGAGCGAACAGCCCGTTGTTCTATATCCGATTGCTTTTCTGAGCGTGCTGGGCGTACTGGCATTGCTCTCGATGGTGTTCAGTATCGTGTGGGTCATCATCATGCGCCAGGAAAACACTTTTGAGAGACTCAAGCAGTTATGGATGCCGGTGTTAGCCGGATTGACGCTCACCTTTTTGATGATCTCGGTCATCGACTTATTGCGCTTGCAATTGACCGGCACCTGGGGCGGGTTCCCGCTCGGCTGATTAAGGAGGTTTTCGAATGGATCTTCTCATGGGCATCTTCACCGCCTTTGGGCTCTCAGCCAGCGCCGGACTGAACGCCTACATCCCATTGCTGGTAGTCGGCGTGCTCGCCCATTATACGGATTGGATCTCCCTGAACAGTCCCTGGGATTTGCTGGCTAACCCCTGGGTATTGATCGTGCTGGGGATTCTGGTCATCATCGAGATGCTGGCCGATAAAATTCCGGCTGTCAACCACATCAATGATGCCATCCAAACCTTTGTCCGCCCGGCTGCCGGAGCGATCGCCTTTGCCGCCAGCGCCAAGGTCATCTCAGATGTCCATCCGGTGTTGGCGCTGATCTGCGGACTGCTGGTGGCCGGCAGCGTGCATGCCGTCAAGGCAGTCGCTGTACGTCCGGTTGTGACAGCCACGACGGGCGGAGTTGGGAACATCCCTGTCAGCATCGCGGAGGACATCTTCTCAACCGCCATGTCCATCCTTGCAATTGTGATCCCAATCATGGTCGCGGTTATCCTGATCCTGATGGTTGTGCTGTTCTTCTGGTGGAGACAGACCCGTCGTGAAAAGGCTAATCAGCGCAGATGATTTATAATTAGTTGAAGGAGAAAGCCTTATGACCGATTATTCTAATCAACCCTATCAGACGCCGACTGCCAAGCCGAACAGTAACATGGCTGTGGCCAGCCTGGTCCTTGGCATTCTTGGCTGGACCATCGCTCCAATCCTGGCATCCATTGCCGCCATCATCACTGGCCACATGGCAAAGAACGAAATCAAGAGTAGCATGGGCCAACTGGGAGGTGATGGCATGGCTACCGCCGGATTGGTCATGGGATACGCCAGCGTTGCTATCGGATTATGCGCTTGTCTCGCCTTTGCAGGAATGATGGCAATGGGTTTTGCCATCCCCTTCCTCAACCAATAATCAAACAGGAGAAGAGAAAATGAACGAAAACATGGGAATGCCCCCGCTTGAAGAACCAAAAAAGAATAATAGAACAGTTATCATTGTTGTTGTTGCTTTGGTTGTGTTATGCTGCTGTTGTGTAGCCGCTGGCGGCCTCTGGTGGCTGTGGAACAACGGCGATCAGCTTATGTACCAACTGGGTATATATTAAAATAAACCCATCATGAAGATCAAGCCTCCGGTGTTATCCCGGAGGCTTTTCGTTTGCACACTTCTGTTTCAATTCTTCCAGCGCCGAAATCGCCTGTGCACGCGTCATCACATCCATCGGTAATTCTAAAAACTCGTCTTCATCCAGCACCGTCTGTCTGCCATCTGGGGTTACCCACAAGTCGAGCGCCAGGTCAACGTACGAAACCGTATCCTTTTCCAATACCGCTGGGTAACCAACATTGCAATACCAGCCCTTGAACTTCCCATCATCACGGTCAAATATCTGAAACACGTTATACCAACGATCAGTATAAAACGTTTCCACAAAACGGTCGCCGCGCTTAAAAATCACATCTGCAACAAGTGTGTCATCACGATCGAAAAAGGCTTCCAAAACCACGTAATTCGTTTTGCGATTCAACACGCGACCTCCATATTGCCAGGTCACCTCGCCAGCCAGATTACGCTTCAAAACAGTAATATCCGTTAACTCAGGCATTCCGTCTCCACAGTAAAAGATATATCTGCTCCCACCTGCAAGGCGGTGGGCAGATAAAAATATAGTCCGTTCTCCAACGTCACACGGAATCCGTTTTTTTGGAACAAGACATCGGCTACCCGGCCTTTCAGACCGGTCTCGCTTTCAGTTAGTTTCACACGCTCCGGCCGGATCAACAACGTAACGGTCTCCCCTTTGCCTGCCTCCGTTTCGCAGCCTGCATCTAACACCCCAAGCGACGTTTCGACCTGTCCCCTGCCCAACCATTTTCCTTCGAACACATTTCCCAATCCTAAAAAATTCGCTACCCATCCCGAAACAGGACGCGTGGACACCTCTGCGGGTGTGCCAACCTGCACGATCTGACCCTCATGCAGCAACGCGATCCGGTCCGCAATCGCGAAAGCTTCTTCCTGGTCGTGCGTGACGTAAATTGCCGGGATGCTGCTATCATGCAATATTCCGCGCAACTCTTCCAGCAAACGGTCTTTTAGGGCGCGATCCAATGCGCCTAATGGCTCATCAAACATCAGCAAACGCGGACGAGGTGCCAGCGCCCGCGCTAGCGCCACACGCTGTTGCTCACCGCCCGAAAGATCTGCCACGCTACGGTCCGCAAACCGGCTCAAATTAACCTGCTCCAATAAAGCGGTTACGCGCAATTTAACTTCGTCCTGTAGCTGGGGTTGCATCTTCAAGCCAAAAGCCACGTTTTCAGCCACCGTCAAGTGGGGGAACAGAGCATAATCCTGGAACACCAATCCAAAATTACGCATATGCACAGGCACAGACTTTAGGTCCGCCCCATCCCAGAGCACCTGTCCGCTTTCGGGCTGCTCCAACCCGGCGATGATCCGCAGCAACGTAGACTTCCCGCTGCCAGATGCGCCCAGCAGGCACACAGTCTCGCCCGCCTCGACAGCGAACGAGATGCCGTTGAGCAGTAGCTGACCTTCGTAGGATTTGTGAATATCGATCAATTCGAGCATACTAATTTCCGATGGTCGAGTGGCAGCGGGTCTCCTGGCCCGTTCGGGCACAGGAGGGCGATATGGGCTACGCCCTACTCAACCAACGCCGCCGTATCGAGAGCATCACTAAAACTCTCTTGCTCCAGGTAACCTCAACCTTTCAATCAACAAAATCCCGACCGTCGCCAAAACCATCAACACAGTCGCCATCGCCATCGCCTGGCCGTAGTTCAACCCACCGGGCTGCGACAGAAAACGGTAGATCGCAATCGGGATGGTCGGGTATTCCGGGCGAGTCAGCAAAGCTGTTGCACCGAATTCACCCAATGATACCGTGAACGCAAAGGTCGCCGCTGCCAGGGATGCGCGCCAGATGATCGGCCAGTCTACGGTCAGCCAGGCGCGGAAAGGTGAGGCGCCCAGCGTGGAGGCTGCATCTCGCAAGCGCTCAGGGATGGAAGCCAGCGCGGGTTGCAACGTCCGGATAACAAAGGGCAATGCTACCATGGTATGTGCCAACGGGATTAACCAGGGCGAAGCCAACAAACGCAGAGGCGGCCGGTTGAACGAAATAATGAAATCCCAGCCCCAACGTCACGGCAGAAGCGCCAAGCGGCAGCACCAGCAACGGGTCTAGCCAACGTTCCAGTTTGCCGGGATGCGCCAGCGCCGAGGCCGCCGGAAACCCCATCAGCAACGAGAACACTACCGTCAGCCCGGCATAGCCTAGCGAATTGAGCGCCGCCTGGATGGGCGGCACGTAGAACAACGAGCCGCGCCGGTTGATAAAGAGTTCGCTGTAGTAATCGGTCGTCAGGCCGTATTGAACGTCCGTGCGTTGGCCGCGCGCAGCTTCCAGCCGGGAAACAGAACGCAATGGCAAAGCCAGCATGGGCAGGACAAAAAAGGTGATCAGCAAAAATCCCAGTCCGGCCACAAAGACTTTTTCCCGCCATACGCGCGCACGACGCACGTTATACTGTGCGGTGCGCAGCGAAACCTGCACGCGCGTCTTTGCGACCACGCGCGTATATAGCACTGAAAAAACCAGCGTACACAGTAGTTGCACCGCCGAGAGTAATCCCGCTAGCGGCAGGTTGAGCATTTGTAGCGCCTGGATGTACGTCTCGACTTCCAACGTAGCGAAGCCGGGACCACCCAGCAACAGGATAACCCCAAAACTGGTGAAGTCGAACAGGAAGACCAACAAGCCTGCCGCCAGCAAGGATGGACGCAGCAACGGCAGTGTAACGTGCCACCACACCCGGCGGCTGTCCGCGCCGAGGGTGCGCGCTGCCCCTTCCAGGCGCGGATCAAGCTGGGACAGGGCGCTCCCCACCAGCCGAATGACAATGGTCGTGTTGTAAAAGACGTGCGCCAGCAAAATCGCGCCCAACGTACCCACAAACTGAATAGGAGCGCTTTCCAAACCAAAGGCAGCCATCAGCCCCAGGTTGATCCAGCCACGCGGACCCAGCAATGCATTAAACCCGGCGGCCACTACTACCGTCGGCAACATGAACGGGACAGCAGTCAGCGCACGCAACAGGGATTTACCGAAGAAGTCAAAACGCGCGAAGAGATAAGCAGCAGGCAAGCCAACGATCAGGGTTAGTAGAGTAGAAAGAAGAGCCTGGTAGAGCGTGAACCCTAAAACATGAGAAGTGAGACGCAGGTTTTCAGCGTTAAGAACTGAAAGATCGAAGCTTTGCGCCAGGATACGGCCAAGCGGATAAAAGAAAAACAGGCCGATAAACCCGAGTGGGAGGAGCCAGAGAAAGAAACGCGAATTTAACCACGGAAACACAAAGTCACGGAGAAAATTAAATCTCTGTGTTTCCGTGTCTTTGCGGTTAATATTCGAGGTCATCCAGGCTCTTATTGCAGCACCGTCGCCGTCCAGGCCTGGATCCACTTATCGCGGTTGGCGGCGATGGTTGCCGGATCGAGTTGGGCAGGCTGGTCGGGGATTTGAGCGTATTTGACAAACGCATCCGGCAGAGTTGCATCCGGGTTGACCGGGTAGACGAACATTTGCAGCGGCATATCTTCCTGGAATTGTTTGCTCAACATGAAGTCCACGAACTTCTCGGCCAGGCCGCGCTGCTGCGTCCCTTTCAGGATGCCGACAAATTCGATTTGACGGAAGCAGGTATCGGGTCCGACAATGGAAGCGGTGGGTGCATCATTCAGCGGCGTCTGCGCAAAAATCACTTCCGCGGGCGGGCTGGAGCCGTACGAAACGACCATCGGCTGTGGGCCCTGTCCCGAAGAGGCGCTGAAATCCGTGTAATACGCGGTTTCCCAGTCATTCACAACCACCAGTCCGTTATCGCGCAACGTCGCCCAGAAATCGAGGTAGCCGGGATCGCCGTAATGCGCGATCGTCGCCAACAGGAAGGCCAGGCCGGGTGAGGAGGTGGCCGGGTTCTCAACCACCAGCAAGCCTTTGTATTCTGGCTTCAGCAAATCTTCAAGCACCGTCGGGACAGGCAGGTTCTTCCCGGCAAAGTAGGCTTTATCGTAGTTGATGCACACATCGCCATAGTCCACCGGGGACAGACGGTTGGAGGGGTCAAGTTGGAAAGCCGCCGGGATCTTTGCCAGCGCAGGCGATTGGTAGGGCTCGAAAATATCGGCTGCGAGAGCGCGCGAGATGAAGGTGTTGTCCACGCCGTAGAACACATCCGCCAGCGGGGCATCCTTGGTGAGAATGGCTTTGTTGAGCGCCGCGCCGGCATCGCCGCTGGCCAGGAAGGTCACCTTCACATCATTGGCCTGCTCGAAGGCCTGCACCACATCCTGACTGACGGCAAACGAATCGTGGGTCATCACGTTCAGTTCAGTGGGACCTTTCGGCGCACAGGCGCCTAACGCCAGAACAAAGGATAGCAAAAGAAACACCAATCGCTTCATGGGACTCCTAACTTTTTATTTCAGGTTGACGACGAAGGATAATCAACAACAACCCCTTTTCGATTTTGACCGAAGCGGACTCGCCCAACATTGCATTGCTGACGCCGCGCGATTTATCAGGGTAGAGCGTTTCGCCATACAGGGGCCATCGCAAGCCTTCTGTGGTGACTCCATCGACGGGAGAATGCCAGGGAATCAGTGAGACGGTATCTCCGCTTCTGCCTTGGACTTGAACCTGCTTCCCTTTCCCAGCGGATGCCCGGCAAAAGAACGCTTGCTCCACCCCGTCATCCAGGCGGATGTCCATTTCGGACAGCAGCGGGTCCGTCAGAACGGACAGGTTGGCAAGGGTTTGGTCGAGCCGCCCACCCAATGCACCCACGATCAAGATGGCGGAAGGATGCAACTCCACTGCGTAGCGCAGAGCCAGTTCAATGTCGGTCTCGTCTTTGTCTTCGGAGTATTGCTCGATTTTGATCTCGGCGGAGGTGAGTTCGAATAGGGTATCTTCCTCGACCGAATCGAGATCACCGATGAGAACTTCCGGCAAGATGCCCATTTTCATCAGGTGATTGGCGCCGCCATCGGCGGCGATGAGATAATCATCTTCTTTCAACAATGCGCGCGCGGCTTCCAGGTCTGGCAGTTCTCCGTTCGCAAAAATGACGATTCTTGGCATAAAAAATATCCTCCGCCGGGGGAGGATATTTGAAACGCAATTTCTTCCCTCCGCCGGCATGATCCGGATCAGGTATTGCGGGTCGAGCGTTGAACGCTCCTCTCAGCCCGTGGAACGGACTCCCCGTTTAGCTGTTGTAGAAATGAGTATAAGAGGACGAATACCTACTTGTCAAGTTAAAAACTCAGGGCAGACCGTCTTCGTCTGCCCTGGCTAGTGCCCGAATGATGCAACCTCGAATTTTTTGATATCCCTTTGCGTACAGAAGTTATCAGTAATCATAGTTATATCGGCCGGGTACTAGCGTACGCGGCGCTTCCATTCGTCTTTGTGTTGCAACTCTCGCGGACTGACTCCAGAATCGAGCGCCAGGAAATCTGTCAGCAGGCGATTGAAACGAGCAGTTTCATCGAGCATGGGAAAATGTCCTGAACCATCCAACATAACATGTTGCATCATGTGCGGCAGGCTGATGGAATTATCCGCGAGAGGCGCCGAAATAGCAGGGTCATTCTGTCCATGCACGAGCAGGCACGGAATTTGCGTATCACGCATTTTGCCAAACAGACCATTCGACTGAAAACTGCTGATCGAATCGGTAATAGCCTGAGGGTCCGCTTTGGAAGCGTCGGCAAGCGCGGTGACGGCCTCAGGAGCTTTACTGCCAAGCCAGCTCACCAGTTCCGGTAGTGATGAAGTCCGCATACGAGCATTGATCGAGTCGTAATACAACGGGCAGTTGACCGCCATCATGCGGTCTACACTTTGCGGCCAACGGGAACAGAAGTTGAAGCCCACCAGCGCGCCCAATCCGTGCCCAACCAACGCAACTTTACCGATACCCATTTCATCCAGAAAGCGGCTGAGCAGGTCAGTTTGCTGGTCAATGGTATAACGCATTGGGTCATGAGCGGACTCGCCGAAGCCCCACAGATCGAGGCCATAAGCGCGGAAGGAAGTAGAAGCAACCTGCATAGACGCAATCCAATACCGCCACGAGCCGACCCAGCCGTGGAGGAAGATGGTGGGGCGACCGCGTCCCAGCACCTCGTAGTGAACGATCTGTCCTTCCAGAAGAATTGCGCTCATGCTTCCAAAAATCTTTCCTCTTACATCCTTTACTTGCCAAACTTTGCCAGAATTGAGCGGACTCGATCGGTCAATTGATCGGGGGCAAACGGTTTGAGCAGATATTCTTCTGCGCCCGCGTCCATACCATCGCGTATTTCTGCCTCCTGCCCTTTGGCAGAAAGAAATACAACGGGTACATCTTTTAGCTTCGGATCTGCTTTGATCTGTTTGCAGGCCTCATAACCGGTCATACGCGGCATGCGCACATCCAGCAAGATCAAATCAGGATATTCTTGCTGCGCAACTTGTACGGCTTCCTCACCATTCGTGCCAGTCACCACCTCATAACCTGCAAAACGCAAAGTAAAAGCGACCAGGTCTCGAATGTCAGGTTCATCTTCTGCGATCAGTATTTTTGTCATTGTTTCTTCATTCGCCTTTCTTGTCTACAGGCAATGTAAAGGAAAATGTGCTTCCTTGCCCTTCCCCTTCGCTTTTAAGCCAGATGCGTCCGTCATGCATCTCGACCAACTGTCTTACGATTGCCAAACCCAAACCTGTGCCAGGGGTGGCCAAAACGAGCGGATCTTCACCACGATAGAAACGATCAAAGATGCGTGCCTGATCCTCTTTGGAAATGCCGACGCCAGAGTCTTCCACGTCCACCTGCACTTCGCTGCCGTTCACAGAATGCAGGTGCACGGTAATCTGTCCATTTTCGGGTGTGTAATGATAAGCATTGTCAACCAGATTGCCCATTACCTGCCGGATGCGTTCCGCATCACCTCGTACGCGCGGGAGGTCTTTAGCTGTATCCAGTGAAAAGGCCATGGGTTTGTTTTCCTCCTGCGAACGGCGTAATATATCCGCAAGAACATCTTCAGCCACGTCGCGCAAATCAAGAGGTTGCGGAGATAACGTTACGCGCCCGGCCTCGATACGGGATATATCCAGCAAATCGTTCACAAGAATGTTGAGGCGTTCCGTGTTGTTTTTAACAATTTGTAAGAAATGTGACTGGTTCTCATTCAGAGCACCGGCTGCGCCCATCAGCAAGATATCCACATAACCACGGATAGAAGTCATCGGCGTACGCAATTCATGACTGACCGTCGCTACAAACTCGGACTTCAGCCTGTCCACTTCGACTTCATGCGTAATGTCACGGAAAATGGATACCGTACCCAGGAAGTCATTCTGAAGGATGACCGGGGCAAGATGCACCAACGCAATACGCCCGTCTTCAAGCTCCAACTGCTCCGCATACGAATCGCCAAGCTGGTATGAAACCGGATCATTCGACCAATCGTTGATGGTTTGCATCCACGTACCAGCAGCCTTGCCAAAAATGCCGCCAAAGGCATCCAGCGATTGGTTAATAACTCTCTCTGCTGCGAGACCAAGAATTGCAACAGCAGAAGTATTCAGGAATGTAATCCGATTATCAGAACCAGTCACAACCACGCCATCAGCCACCGCCTCCAGAATAGCCTGCGAGCGGCTGGCCTCTTCCTGCTCTTTCCGCAACATGCTTCCCAGGCGCTCTGCCTGGTCACGGATCAACTCATACAAATGTGCATTGTTGATGGCGATTGCAACCTGACCGGCAATGGCTTTGACCATACCCAGGCGTTCCGGTCCGAAGTAACCGACTTCTCGATGGAAGACCATCAACACGCCAATCACATCCTCGCCTACCAGCAATGGAGCAACAATCGAGCTACGATGCTCACCCGAGGCAGATCCAGTTCTGACCCAACGCTCATCTTTGTGCAGGTCCTTAACCAGCGTGGCTTCACGGGTTTCGACCACCCACCCAGCCAAACCTTCTCCAACCCTGAGGGTAAAGCCGCGACTTTCTGACAGGTTCTGTGCCTGTCAAATAGCCGTAACCAGCACGATAGTGTAGCAAATTGTCTTCAGCATGCAGAAGCATGATCGTACCTTGCTCTCCACCAACTGCTTCATTCAACAAAGCTAACGTTCGGCTGAGAGCGCGGTCCAGGTCAAGGCTGGCAGAAACTTCTGTCAGGATGCGCAGCAGGGTTTCCGTATTGGCTTTTTCCCTTTCCACCTCGGCTGTACGATCGATAACCCGTTGCTCCAATTCCTCTGCCAATCGCTGGGTTTCAGCAAACAAGCGCGCATTTTCAATCGCAACTGCAGCCTGTTGCGCAAGGTTGTTCAAAAATTCCAACTCGACATCAGTAAATTCCAACTCTTTGCCGGTACGCCAAACTGCCATCAGACCACTTAACCGCTCTTTTGAGAGAATAGGGACGCCCATTAAATGCTCGTGCAGGCTTTCTTGCGTTCCATCTACAATTCGAGCGCGTAAGTCGTTCTCAGCATCATTAACGATTTCACCAATCTTCTGTTTAGCAATATTGCCCAGAATGCCCTCGCCAATCATCATGGGAGAGTTTTTGATCTCATCTGCATCCTCTCCAACAACCGCGATACCGCGCAATATATTTGATTCCGGTTCAGGGAGATAGACCGCGCTCGTTTCAGCCCGTAGCAAGTCCTTAGCATAAGCAACGATACGCTTCAATACATCCTCAAGATCCAGTGTAGCCGAAATATCACGGCCAACCTCTGCTAATGCCATCGTTTCTTGCGCACGACGTTGCGCTTCTTGGAACAAACGCGCGCTATCCAGTGCAACTGACGCTTGATTCGCAATAGTAATAGCCAACTCAATTTCTGATGTGCTTGGACGCTCTTTCACAGGTAACTGCAAAAACAGGATGCTACGCAAGTTGCCACCACTAACAAGGGGTAATGCCAACACACTGGTCGATTTTTTGCCGAGCATGGCAGTCAGGGGAGCAACAGCAGGCGCACTCAAGAAGTCTTCACTAGTAAACACACCCAGAGACTCACGCAACTGGTCAAATATTGAGGCGTCAGGTAGTTGCTGCGGCAACTCAACCTTTTGTTTCGGAGTAGAAAAAGTCCATGTTGCTGTTCGGCCATCCAGGCGCGCAACCGACACACGCATAGCAGCAAAGGCCTTCCGTAACTCCTCCGCCGTGACCGTCTGAATCTCATCAGCATCCAACAAGCCACTCATTTGGGATGAAAAACGGTTCAATAATGCCAGGCGCTGGGAACGTTGATCAAGCTCTCCTGCACGGTTGACGCTCTCCTCGTAAAGGCGTGCATTCTCCAATGCAACTGCTGCCTGACCGGCAAAGGTAGTTGCCACTTGCACCTGATCTGGTATATAGAAGTTTGATTGCCATTTCTCCAGCGTAATCACACCAACTACTTCGCCTTTAGAGATGAGTGGAATGCCTAACCAGGATAAGCGCGGCGCTTCAATCTGGGGAAAGCGCGTATCCCCGCGCACATCCGCAACTGAGATGGGCCGCCCAACGCGGATCATTTCCTGAAACAAGGCACTGTCTGCCACCGTAACGGTTAATCCCAGGCGTTGTTCAGTATCGGTAAAGCCTCTGGCAGCAGAAACGCGCAGATGTTCCTTCTCGCGTAATAGCAAGGTCGCTGTATCGAAAGGCAAAACAGGGCGCAGTTGATCGAGCAGAGATGCGACCAATTCTTCGCTCCGCAGGCTTGAGGTCATGGCTGTGGCGACATCATTCAAAGCCTGGAGTTGACCGGCTCGTTCCTGAGTTGCCTGCACCAAGCGAACGTTTTCCAGTGAAAGCGCTACTTGCTGCGTTAATGACAAAAGTAAGGTTTCGTCTTCAGGTTTGAATGCAGCCTGTGTATTAAAATTATCCAAAACCAGAACGCCCAACCCTTGAGTTCCCGTTACAATGGGAATCAGCAAAGTGGAAACAGGCAATCGGCCACCAGTAGCCTGACGATAAAGAAACAGGTTTTCTGCTGTGAGCGCGTAATCGCGTGCAAAGTTCAGTTCATCCACACGGTGTGGGGATTTCGTTTCGAACACCATGCCAGGCAATGCTTCGTCAGAATGATAGCTGATTTTCATCAAACTATCATTGTCTGCATAACCAGCACAAGTTTGGGGAGTCAGTTGCGAAGTGTTTTCATCCCACAGCAATACTACTCCTGCATGAGCAGCCGGCTGTATTACACGGCGGGCGCTTTCAAGCAAAGCCTTGATAATCTCGTTCGGTGTCAAACCACTGATCTGACGACTGAAATCGAGTAATAAATCCACTTCTTGCAATCGACGACGAGTTTCACTGAGCAAGGATATATTTTGCAGGATTACGGATGTCTGACGAGCAATTTGGTAATAAACCTGGCGGTCTTCATCTGTGAACGCTGGCAGTGCTTCGGGGCTGATTGCCATAATGGCAGCTACAGTCTTCTCCTGGACAATGACAGGCAAACAAATAAAAGCTTTGGCGTGCAAACCGTTGAGCAGAGGCGTATCAAGCCATTCATCAGCTTCATCCTCGTTTGCAGCCAGGATCGTTTCGCCTGTCTGCAAACAGGCACGCAAAGGATTGCGCTGACCGAACAAAGTCTCCGGACTGGTAGCACGCGGTACACTGCCCAGAACATGCAACAGGCGCGGGCCCTCTGGACCCTCTTCGGCTACCAACGCCACAGACATGCCAAGTTGTGTGAGTACCTCGCGCCCTAATGCCAGCAATGCAGAGGATGCATCTAATTGACGGCTGACAGATTCTGTAATGGCCAGCCCGGCGCGGACTCGCTGAGCCCGACGGTCCAAATTCTGGATGGAGAGAGTTTGCTCCAGGTCTTTACGAAGCAGTAGGGGCAAATCGTTTTGACTGACACTGAGCAGACGTTGCTGGCGTTGCAAACCTGAAGAAAGTGTTTCCACGCGATTGCGCAAATCACCAAATCGTGTCGTATTGCTAATCACCAGGGAAGCCTGTGCCGCAAATAGCTCGATGGTCTCAATTGTGACTTTATCAGGTCTCAATCCGTCATTTGGCGCATCCAGGCTTAGCAATCCGAGTGGACTCCCCTGTGCATCATTTAAGGGCACAAGCAAAAAGTCGTCCGGATCCCAGGCGTTTTCCGAATGCGTTCCCCCATTGATGTCTAACGTGACCATGTGGATATCCGCAGGCACAATCGGAGTTCTCGTCAGCGGGAATGAAATACGAATGGCTGACGCGGAATTCTGGTTTGAGCAATTGTTGGACGCTCGTCAGAGGCTGCTTGTGAGCCAGCAACTCACCAAGCACGTCCTGTGAGAAACCTATCCCTGCAACCCGACGCATCATACCCGTATCCGGTTCAAAGATGCTGAAAAGCACCGCCTGAAAAGGTGAAGCATCACGAATGGCATTCCCAATGTTACGTAACTGTTGTTCGAGAGGTTGCTCGAAATTAATCGCATAACTGATCTCTGTCAGGCTCGACATTGTCTCAGCACGGCGACGCAACAACTCTGCACGCTGGTGTTCTGCCTGATACTGATTGGCGGTATTCAAAGCAATGGATGCCTGTACTGCCAGTGTTTGTACCAAGTCCACAATATCATGACTAAAGAAGTCTGGCCGGCTGGCATGCAAGTGAATAACACCCGCCAAGTCTCCGTTTTCCCGGATGGGAACAAATAAAGCTGAACGCATACCATCGTGCGTGGCAGGCAAGTCTTCCCGCTCGAAATCTGCAATCACGAGCGCTTCATCCGTATCAGCCACCCTCGCAAGCAGTTCGATAAGGTTTTCGTCAGGAGGACAACCAATGGAAAATTGGATTTCTGGCTTACCACCAGCGCTTAAGCGATCAAAAAGCAAAATTGTGCCGCAATCTGCATGTGTAGTCCGTAAGCTCTCATCGTGCACCAATTCCAACAACTTGTTCACATCCAAAGATGCGCTCAACTCCCGGCTCACTCGCATGATAGCTGTTAATTGGTCTACGCGGGAACGCAGGTTCTCATCCGTTTGACTGACCAGACGAGCGCTTTCCAATGCCGATGCAAGTTGCCCGGCAGCTGTCGTTACCACCTGTAAATCATATGAGTTAAAAAATTCAGGCTTACGACTTCCCAACATCAACTCGCCTAAACTGCGCTCACGCACCACCAAAGGCACGACCATCGCTGATTCCATACGCAGAGTCGTAACGATGGGATGATAGACCGGCAAAACCCGCCTGTCGCTGCTCAAACGACCAGAAATGAAGGGCTTTTGACTCCCTGACACCGTTGACCGATATTGAGCATCGGTCACGAACATGCGGGAAATTGCATCTGCCGCATCTTCCTCGACCCCATAAATGCTTCCGTTATGGAGGCGTAATTCGCCGTTCTGCTCGTCCAGCAAAAAGATTACTGCCGAATCAGCCTGGAAAAGATGCGCCAGCTCACGGACTGAATGCTCTAGCACCTCATCTATCGACGCGGAAGAAGCTGAAAGGCTGGCAATACGTCGTAGTGCGTCAGACCGGTACGCACGTTGACGTGCCTGTTGCACCAGAACGGCATTCTCAATAATAGCTGTGGCCTGGTTTGAAACAATATTCATCAGGCGTAGCTCTTCATCAGAGAAAGCAATAACACTCTCTCTATGATTTGATAACTGCATAAAACCGAGCAGACGCCTGCCCGATAGTAACGGCACTAAAACCGAATCACGCAGACTGGCAGCCTGGGCCAGATTTCGGATCCCAAGCATCTCCCAGGCTTCGTCTTCCGCTGCATTTCAAAGTCATTAAGGGCTTTTGAGATGCAATGATATCGGATGCATCTTTATCATCAGGAATGTTCGTACGATATATTTCCACAATGTGCGGAGGTAGCCCCTGAAACGGGATCTGCCCTTCGAGCGTGCGTCTACCTTCGTCATAAAGCAAAAATCCAATAATTTCTACGTCAAATAATGGGGAGACACTTTTTACCAGGCGCTCAAATAATTCTTTCATATCCTGGCTTACACTCACGGCCTGGGCCAAGTTTGCAAGGCCGGTCAACTCAGCTGTTCGCTGTTCTTCCGCTTCATAGAGCAAAGCATTACGAATGGCTACCGCGGCTTGTCCTGCCACCAAGTGAAGCAATTCCAGGTCATGCTGACTAAAACTGTTCTCTGCTGATTGTCCGACTTCAAGCGTGCCCACCAGATTCTTGCCATCCAAGAGAGGAATACCGATGTAGGAACGAACTGAATAGGGCTCTGTTGCGCCATTCGCCGATTCTTCCTCTCCAGAAATGGTTTGCGAAAGCAGCAACGGTTTATGCGCTTTTAGCAAGGCGTCAGCATAATTTCCAAAATATGATCTCTCCACATGTCGCAACGTACGCGGTTCTCCGGAACGACCTTCATAACGATATGGGACTAAAAGCTGGTTGGCTTCATCCCAAACCTTGAGTTCCAACGTATCCGCTGAAATCAAACGTCCCACATTTTCCAGGATAGCCTGCAAAGTAGCTTTCAGGTTCAGGTTGTTCGTAATCGACTGCCCGAAATCGGTAATCAGGCGCAAAATCGAGGCCGAAACCTGTCCGTCATCCCCCACAGAGAACGCCGGCGCAAGATCGAGGTTCCGCAGAATAACCATCATCAAAGGTGACAAGCCGGGTACTCGATACGAGGTTGCCTCTGTTAATTGGGTACCAATAGAGATTCGTTTTTGACTTTCTTTAGAAAGAAGGGAGAGAAATTCGTCAGATGGTCGTGCGTAACGCGTCAGACGTTCCAGATCAACCTGATCATTTTCGTGCAGACCAAACAACTGACGCGCAGATTCGTTCATGTATTCAATCCGTCCGCCACCCTGGATGATGATAACGGCATCCTTCTGTTCAGAACTATCGGGATATGCCAATGAGGAGGTCGAAAGGTTTGCACTAGTCTGGTTGCCGGGTAACAATAGCCGCAACAAAACCCGAACCAGTAAAACAAATACCAGCCCGACAACAACCAAAACAAGACCAAGGCCTAAGCCCTCCATTGCAAATGAAATCCTTAGTCCACTAACTCGCCCGGGGTATCCTTCCGCCGCGCTTCTGCCCCCATTTCAGTGATTTCGCGAATATCGGCAAATCCATATTCCGATGGTTCAACAACCCCAACGGCAAGTGTCATGAATGGAACTTTTTCTG
Source organism: uncultured Chloroflexia bacterium (assembly GCA_963829615.1). Lineage (GTDB taxonomy): Bacteria > Chloroflexota > Anaerolineae > Anaerolineales > Villigracilaceae > JAABUE01. The sequence continues at coordinate 39,212 of CAWHJM010000039.1, forward strand.
GCCCATTACTTGTCTGAGCCATCATGTAACCTTGTTGGCGATCGATAAAGTTATAATGTGTTTGCACTTCTTCTGCAAAACGTTCTTTCAGACGCTGTTTAATTGAAGGAGCGGCATTTTTCGTTGTGATAATGATGAAATTATCGCCACCCGCATGACCGATAAAATCTGCAGAGGTACCGGTTTCATCCACCACTTCGCCTATCAGCATGGTACAGAAACGCAACACATCATCTCCAGCTACAAAGCCATACACATCCCGGAAAAATGGATCAAAGTGATTGATGCGAATATCCATCAATGCCCAATCCTTCTCGCGTATGATCTTGCGTAGTTGCTCCTCGATCAGGCGGCCCGCCGGGAGTCCTGAGCGCGGATCAGTGAGGCTCTCCCGCTCCGAACGGCGAATAGCACCTTGCACGCGCAGTTTCAACTCCTCAATGTCAAAAGGTTTGGTGATGTAATCATCCGCACCCAACTCAAGGCCCTGTAACTTGTCACTGCGCTCATCCTTCTGCGTCAGGAAAATCACTGGAATATGACTGGTGCGTGTGCTGGTCCGCAATGTGCGGCAAACCTCATACCCATCAATATCCGGCAACATGATGTCCAACACAATCAAGTGTGGTAACACCTGCTTGGTCTTCTCCAACGCATCAGCGCCGCGGACGGCTACGTCCACGTCATATTCCAGGCCGCTGAAATAGATTTTCAGCATGTTCCCGATATCGATGTCGTCTTCAACAACCAAAAGGCGGGGCTTTCCCATAGAGCCTCCTTTATACGCGCCGCGCCCTTTTTCGGGCGTTCCGGCGCACGGCTTCAATTTGTTGCGGCGTTACTTCTCGCTCAAACGAGCGGAACCCGCTCAAGCGAAAGCCATGCTTTTCGGCAATGGCAGTAATTTCATCTACACGCTCGCGTGTGATGTGCTTGCCGAGCGTGTAATCTTCAAAGCGACCTTCCAAAGTCAGAGCTATCGTCTCTGCCATACAGGCGTAAGACTTGCCCGGCGGAAAACCAAAGTTAAAAGTGGAAATCAACGGGGCCTGGCACATCAACCATTCCACCGTCAATCACTAATATATCATCTCTTGCGGCTGCTACCATTGCAGAAACATCACGAGGTCGCGCCACATCACATACGACACTCCCCGGCAACAAATGCTCCGGATGGATGACATCATGGACCGCGCTTGTCACCGTCAAAATCAACTGCGCCTCGGCCAAAACATCCATCTTTGTGCTGACAATCAACTCGCATCTTCCTCCGACCGACAACTGCTCCCGCAAATCGATCAATGGCTCTTCCCTGCGGCCGATCAAATACAACCGCCCGACATCATCTGCCAACAACTCGGCACACACCCGGCCAATCGTACCCGAAGCACCCACCACCGCAGCCGTTGCATTGTGTAAGGAAATATCCATCTGGCAGGCTGCCTCGCGGATTGCCTGCACCGCAATAGATATAGTGTAAGCGTCACCCGTTGTAACCGGCACATCCAGCGAACGGGCGATAGTCACTCCAGCATCGCCAATGACCGAGGTAAAGGCGCCCAGGCCTAACATCCGGGCTCCGAGGCGTTCGGCCATATGGCCTGTTTGTACAATCTTACGATAAACAACCCGCTCTGGCAACTCCAACATTCGTCTGGGTGTATACGGTGCGGCGATGAACCAACCCTTCACCTGTTTCCCGGTCGAAGAGGAAGTAATGCCTTCAATCTCTGAAATATAGACTGGGGGAAAGAATGTTGAAAAGAAATCGATCTGACGCTCGGTCAGAACACGCCCTAAAAACGGAAACTTCCGGCTGACGTCCCGCTTAGGGTCAATCGGGTGAATGATAAAAGCAAATGTATCCATCGGCCTACCAGGATTCCACCTCCGTCCGTTCATCCTTAGGACGATAGAGCGCTTGATGCTGGGTTGCACTTCTCAACTGATAATGATCGCTATCTTCAAAACGAATGTTACGATTGATCACACGCCGTTCATCAGAGGCAACCAACACAACGTCCGATTCGATGGTGCGTGCCGGATACACAATCATGCCAGAGCCAATGCGGCAGTTATGCCCGACGCAACTGCCAATTACCGGACGATTCGAAATGCTCAATTTATCATTTCCATCTAACGCACGGATCGGCGTTGGAATCAAGTTGAAATCCGTAAATGTCGAACCAGCACCAATAAATGTATTGCGTCCTATCACGCACATTTGTAAACAGGTATTTTGCGCAATCATGCTGTTTTCCATGATAGTGGTCATGAATAAGGCTGCACGGAATGGCAGGAAAGTTCCATCCCCTACAACGGAAAGCATCAATTGCACATCCTGCGAAACATTGACATTGTTGCCGATAATACAGTTTTCGATCACGGCCCCAGCGTTGATAATGACATTATCACCAATGGTTGTAGGTCCATGAATCACTGCACGTGGGTCAATCACACAGTTTTTTCCAATGGTGACCAATTCCGAGCTTTCCAACAATTGGCGTCCTTCGTACAGTGCATTGCTGATAACCTTCAGCTTGTAAAAGGTATCTTCATTCAAACGTTTTTCAAATCGTGCCCCACGCGTAAAAAGCCCGAATACCACATCGACCAAATGTATATGCACCCACGAATCAATCGCCATCAACGCCCGCAACGGAACATTGAATGTTAAATCACCAGTCTGATCCGCCATATAGGTGGGAACATGATAGTATCCCATCTCACGTGAACCCAGATCGATCACCAATGGTTCCACATCTGCTACAGGGCCATTCGGGTAATACCATAAATCAGCTAAAAACAAATCACCGGCAGGGGTATAAGATGTCGAAAGAGGTAGAGCATGCTCTCGAAATGCAGGATCATCAATTGAAAACGCCGCCCGTACGGCACGCTTTCGTTTTTTTGCCTGCGTCATGAATTCTGATATATAGTGTTCGTCGAAAAACAAATTATCACGGTAAACCAGGGTCGGCTCGCGCACAAGCGGCAGACGTCTCCCAGGTTCCAATTCGCGCTCGCTGGTTACATAAGGGGCAAGAACATTGCGTTGATACAACCAAAGTGGCTGATTCTGGATACGCAAATCCCGCGCGCGTTCGTTGAACGGCTTAATGACATGGGGAGCATTTAAAATGATCTTCAACATCTAACGTATTTTCTCACAACTTAATAAACTCTCGAAAAGAACAAAACTAACAGAATTGTAAGTTTCATGTCAACGGAACGCGATCAATAACAATGAGGCAGGCTGGATCGCCTTGCGCAATACAGGTTTCTTCTACTACATTATAAGACTTTCCACCACTAACCCAGTATAACGCTTCTTGCAACATCCCCACTGCAAATTGACAGACGGGTTCAAATCCATGTCTCCCCAAACACCAGGGACAGCACTCAATTTCCCATAGAATTTTATGCTCTGATTTTTTTAAAGATACGATTTGATCTGTATGTCGATTAAAAAAATCAGCCATGGCATGCAAAACCACCATCAATTTTAAGTCAGGGGGTTGCAAACGGAAGGGTGTGTCATTCAAGCCTAATTCAGGCCCGTAGGTTCGTAACCCATTCGAGAAGAAAACCCGCCCGGCACGTAAAACAAGCCCACGCCCACCATGTGGACCATATCTTTGCTCTACTAAATTTTGCAACTGGGTGAAAATTTCAAAGGGAACAGCCCGTTTATCATCATCTGGTGGATAATTATCGATCAGGGAAGAAAGTGTTGATAGATTTAGGGTGGCATTAAGGCCGTTCTTCCCCATGATTTCCTCGAACGCCAACAGCATAATACGCCCCAATTTGTTCGGGAAGTAACAACCGAGAGATATATCCATTATGCAGTGGGCGGTTCTTCGTCAAGAAATGATTTGAGCTTGTGCATGAAAGGCTCAGATTCATCCAGCATAATGAAATGCCCGGCCTTTGGAAAACGCTCGGTCTTATTTTGCTCCACCCCTGCAGCTAACGGTTTCCATTGCATCGGGCTGACGATGTTATCCTTATTTCCATACATGCCCATAACAGGAACTTTAATTTCATTGAGCATCGGACGTAAGTCAGTGCGGCGCAAGGAAGCGATGCTACGCAAGAAAGATTCCACGGTCGTCCGCGAAAGGTCGCGATCCATCATATCTGGGAAGCGCGGGTCATGACAGATGAACGGCGACGCAACACGCATCGCGAAACGAAATACCCCCATCATATTGAAAAGCATGAACGCAATTGGACGATACCCTGCCCACTTCAAGGGTAAGGCCAACGAGGACCCTGCAATGGGGGAACCAACAACCACGACCTTCGATACGCGCTCAGGATACTGAATTGCTACCGATAAACTAACCGTTCCTCCCATGCTGTGACCAACCAGCGGGGCTTTTGCAATTCCCAACTGATTCATGAACTGATCTACTAAACTGACGAAATCCTGCACGGCATAGGTTTCACGTTTTTTACCAGATTCTCCAAACCCCCAAAAGTCAAGCGCATAGGTTCGATAATACTGACCAAGATAGGCCATGGTTTCTTGCCATAGACCCCAAGAACCCAGCCATCCATGCAGCAAGATGACTGGGCGTCCCCGTCCATATACTTCATAATGAACGATTCCCTGGTCTGTAGTGATCGAAGACACCGAACCTTATTACCGGTCCCCCTACCCCCCGGTCTCCATTTCTTCTAGGATGCTGTACAACAATTCTAACAAAACAGTCTTAACCGTTTCACGTTCTGTTGCTACGCAGGGTAAAAACTTTACCTGCGGGTCCAGTCGTAATGCGTGACGCATATCCTCCAACTCCCAGGCATCTTTTTTATCCTGCTTATTAGCAGCCACAACATAAGGCGTAGGCGCATAGGCGCGGAAAGTTTCCAGAATCGAGCGTGCTTCGCGGAAGGTTTCTGGCCTTGTGCTGTCTACCATCACAATAAATCCTAACATACCCTCAGAAAGAATTTCCCACATGAAGTCAAAGCGCTTCTGACCAGGCGTCCCAAATAGATACAGAACCAGATCCTCGTCCACTGTGATGCGACCAAAATCCATCGCAACGGTTGTAGCTTCTTTTACTGCACGCTCATCAGCGCCCGAAATTTTACGTTCCGTAGCAACGACATCAATTTCGCTGACAGACTGAATGAACTCTGTCTTGCCAGCGCTAAAGGGCCCTGTCACAACCATTTTGACTGTTTGCATAATAAAAAAATCCTTCCCAAACTTAATAGTTACAGCGATCGGATACGTCCGATGAGCTTGTTCACCAGGGATTTTTGCTCTTCCTTATTCTGGGTTGGGAACATCTTCGGGCTTGGCAAAACTGTTACGCCCTGTGGACGGATAATTTCAACCAGGCCAGCCTGTAGCAAGCCATAAACAATGCGGCGGATTTCCAAGTCATTCATTTTGTTGGCATTGGCAATCTGCTTCATTGTATTCTTCGGGTTGATGTATGAAACAACCCGCCATTCTTCCACACTCAGGTTCACATTTTTAAGCGGCCGGTCGGTGAATTTTAGAGCCATTTCCAGGCTTGGGATTTCGTCCTGCAACTGTTCCCATTCTCGCAATTGCCGCGAACCCTCAATAATTAAATTTTCCAGGTCCAGACGGACGTTAATGCGATCATCCGGGGGAAGCAGTTCAGTTTCAAAGCGGAAAGAACCTTCCACCCAGGTATATAACCGCCGGATCGTCTCTGAAAAGTATTCCTGCAGGTTGATCAGAATATCTTCTTGTGTTACATAGCCCGCATTGATCAATAACAAACCCAACTCTTTATCTGGCACATTCCCCGCGCGCTCTACAATTGCCCGGTATTGATTGGCTGACAGTTTATTGGCGCGGTGTAACACCGTTGCCAAGCGGTTATCTTCCTGCCCAATGCGCGCAAAAGCGAGTTTTCCGTTTTGAAATGCAACATGAGCCTGGTCAGCAGACCCATCTACAATTAATGTACCGGTCTTGCCTGCCAAGTTAATTAGATTAAGGAGTTGAGTGATCGTGAAATCTCTTAAATTTCCGCGTAACGCCATAGAGCGCCTCAAATAAGTCCCCCGGATGGGGACTGAAAAGATTATACATGCAAGGTATTAATGCGTCAAACTTGGGATATTGACAATATTGAAAGGGCACGTATGGCTGTGATAAACTCAGTTCGTTTCCAAATCTTATGGAGGATTTCATGCGACGTAGAACATCGCTCCTTTATCTAACCCTGAGCTTGCTGCTCGTTACCCTCACATTTACATTTCCCAGTTCTGCTTCCGCCGCCCATGCAACTGGTGTGACAGATGACCAGCCCACACTCAACTTTCCCGATAGCATTACCTTCCACGCAACCCTTGAAAGCAGTGCGCCAATCACATCTGTAACGCTTGAATACGGCACGGACCAACTGACCTGTGGCACTGTGCTCGCCAAAGCCTTTCCCCAATTCACCTCCAATACGACTGTGGACACCCAATGGACCTGGGAGATGAAACAATCTGGCTCGCTGCCCCCTGGCGCAACCCTGTGGTGGCGCTGGCGCTACACCGATGGAAATGGAGCCGAAAGTGTCTCTGATAAAAAGACGATCACTTGGCTCGATTCCACCCATGACTGGCAAACTGTCACATCCGGCCTGATCAACCTGCACTGGTATTCCGGCGACCAGGCCTTCGCGCAGGATTTGCTCAACGCTGCAGTGGCAGGCCTTGAACTTCTCAAAAATGACGCCGGGCTGCAGGCTGACCAGCCTATCAATCTCTACATCTACGCCAACACCGCGGATATGCAAGATGCTATCCTCTACGAACCATCCTGGACAGGCGGTATGGCATTCCCGGAACACAATATCGTCATCATCGGAATTTCGCAGCAAGACCTCGAGTGGGGGCGCTCCACCATCACGCACGAACTCACACACGTGCTGGTCGGCCACTTCACTTTCTCCTGCCTGGGCGATGTTCCCACCTGGCTAAATGAAGGCCTGGCCGTTTACAGCGAAGGCGGGCTGGATGCGTCATCCAAAAATCAACTCGACCAGGCCATCAGCAGTGACCAGTTGCTCAGCGTCCGCTCGCTCAGCGGTGCTTTTTCCGAGGTGCCCAGCAAAGCCTACCTTTCCTACAGCGAATCCTACAGCATCGTCAATTTCCTGATCAAAACCTACGGGCAGGACAAAATGAATTCGCTGCTGATCGCCCTGCGGGATGGAGCCACTGTGGATGATGCCTTGCAAGGCGTCTACGGGTTCGACATCGAAGGATTGGAAGACGCCTGGCGGGCTTCGATCGGGGCCGCACCCAGGCCTGCTTCCGTTAACCCGACGGCCCAACCCACCCCAACCTTTGTCCCCACATACGTGCCCTTTGCCGGAGCGCCACTGGTACTCACACCGACGCCTTATCCTGTCCCTACTTCATCCAGCGCAGGGCCGCCGTCACAAACAAGCGGCCCGCCGATCACATTAACGCTGATGTTAGCTGCGTTATGTTGTATCCTGGTATTACTGTTCGGTGTGCTGGGACTGGGCGTTTATCTTGCCTCCCAGAGGAACAAAGGAGACCACAATGAACCGGGCGCGTAAGCTTTTCACTTTTGCCATACTCACAGTATTAATTGCCATCATCGTGGGGGTGGCCGGGAACGCCTCAGCCGGCAACCCGCTCCAAGGATCGCCTCAGCAGACCCTGGTCCTGGCAGGAGGCGAGAGCACCAATCCGCGGGAATACGATCCGGCCACCACGCACGGCTCCGGGGACAAGCTGGTCTACAGCGGGCTGGTCTCCTTCGACCCACGCCTGAACCTGACCCCTGATTTGGCCGAAACCTGGGATGTCAGCCCGGACGGCACGGTCTACACCTTCCATCTGCGGGCAAATGCCAAATTTCATGACGGACGGCCTGTAACCGCTCAAGATGTAATTTATTCCTGGGAGCGCGCACTCAGCCCGGCATTGGCTTCTGACACTGCGCTGACCTATCTGGGCGACATCGTCGGCGCGCAAGAGATGGCAGACGGGAAGGCCGAGCATGTTTCCGGCTTGCAGGCGCTCGACGAGCACACCCTGCAAGTGACGATCGACGCGCCCAAACCCTATTTCCTGCTCAAGCTGACCTACCCGACCGCTTTCGTGCTGGATAAAGCCAACGTTGAATCGGGCCCGGAATGGTTCCGCACGCCCAATGGCACCGGCCCCTACAAGCTGACCGAGTGGAAACGCTTCGAACAGATCACGTACACAGCCAACCCGGACTTCTACCTTGGAAAGCCGTCCATTCCAACTGTGATCGTCCAGCTTTACAGCGGTGTTGGCTTGCGCCTGTACGAATCTGGCAATATTGACATCACCGGGGTCCCATATTCTTCTGCCGAGCGCTTCCTCGACCCGACCGAACCATTGCACAATGAACTGGTCACTGGCGTGAACTTGTGCACCGGCTTCATCGTTTTCGATACCACTCAACCGCCTTTTGATGATGTCAAAGTAAGGCAGGCTTTTTCGATGGCTTTCAACCGCCAGAAATATATCGACGTGGTACTCAACGGACGGGCGCTACCTGCTATCGGCCTCTACCCGCCCGGCCTGCCCGGCTTCAATATCGGACTGAAGGGTCTGCCCTATGACCCCGCGCAGGCACGGCAACTTCTGGCTGAATCCAAATATGGCAGCGCGGACAAACTGCCCCCTATCATCTATACGGATGCAGGCATCGGCTCATATGTGGGCGGGGACGTGGCGGCCCTGGCACAGATGTGGCAGCAGGTGCTGGGCGTGCAGATCACGGTCGAGAACCTGGAGCCAAACTATTACCTGGACGAGATCTATGCCGGCCATCACGGACAGATCATCAGCGGCGGTTGGTGCGCGGACTATCCCGACCCCGAGAATTTCGCGGATGTGCTCTTCCACAGCGGTTCCGCGCAGAACAGCGGCGGTTATTCCAATCCTGAGTTGGATAAATTGCTCGAACAGGCACGCGTGGAACAGGATGTAACCAAACGCATCGAAATGTATCAACAGGCCGAACAGATCATCGTAAACGATGCCCCCGTGCTGTTTACTACCCATTCGCTTTCGTATCAGTTGGTCAAGCCATACGTGAAAGGCTACGTTTTCACCCCGATCGATGTGCCGATTGAAAGGTACATGTGGTTGGAAGGGAAATGACCCCCTCCGGCCTTCGGCCACCTCCCCCTTTTTCCGCTGAAGTTCGCGGGAAAAGGGGGAGGCCGGGTGGGGGCTGGCTATGGTCTCGCCTCCACCACAAACTCCACTTGCCCGATTTCCCCTGCTAAACTGGATACTTCAAACGAGAACTGCAAGCTACCACCCGGCACAATCCCAGCAGTCGATTCCCAACGCCGCACACCGACCACGCGCCCGGCACGGTCATAGACAACCGCTGCCACCCAGACCAAACCTGCGGGTTGCGCATCTTCCGGCAGGAGCACCGTCCCACTGACCTGCGCGCTGCGCCCGGAACTATCGACCTGGACCAGGGTATTATGGACAGTAGCCGGCAGGTAGCGTCCGTCATCGGGTTGCAGATGAATGCCTGTAAGCAGTTGCACCTGGGGATGGGCATTAGCAGGAACGACAGGTGGAAAAAAGACCGTCAGTGGCAAGGAAGCGTCCGGCGGCAGGATGTTCAACGGGGAAAGCGCGGGAGCACTGGCCAGAGTACCACCGTCCGCATCCAGCAGGGTCACCTGCGCGGAGAGATTCTCGATCACATCAGACGTGTCGTTATAGACCAGCACGAAGCACCACATGCCCTGGTCGGCTGTGGGATAACACTCGATCTGTTTAACGGCGGCCCCCTGCGGGGATGATACAGGCACAGGCGTCGAGGTCGAAGCGCCGGTCGGGTTGGCCGAGTTGCTGGGAACATTGAGTTTCGTCCCGATCGACATGCTGTTCGGAGAAACGTCCGGGTTGGCCGCGAGGAGTTCATCTACCGAAATTCCGAATTTGAAGGCGATCCCGCTCATCGTGTCGCCTGCCTGGACTTCGTACACAAACGGCGTCGGTGACGGGAACGGAGTCTCGAAAGAAACAACCAATCCGTCCGGTTGCTCAGGCGTGGCACTGGGCGTGCGCGTGAGGTAAGGTCGTAAGGTTCCGGGCGGTGTGGGCGTCTGTTCCACTGGCTGTGGCGCGCAGGCAACCAGCAGAAAAACGAAAAGCAAATAGGTGCGTTTCATGCCCAGGATTATACTTGGGCATGAAGTTATAATCATTATCCACAAAGCGCACGAGTAACACTAATAAGAAACCAAGAAATTAGTGTGCTTGGTGAGCTTCGTGGACAAATAAATCAGGAGGTAACATGAACTATCGTCATTTAGGAAAAGCGGGGATACAGGTCAGTGAACTTTCTTTTGGCTCGTGGGTCACATTCCACAACCAGGCGGGCGTCGATTCCGCAGTAGAAATGATGACCGCCGCATATGATGCAGGCGTGAACTTCTTCGACAACGCCGAAGTGTACGCGGGCGGGAAATCGGAAGAAGTGATGGGCGCAGCGCTCAAGAAATTGGGCTGGCGGCGCAGCAGCTATTTGGTCTCGACCAAAATTTTCTGGGGCCTGCACGAAGGTCCCAACGAACGCAACACACTCAACCGTAAGCGTCTGATCGAAGGCATCAACGGTTCGCTCAAACGCCTGGATTTGGATTATGTTGACCTGCTCTATTGCCACCGCGCGGACCCGACCACGCCCATCGAAGAAACCGTCTGGGCCATGCACAACATCATCGAATGGGGCAAGGCGCTCTACTGGGGCACGTCCGAATGGTCGGCGGCGGAGATTGCGGCGGCCATCGAGATCGCCGAACGCCATCACCTGCACAAACCAGTCGTGGAACAGCCGCAGTACAATATGTTCGAGCGGCAGCGCTTCAGCCCGGAATATGAGCGCGTTTACAAGGATTACGGTTACGGCTCGACCACCTGGAGTCCGCTGGCTTCCGGCCTGTTGACCGGCAAATATCAGGGCGGCATTCCCAAGGACAGCCGCGGCGCGCTGGAAGGTTACGACTGGCTACAAAATCAACTGACCGACAAGGAAAAGCTTGAAAAAGTAGCGGCACTGGAACCCATCGCCAAAGAGATGGGCGCCAGCCTGGCGCAATTCTCGCTGGCCTGGTGTTTGCAAAACCCCTACGTCAGCACCGTCATCACTGGCGCCAGCCGTGTGGAGCAGGTGCACGAGAATATGAAAGCCATGCAATTCGTGGACAAGTTCACGCCCGAGATCATGGCACAGATCGATGAAATATTCGGGGTTACAAAAGACGAAGACGACGACTAAAAAACTCTTTCCTCTTTCTTCCTTCCAAAAGAGAGAAAGAAGGAAAGAAACCCTTACACCCCAAAAATACTCCCTCCTCAATCGTCTGCCACGGCTCATCCGGCAAAACCATATATTTCGCCAACAACGGATGCACGCGCGCAATCTCTTCGTACACGCGCTGCGCTACCAGCCGAATTGAGAAATGCGCATTGGAGGCTGCCCGCAATTGGCAGAAGGCATAGGCTTCGCGCAAATTGAACGTGGCCAGCACGCGGCGGTTGAACCCGTTGGGGACAACGTATTGGGCCACGAACGGGTTGAACTCGTTCAATTTCTTCCACATGGATCGCGCCGCGTCCATAGCCGCTTCATACCGGGGCCCGAAACCTGCTTCCGTTATCGAGCGCGGAGTCGCGTGCCCCAGCGCGGCGGTCTGGAGCTGCGGCGTTTGCGTCATCATACGGTGACGTTTGAACTCGGCATACGCACCCTGGTCCATGACCAGGTCGAAGGTGTAGGTGCAATGTTCCAGTTCGCGCAGCGGAACGTCGTAGCGGCCCAATTTGCCTAGCAAGGCTTCGGCCAAACTCTCGCGCTCTGCCTGCGAAGCCTTACCCACTTTCTCCATCGCATCTGCAAAAGGTATATTCCCAAAACGATACAACGCAGCGGCTAAAACTTTGTTCTCGCCGTCTTTGTCGTAATCGGCTAACAGCACAGCACTCCCTCATGACCTCTCGCCCCATTTTCTGTGGGAAATGGGGCGTGTCCGGAGTGCAGTGGCGGGTAAGATCGTCGCCGGTCTCTACCCAATACTCCACCGCCTCCGCATACTTGACCAGCGTGGGCAACTCGCCCTGCGCCACCCCCTTGACCGTCTCACCAATCTCGCGCACTTCCGCCAGCGGACTGGACAGCCACTTGCGGATGGCGTTCTCCAGCACACGCCCGTTAGCGGTCATGCCGACGTTGGCCAGCGAGGCCGCCGGCAAGATGAATCGGCACACATCCACATAGCGCGAGCGGATGCGGCGGTCGTAGGCGCTATCTTTTTCGTCTTCGCGACGCGGAACTTGAGCCGCAATGACCGCCTTGACCGGTTCCAGCGCAGCCGCATACGTCTCGAACAGCATGCGGCAGGTGGCTATAAATTCTTCACGCAATGGATGTTCATCCAATTCAGCCGGGGTATGGAAAGAATCTTCGTCCCATTTTTGGTAGCGAGTGGATTTTTCGGTATAAGAGGCCAACCGGTTGCTCTCGATGGCCTCCATCGCAATCCGGGAAGCATTCTCGATAGCCAGATGCAGCACGGCGTGTTCCGCCACGGAGGCATGTCCGTAGCCGACCACCCATTTCTCATGGAACTGCGCCGATTTCTCGTCGGTCAGTTCGGCGGCGATGTCACGGAAGGAATCGGGAAAACGGGAAGTCTTGGCAAAAGCAACAGCGATGGTTTCGGGGGATAACTCTTTGGAAGATAACAGGTAAATGTCTCGTTTTGGCGCGGGCATGGGAACTCCTCTGGCAAATTGGGCAGATTATAACAAAAGGGCGGCCAATTGGCCGCCACTAAGCAAGAATTTTTCTCGTTTGTGTTATATCCTCGTGGATCTTTTCCAATAGCGCTTCCACGCTGTCGAACTTCAGCTCATCGCGCAGACGCTCCACGAATTCCAGTTTTACTTCCTGATCGTACAGGTCACGGTCGAAGTCCAGCATGTGGGCCTCCACGTTGGGGGTCTGCTTGTCGGGCGTGAAGGTCGGGTTGATGCCAATGTTGCTGGCCGCCGGGTAGCGCTCGCCGCCCACCCAGGCCCAGGTGGCATACACTCCATTGGCCGGGATGACTTTATCCTTGGGGTAATCGATGTTGGCGGTCGGGATGTTGATCTTGCGTCCGCGCCCATCACCGTGCACGACCGCTCCGCTCAGATTGTAGAAACGGCCCAGGTTTTCGGCTGCCCGGGACACCTCTCCGGAGCGGATGCGCTGACGGATCAGGCTGGACGACAGCACGTCCCCACCGTTCTTGACCGGACCGATGGCCTGCACGCTGTACCCAAACTCTTTTCCCAGCTCGGTCAGACGGTCCAGGTCGCCTTCGCGGTTGTGGCCCAGGGCGAAGTCATAGCCTATCCATAACGAGCGCAGGCTCAGGTGTCGGGAGACGCGGCGCATAAAGTCAAAGGCAGAGAGCGCCGCAAAATCGGGGGTGAACGGCTGGGTAATGACTACATCCACGCCCTGCGCACCGAGTAGTTCCGCGCGTTCTTCGGGGGTGGTCAGGCTTTTCAGGTCATGGCGTTTGCCCAGCACAACAGCGGGATGCGGCCAGAAAGTAAGCACAACAGCAGGCGCGCCATTTTGATGGGCGTCTGCTGTTAAATTTGACAGAATCTCCTGGTGTCCGCGATGCACGCCGTCGAAAACGCCGATCGTGAGCCAGGAATTTTGCAATGCAATATCATCTAAAGAGCGGTAGTGTTGCATGCGTATGGATAGCTCTCCTGAGTGAAAATACCAACGGATGGCAGTTGCGCTGCCGCTCCTGTGGTCTAGCCGGACTGGAAGAAAACTTTTTTAGGCTGCCATTCGAGCGAGCCTTCTTCTTCACCTTCAAGACACTGTAAGAGAGCTACCAGTTCGCCCTGTGTGCTGACGCCACGCACCCAGCTTTCCAGTTTGGTATCGGGATCAGCCTTGACACGATGACCGTGGCGGACCTCTTCCACTTCGTCAGGATCGAGTTCGCGCGCTTCCCAATCACCCAAGGCCTCTGCCGCCGGGATGAGATACTCGTACCAACTGCCGGCAGCGAAGGCTTCCTGCAACTTGCGTAGAGGCACTGCATCGCGTAAGGTGAAGCGCCCACTCTTGGTACGGCGCAAACCAACCAGGTAAGCGCCAGTGCCGAGCGTTTCACCCAGATCATTGGCCAGCGAGCGCACATATGTCCCGGACGAACAATGTACGTCCACTACAATTTCGGGAGGCGCCCATTCGAGCACTTCCAGGTGATGCACCTGAATAATGCGCGGCTCAAGTTCTACTTCCTCGCCTTTGCGCGCCATTTCGTATGCCTTGCGTCCCTTGACCTTGACAGCGGAATACTGCGGCGGGGTCTGTTCGATCTCGCCTTCGAAAGTTTTGAGAACTTTCTCAAACTCTTCTTCCGTCACATCGACGGGCATCTCCTGGCTGGTGAATTTACCGTCTGCGTCGTAGGTATCGGTTGAATTCCCCAGGCGAATAATAGCCTGATAACGCTTGTCCGAAGCAGATACAAATTCGCTCAGACGTACCGCCGGACCAATCAAAACAACCAACACGCCAGAAGCACGCGGATCGAGCGTCCCCGTATGCCCGGCACGGCGAATACCTGTCCCATTCCGAATGGCTTGCACCACGTCATGAGAAGTCATGCCTACAGGTTTATCCACAACCAAAACGCCGGAAATAGCGTTCTTTACATCTTGACTGTTCATTCCAAATTCCTCCTAATTCATCCCTTTCTTATCCTAATTATGACACATTTCTTCATTTTTTGGTTAAAGACCCAACATTTCTTTGGTAGTTTTTAAAACCAATGGTTGAATCTCACTCAATATGCCGGGAATATCTGCACCGGCCGCGGCGGCGTGCCCACCTCCGCCAAAATATGTTGCGACGGGTGAAACGTCAACACCCTGTTCCAGGGCTCGCCACGAAATCTTTACATGATTATTGTGCTGTTCGACAAATATCATACCTACCTTGTGACCGTCAATTGCAGAGATCATATTGATCAGGTCAGCATCATCGTTCCCGCCATACCCGCTCGCTTTGCGATCTTCGAGCGAAAGCGCACTCCACACAATACCATCCGATGATTCCAGCTTGGAAAGTCCCACTCCCCAGTAGCGCGCGGCTGAAAACGAACGGCGGACGAGACCTCGCATATACAGTTCGGACATGTCCACACCGGTCTCCATCAGCGCCGCAGCCTGGCGCAAAGCTTCAGGTGTCATGTTGGAGGTACGGAAACCGAGCGTATCAGTGATAATACCAGTCAAC
The DNA here is from genome assembly GCA_963829615.1 of uncultured Chloroflexia bacterium. GTDB lineage: Bacteria > Chloroflexota > Anaerolineae > Anaerolineales > Villigracilaceae > JAABUE01. The sequence goes on from CAWHJM010000039.1 coordinate 54,558, forward strand.
AAGGCAGCCGCTATCGGTCGGGTGATCTCATAGCCCCAGGCTGGCAGATAATTGGTCAGGATAGCCGCCGTTGCAACGGCCTTTCCTTCGATCAAATTAATCTTGCCAAAACGCTCATTGGTGATATGGTGGTCGATATTAATATCCGGAGTACCCAGATGCTGGAACAACTTACCAAGACGTTTGAAGTCGGCGCAATCCACTGCGATAAACGTATCGAAATCACTACTCGCTTCTTTTCGGACCCGGTCACTGCCCTCCAGATAGCGAAAACTGGACGGTACGCCATCAGCCAGCACCATCTGGACAGTTTTACCTGCGTTTTGCAGCGCCAGTCCCAATCCAATCAGGGATCCAATCGCGTCACCATCCGGTCGGACATGCGAGGCGATCAATATCTTTTGCGCTGCCCCCAAACGTTCCTTGACTTCTGCTTCTATGTTTTCTCCCATTCTTGCTTCGATATTCTCCGTTACGATTTTTTTTCTTTCAGTTGTGCCAGTAATTTTTCGATATGGTCGGCGTTCTCGGGAGTTGGATCCCAATGAAAACGCAGCCGGGGAAACGTACGCAATTCGATCCGTCCGGCCAATGCCCGGCGCATAAAGCCACTGGCGCTCTTCAAACCGGCCAGAACTTCCTTGGAACGCTCCGCCCCCTCGACCGCAGAAACGTAAACATCTGCAAAGGCCAGTTCTCTGTCTACCCTTACATCTGTGACGAAAATTTGCTGCAGGCGCGGATCACTGATCTCCCGGATAAGCATTTCCGAGAGTTCCTGACCAATGCGGTCAGCAATACGTTGAAGTCTGATTCCTGATGGCATGATTCATAAAAGGGCGGGTGTACCCCCGCCCATATTCATCTACGCTGATTTTTCCAAAACGTAGCAGACAAGTTCGTCACCGGCTTCAATGTTGTGGAAGTTCTTCAAGCCTACCCCACATTCGAATCCGGTGCGTACCTCGCGTACGTCTTCCTTTTCGTGCTTGAGCGAAGCCATTTCGCCTTCGAAGACCAGGTCTTCACCGCGGTACAGACGCACCTTGGCATTGCGGCGTAATTCGCCTTCGCGCACTTTACAACCGGCGATCTTGCCAATCTTCGAGATCGGGAAGACTGCCATCACTTCGGCCCGTCCGATGACTTTTTCCGTCACCACCGGGTCAAGCATACCTTTGAGAGCCTTTTCGATATCTTCGGTCACGCGATATATGATGTCATACAGACGGATCGAGATACCTTCTTTTTCGGCCAGGCGTCGTGCAGCCACATCTGCCTGCACACTGAAACCAATCACAATAGCCTGCGAGGCGGAAGCCAGCATGATGTCATTTTCACCGATGTTGCCGGTTTCTGCGTACAACACGTTGACGCCGATCTCGCCTTCGCCCAGCTTTTCCACTTCCGATATGATCGGCTCAAGCGAACCCTGCACGTCGGCTTTGATGATCAGGCTGAGTTCTTTGGCCTCACCGGCCTTATAGGCAGCAAACAAGTCCTCCAGCGAAGCTTTCTTGCCAGTCTGTTTACGATGCTTTTGCTCTTCAACGCGTTGAGCAACGATATCGCGAGCTTCCTTATCCGAAGAGACAACCCGGAACAAGTCTCCAGCTGAAGGAACATCGTTCAGTCCCAGCACACCCACCGGTGTGGAAGGCCCCGCCTTTTTGACGGGCTTTCCGCGGAAGTCGAACATGGCGCGTAAACGCCCATAGGCAGTGCCAGCAACCACAATGTCCCCGGACCGAAGCGTTCCGTTCTGGATTAGCAGGGTTGCCACCGTACCTCTAGTCTTGTCCACTTCTGCTTCGATGACCGTCCCGATCACGCTTCCTTCGGGGTTGGCACGAATGTCAGTGTTATCGGCCACTAACAAGATGCCCTCCAGCAAATCGTCGATGCCTTCTTTCAGCTTGGCAGAAACCGGGATCACCATAGTGCTGCCACCCCACTCATCCGGAACGAGTTCCTGTTCAGCTAACTGCTGCTTGACACGGTCAGGATTGGCGTTACCCTTGTCAATCTTGTTCAGGGCGACGATGATCGGCACGCGCGCTGCTTTGGCATGCGCGATGGCTTCCTTAGTCTGCGGCATAACACCATCGTCCGCGGCCACCACCAAAATAACGATATCCGCGCCCCGGGCGCCACGCGCACGCATGGCTGTAAAAGCCGCATGACCAGGCGTATCCAGAAAGGAAATCGTGCGCCCCTTCATTTCGACCTGATAGGCGCTAATATGCTGGGTAATGCCGCCTGCCTCGCCTTCCGCCACATTCGTCTCGCGGATGGCATCCAGCAAAGAGGTCTTACCGTGATCGACATGTCCAAGGATAGTGACGACCGGTGCACGGTTGCTCAGCGATGACTCATCCTCATCGGCAATCAATTGCCGCCAAAGCGGAATCTCGCCAGCATCTTCCTTGATTTCCTCTTCAAATACTTCAGGAACGGCATCATATCCGTATTCGGCAACCACAATCGCGGCGGTATCGAAATCAACCGCCTGATTGATGCTTGCCATTACACCATTACTCATCAGTTTTTTGATGATGTCAATAGGGCTTCGGTCAATGATCTGTGCCAGATCGCGAATCACGATATTAGCAGGGAGTTCGATTTTAGTCCCGTTTTCGCTCATATGCCACCTCCTGGTAGTTTACACATAAACGCTTCGCCCCCCATTCTGCGAAGCCAGGCCCGGTTAGCGGGGAAGGCGCCATATGAGCGAAAGTTCAATCGTTCACATGGCAGATATTCCGTCCGCGCTCACTTCACCGGACTCTTCCGGGAGGTTTGCCATAAATGCTTGCAAACGCTCTCGGTCTTCGGCGGTCAGTTCGGTCTTCAACGCGTGCGCCAAAGCGCCTTTCAAGCCCCGCTCCCAGCAAGAATGCCGGTCGTGCAAATATGCACCGCGCCCGGCTAGTTTCCCTGTTAAGTCCACCTGTACCCCTTCAGGTGAGCGAACGATGCGTACGAGCTGGCGTTTCGGCATCACCTTACGACAACCCACGCAGGTCCGCTGCGGGATATGTTTCACACGTTGAACAGTCTTCTTAGCCACCTTAATCTCCCCTCACCCTCCCCTCTCCCAGCGGGACGGTTCCCGACAGGGTAGAGCAGTTAGGGGTGAGGGCAACAAAATTACCAATTTTCTTCAAAGCCTTCGTCGCCTCGTTTGTGCTTCTTGCGCGCAACAACTTCACCAAGATCTTCATCGTACTCAATTTCGACGTGTTTCTTCTTTTTCTTCTTACCCTTCTTTTTCGTTTCGTCGGATTCTTCTTCTTCATCTGTTGTACTTCCTGACTGGAACATCTCCTTCAGGGCAAACAATTCATCCAACGAAACGTCATCTTTGACAAGGTCAGCATCTTCGCTGAGTTCTTCCTCGTCCTTCTTGCGGGGCTTCTTCTCTTTGGCTTTCTCTTCAACAGTTGTCTCGACTACCGCTTCCGCAACCGCTTCCGGCTGTGGCTCACCTTGCGAGGACGGCGCCACTTGCTCATCAGCCACCGGTGTCTCAACAACCGCTTCCGGCTCTGCGACCTGCTCAGTTGCCGGGATTTCTTCAGCGACCGCTTCGGCCGTAGCTTCAGTCTCATCTGCGGGTTCCGGCTCGGGTTCTGGGAAGGTTAACGCGGCCAGAGACTCTTCGATATTTTCAATAGACTTGGGACCGATCCCTGCCAGGCCCAACACCTTATCCGGGTCTACTTTCAGAGCCAGCATCAAATCACCGACGGTCTCGAACTCAGCCTCGGTCAGGATGTTGAGGATATGTTCCTTGATTTCGGCATCGTAGATCGACATCTCAAAAGCCGCTGCCGGGATCTCAGCACGGGCAGCCGTCACGCGCTCTTCTTCTACGCGGGCTGCTTCTTCCTGGATCTGAATGGTACGGCGTTCGACACGATCCACGAACTGGGACATTTGTGTGTACTCTTCCGGCGTGACCGGGCGGCCTTCAGCCTTCTTGGTCAGGATAACTTCTATAGTCGGAGTGGTTTCTACCACGACCGGGAGCATTTCGGCCAATTCAGTATCTGTCTGCAACTTCCGTACCGAATCGTTAGTCGCTTCCACTAGCGATTTGATGTCAATACGCCAGCCGGTCAGCTTGGCAGCCAGGCGAGCATTTTGTCCATCACGGCCAATCGCCAGGCTTAACTGGTCTTCCTGCACAACAACCGTTGCCGTGCGACCCGTATCAGACGTCTCGGAGAGATATACCCCGTTGACGCGCGCCGGGCTGATGGCCTTGGAAATGTAAACCACGGGATCGGGGTCCCATTGGATGATATCGATCTTTTCGTCGTGCAGTTCCTTAACGATGGCCTGGATACGCACGCCTTTGATACCTACGCAAGCGCCAACCGGATCAACACCGGGTTGGGTAGCCATGACAGCCACTTTAGCACGCTGTCCTGGTTCACGGGCAATAGCACGGATCTCGACGATGCCATGATAGATTTCGGGGACTTCATTCTCCAACAAGCGACGCAAGAAGTTGCGATGCGAACGCGAAAGGATGATCTGCGGACCACGCGGACCGTCTTTCACTTCCAGCACCACCGAGCGGATGCGGTCATGCAGGCGGAAGCGTTCGCCGGGGATACGCTGGTTGCCAGGCATGATGCCTTCGGCCTTCATGTCCAGCCCCACGGTAGTAGATTGGGCATTGGCAGCCTGCACCACACCGCTGACAATCTCGCCCGATTGCTTGTCGAAGTATTCCATCTGTGCGGCACGTTCGGCCTCACGGATGCGTTGCTGGATGACCTGCCGCGCGGTCTGCGCGGCAACGCGGCCAAAATCTGAGGGAGTGGTCTCCACAAGGGCCATGTCACCAAGTTGAACGTCTGCATCGAAGCGCCTGGCTTCTTCCAGCAGCACTTCAGTACGGTCGTCCACTATATCTTCAACGACTTCCTTTTCGGCGTAGATCAGTACCTCGCCAGTTTCAGGGTCTACTTTGGCTTCCACCTGCTGCGCACTGGACGCGTTGACAGCCCGCCGGTAGGCCGAAACCATGGCGGACTCAATCGCTCCCAGGATAATCTCCTTGGGGAGTTGTTTATCTTCCAGTACTTCGTTGAAGGCCAGGGCGAATTCGCTCTTCGTCATGCTGTTCTTGCTCCATATTTATGCTTTACAAGCAGAAAAGTGGGGGTTGCCCACTTTTCGACGCTTTCGGTATCGGTGCTTCTTACAATCAAAATTCTAGCACAGATGAGAAAGAGATGCAAGGTTTTTAAAAGCCCTGTCATTGCAAGGAAAGTCTCAGTCTGATGTGACAATCTCCGTTTACCAGTTCCGGTAACAGAGCTCGCAATGGAATCCCACTGACGTGTATAATACCGCCCATGACTGAACGAAATATGCAAAAAGCCGCTCTGCGCGGCGAGCCTTCATACGTCTGGCGCGAAGGTCAACAACGCCGCCTGGAGATGATCCGTAACGCTGCCGGGGAGCGCATCAAAGGCCAGGTGTTAGAAAACGGCTGCGGGGTTGGCATGTACGTGGAACACCTGGCTTCCTTTGGCGGAACCATTGTCGGATTGGAATATGACTTTGAAAGGGCAGCAGAAGCCGGGTCCCGTTCGAAGCGCATTCTCAACGCTGCAGGCGAATCCCTGCCGCTTCCATCCGGGACCTTTGACCTGATTCTGAGTCACGAAGTGCTCGAACACGTCCAGGACGATGTGCAGGCCGTGCGCGAAATGGTGCGCGTACTTCGAAGTCCTGAACCTGCGTCGGGAAAACCCGGCGGGCGGGCCGTGATCTTCGTCCCCAACCGCGGCTATCCCTTTGAGACGCACGGGATTTACTGGCAAGGCACATATCGTTTTGGAAACAAACCTTTTATAAATTACCTGCCCCGCAAATGGCGGAACAAACTCGCTCCGCATGTCAGGGTTTATTCCAGGCGTGACTTGGCGGAGTTGTTTGACGGTTTGCCGGTCAAATTCATCGAGCGCACGGTCATCTTTGGTGCGTATGACAACCTCATCGTTCGCTTCGGAGTTCTTTGGAAAAGTGCTGCGGGGAGTTCTGCAATTCCTGGAAAAGACGCCTTTGAAAGGCTTAGGACTGTCACATTTCTGGGTGGTAGAGAAACTCTAAATTCCACCTGCCATTGTGAGGAGCTTAGCAACGAAGCAATCTCAAGTAACCTGCAAAAACGATGGCACAAATACAATTAAGATTGCCACGCATCCTACGGTTACTTGCAATGATAAGATTCTACTCCGTAATCCTATTGCACTGGCACACACGCCAGTTGTCCGGAATATACCAGCGTATATATACGGTAATTGCATTTGTATGAAGGCACAGTCCGAAATCATGTCAGCGCCATTCTCGACAAATTGGGAGTATCCGACCGCACTCAGGCGGCGGTCATCGCCATCCAGCACGGGTTGGGGAATTAGTTTGTTTTTTCGGGGAAAAATATTCTTCTCAAGAAGAAGATCGTCAGCAACAAGATAAAGGGATCGAGGCTGAAACGAGTGCGGTTATTCTCTCCAATATCCAGCAGAATTCCGGCAGCAGAGATGAACAAGATATTCCAAAACATAAAAAGGATGAGGCCATAGTCTGGGCTGTGGAGGTGGTCGCGCTGACGCCACAGGTAAACGGGAGTGGCCGTGATGACAAGCAAAAAGCTGAGGGCCAGCCACCAGGCCACGTGGTCTGGTAAGAACGTCGAAGCCCGTTCCCCCAGGCCCTCATCCTTTTGCCATTGTCCGTAGAACAGGCGATTCCAAAGCGTGTCCCACCTGTCAATGGGAACACGGATGTTGTAGACCGGTTTGTAATCACTGGCAGAATGCAAATAGATGTAAAAGGAGTAAGGGATCGTGCTGAGATAGTAGCGAGGCGCGTGCAGGAGGATGTGCACAGAATCCTTCATGTAGCGCTCCCCTGCATAAACGTAACTCAGATGATGCTGGTTGCGATAGCCATTGGACATATTGATGTCGTCCAGCAACGGGACTCCGGTGGTCGGGGTGTCGGGAAAATATTTGAGATAGACATCCGGCGAGCGATACGGCGGGACCAGAGCCAGTTCCGACACGATGCCTTCTTTGACCCACTGTTTGCGTACTTTTTCGGGGATGTTGATCGTGACCGTCTTGAAAACGTTCAGGCCTGCCCAGGTGCTGGCAGTGAAGGAATCATACAAAATCCCGTTTTTGGCATACCAGGCAAATACCAGCAGGAAGGCCGGAACAAGCCATAATGCCTTGCGACGCTGTCCTTTGAGCAGGAATACGACGATCCCAAAACAGCCCAGCAGCCAGATGATATGGAACAGGCTCCAGGTCAGCGCATTGACGGCCAGCATCAACGAAAACAAAAGGCCATCTGCAACGCGTTTGTTTTCAAGAAAACGGGCAAGGAACACGGCTGAAAGCGTCAACAGAATTGTGGTTGGATACGTGTAAAAATAATAGTTCTCGTAAACAAGCGTTGCCGGGCTGATGGCAAACCAAACCGCCAGAATAAACGAAAGGTACTTCGGAAGGCCCAATCGATTCCCCAGAAAGTAAATGGCCAGAGTCAGCAGAAACCCACCCAAAAGGAAGAAGGCCTGGGAGATGCTGGCGTAGGATGAGGGGAAAAGCTGCAAGTTGATCCCAGTCAGCAAATTCATCAGGGGCGGTTGCGTGTGCAAATAGAAAATGCTGCGCCAGAGATCGTGCTTCAACAAGTAGATGTCGATGAAATGCCAGGTGCGCGTGATCGTACCCGCATCAAATTGGAGACCTGCTCTGCTGTATAAAACTCGGGAAATAACGAAAATTACCCCCAGGGCAACCGGCGCTAAAAACCTTCCGCGCCACTTTCTTTGAACATCGTTATTTGTTTAGCGGCTCCTTGAAATCGTAGATGCCCTCACGGAGGGCCCACTGGCTGCCACACAAGGGACATTGTAAATAGTCACTATGATCTTCCAACGGCGAACCCTCGCATTCCGGACACTTAAACCATTGGATGACTTCATCAGGGATAGACCCGCTTCTCTCTCCGCCCAGACTTGCCTTCACAAAAACACTGGGCGTCAACTGCCATAACGACCCGGTCCACTGGGCGAGCGAATCGAGCGTAACCAGAATGCCGGTCGGGACAAATCGTTTGAGCAAACCCAAACGGAAGTGTGAGACCGTCAATGTCTTTTCGACACGGAACCCGATCTCTTGCAGCCAGGCACGCACAGCTTTCGGGTGAAAATCGAAATTCAACTCCACGAATTCGACCGGCTCGCGCGTAAACGGACTCCACTCCTGCCTGCCCAGCAGATAGCGCAAGATCGATTTGAGATTAAGTTTGCTCGCAAATTCCAGGATAAATACCGAACCGGGCTGCAAAACTTTTCGGATTTGAGCCAGCGCTTTGGGCGCATCCGCCATGTGATGCAGGGTGCGGATCATGGTCGCGCCATCGAACAAGCCATCCACAAAGGGCAGCCTGTACACATCCGCCGCAACGAAGATGTAGCGCTCAGACTTTCCTAAACGCGCCTGTGCCTGCTGCAATTGCGTTGTTGAATAATCCAGCAAGACCACGCGCTCATAACCGGCATAGCGCGGCGTGTTACGTCCCGCACCGGCGCCTACTTCGAGCATGAGACGTCCGCTTTGGGGCAACAGGCGCTTCAAAGCGATCGCTTCGGTACGGTCTTCGTATTCCCGGCCACCCTGATCCCAGAACGAGCTCTGGTAATCGGAGCCTTCGTAGTCACAAACAGGGGGAGAGTTTTTTGAGTCCATAAAAAAAGAGTTGGGCAATTGTACCCAACTCTTCACCAAGCAAATGATTTTATTTTCCGTTAAACCCGCGTCCCAGACCGCGATATCTGAAGCCCATCTCTTTCATCGTGGCCGGGTCATAGATATTGCGGCCATCAAAAATGACGGGAGCATTGAGCAAACCTTTGACCTTTTCAAGGTCTAGTTGCTTGAACTCGTTCCATTCGGTAACAACCATCAGCGCATCGCAGCCTTCGGCCATCGAGTAGGGGTCATCGAACATTTCCACAGCGGGCAGTATCGGGCGAGCGACATCCATCGCCACCGGGTCAAAAGCGCGCACCTTTGCACCTGCTGCTGTCAATTCCTGGGCGATGTCAATCGAGGGCGCATCACGCATATCGTCGGTGTTGGGTTTAAAGGCCAGGCCAAGCAAGCCAACTGTTTTGCCCTTGAGACCGCCGGTCATGGATTCAACGTAAGCAACAGCTTCCTTGCGACGTTCGTAGTTCACACTCATGACCGTGTTCAGGATCTTGGGATCGAGGCCCTTTTCTTCGGCCATATATGCCAATGCCAGCACATCCTTGGGGAAGCACGAACCACCCCAGCCCAGACCGGCATCCAGGAACATCGGACCGATACGCTTGTCGTAGCCCATACCGGCGGCTACTTCTTTCACGTCCGCGCCAAGAGCTTCGCAGATATTAGCTACTTCATTAATGAAGGAAATCTTGGTTGCCAGGAAGGCATTGGAAGCATATTTGATCATCTCGGCCGTGCGCAGGTCAGTGATGACGATCGGCGCGCGCAACGGCAGGTGCAGTTGGGCTACCTTTTCCGCAGCTTCGGGATGCATTGAGCCAAGTACCGTGCGATGAGGACTCATGAAATCCCCAATGGCCGCTCCCTCGCGCAGGAATTCAGGGCATGAAACCACCCAGAAATCTGTCGGCTCGGGTTGGGCACCCTTCACAATATCGGCGACCCAGTCTCCGGTCCCGACCGGAACCGTGGATTTGTTGATGATGATCAGCGGGCCGGTCATTGATTCCGCAATCGAAGTGGCTGCCGAGGCTACGTACTGCAAGTCGGCTTCACCGTTGACACCGGAGGGCGTCCCAACGGCGATAAAGGCAAATTCGGTGCCTTCTACTGCTTCTTTATAGGAAGTCGTGAAAGTTAGTCGTCCGGCCTTGACGTTGCGTTCCACCAATTCTTCAAGTCCCGGCTCGTAGATAGGCAAGATGCCTTTCTTCAAGTTTTCGATGCGCTCTTTATCTACATCCAGAGCAATGACACGATTCCCCAGGTCAGCGAAACAGGCACCCGTCACCAGACCGACATACCCAACACCGACCACGCAAATTTGTTTCATTTCCATACCTCGCAATGTGTATTGTGATTTTCTGCACAAAGCAGACTGGCTAAATATACCACTTTATCGAAACTATCCCTTTTTGGCCTTATTTTTTTCTTTAGAATTCTTCAACGTACTCTCAACCAACCGGATCAACTGACTTGCATCATAAGGCTTTGATAGATACGCATCTACGCCAGCGTCCAGGGCCCGTTTCCGTTCCAGGGGCAGCGTATGAACCGTCAGGGCAATCATGGGAATATGGGCAGTCTCCGGGTCTTGTCGGATAAGTTTTGTAGCGTTCCAGCCATCCATCTCGGGCAGCGCCATATCCATCAGAATCAAATCAGGCTTTTGCTTGCGGGCCGCTGTCACCCCATCCCGGCCATTGTCCGCCAAGAACGTATCGTAACCAACCAATTCCAAGATAGTGCGCACGAGTTCGTAATTATCCAGATTATCTTCTACCACCAAAATGTGCCCTTTGCTCATGCTCGCTCTCCTGCGTTAACTATACTACGGCTCTACACATCCAGCAATAACGCAGCTATAAGAGAATGTGGCATAATGCCCCTATGCGATTGCTATTCGTGGCCGATGGCCGCTCCCCCATTGCACTCAACTGGATGCGTTATTTTGTCGAACGCGGAGATGAAGTCCATCTCGCCTCCACCTTTGCCTGCCAACCGGATTTGGACTTAAAAGGACTGTATATTACCCCCGTTGCTTTAGCGGGGCCAAACGTCCTTCCGCTTCCCCGGCAGCTCGTCCCGCATCTTCCCGCGGCCTCGGCCTGCCTGCCCTGCACCGAATGCAGGACGGTGTGCCCCTAAGGGTACGTACCGCTATCAGACATTACCTCGGCCCCTTGACCATTTCCCGCTCCGCCAAAAGCTTGAAAGCCGTGATCGCGCGTGTTAAACCGGATTTGATCCACGCCATGCGCATCCCTTACGAAGGCATGCTGGCTGCGGACGCGTACAACGGCACACCGCTGCTGGTTTCGGTGTGGGGCAATGATTTCACCCTGCACGCCCCATCCACGCGGCTGATGCGGCACTACACGCGCTGGACGATGCAAGCGACAGATGCGCTGCACGCCGACTGTCAGCGTGACATCCGTCTGGCAAGTGAATGGGGTTTTCCTGCCAAACGTCCGACGCTGGTTACACCCGGCAACGGTGGCATCCGCATGGATATCTTTTTCCCGCCCAAAAAGCTCGTGGAGGAACCAGTGGTCATCAATCCGCGTGGCTTTCGTGCGTACGTGCGAAATGATGTCTTTTTCAAGGCAATCCCCTTTGTTTTGAAAGAAATACCAAATGCGCGTTTCCTGTGTGCTGCGATGGCAGGCGAAGCACAAGCCCAGCAATGGATCAGGGAGCTAAACATCGGTCACGCGGTGGAATTGCTGGCCCCCATGCCACATGCCCAGATGGCGGAGGTCTATCGTCGCGCGGCGGTACTGGTTTCGCCCAGCGTACACGATGGCACTCCCAATACGCTGCTGGAGGGCATGGCCTGTGGCAGTTTCCCGGTAGCCGGGAATCTGGATTCCATCCGCGAGTGGATCACGGATGGGGAAAACGGTCTACTGACAGACGCCACTGAGCCGGAGAGGTTAGCGGAATCCATCGTCAGGGCACTGAAAAGCAAAGACCTGCGGGAACAGGCCGCAGGTCTGAATGCGAAGCGTATCGCCGAAGGGGCGGAGTACAACGCCTGTATGTCACAGGCGTCTTCGTTCTATCAAAGGATTATTCGAAATTCTTAGTTGATTATGCACGCGGTGCGCGCAGGGTATCCAGTCGATCTTTGAGTTCGATCCGGCGGGAATCGGCGGCGTGCTGAATCTCGCCCATGAAGGTCTGTCCGCGTTCACGCAGTTGCGTGCGCAGCTCATCGCCCGAGTCGGGGGCCAATAACAGGGCAATCGTCGAGCCGACCAGCGAGCCGACAAAAATGCCGATCAGGAAGCCAAACATCTTTCGCATGGTATCTCTCCTTCCAAAATGATAGGTTTTGAAAATAAATCTGTGCAAAAATGAAAAACGAAATGTGCTAAATCTATTATAGGCGAAAAAGGATTTTTGTGGAATAATGGAGCAGCACATGCCGCGTGTATCCGCGAGGAACGCGACGGCGAGATTAGCCGAGGGTGCGTCGCACCAGACAGACTGAGACTTCCGCTAAACGGAAAAGTCACCCCGAAGGCTAAATCCAACAAAAAAGGTGCGACGCACATCCAATCCAACGCAAGCGGCTCTAATCAGGGGGCGGGAGCCAAAGCGGACTTTACCTTATATGGAGGGTACCATGTCTACCATTGCTCCAACTATGTTTACCGTGTCACAACGCAAGAAAGTGACCACACGTACGTTCCGCGAAAAGAAGGAACGTGGCGAACCGATCAGCATGCTGACCGCCTACGACTATCCAACGGCTGCGGCGATGGACCAGGTCGGGGTCGATTCGATCCTGGTCGGCGATTCACTCGGCATGGTCGTGCTGGGCTACGAGAATACGCTACCCGTCACGATGGAAGAAATGCTGCACCACTGCCGCGCCGTCTCACGCGGCGCAAAAATGGCTTTACTGGTCGGCGACATGCCTTTTATGTCGTATCAAGTCTCGGTGGAAGAGGCTGTACGCAACGCCGGGCGTTTCCTGCAAAACGCCAATATGGATGCGGTCAAGCTGGAAGGCGGACGCGAGCGCATTGACGCCGTGCGTGCGATCACCGGCGCGGGCATCCCGGTCATGGGACATCTGGGCCTGACGCCACAGTCGGTGCACCAGTTGGGCGGCTTCCGCGCGCAAGGCAAGACCGCCACAGCTGCCAAACGTCTGCTGGAAGACGCGCTGCTACTCGAAGAAGCGGGCTGTTTTAGCCTGGTGCTCGAATCCGTCCCGGCGCGGCTGGCAGAACTGGTCTCGCAGCGTATCCACATCCCGACCATCGGCATCGGCGCCGGCGTCGGCTGTGACGGGCAGGTGCTGGTTTCGCACGACCTGCTGGGGTTGTTCGACCGCTTCACGCCCAAATTCGTCAAGAAATACGCCGATTTCCATGGCGAGATGCAGCGCGCCTTCGGCGAATACATCCAAGACGTGCAAACCAAAGCCTTCCCTGCGGCGGAACATAGCGTCGATATGGCAGAGGACGAATGGCAAGCCCTGCTGAAAGACATCTAAAACAACCCATTCTCATCGCTGGCACGGGTGCATTGGCCACGCTCTTTGCGGCTCGTCTGAGTGCGGCCGGGCACCCGGTCACGATGCTGGGCAGTTGGGAAAACGGTCTGCGCGCGCTGAACGAGAATGGCGTGCGGCTGGTAGATGCCCAGGGCGTGGAACATGCCTACCCCGTTGAGGTGACCAGCAACCCGGCAGATTGCCGTGGAGCGCGTTATGCGCTGGTGCTGGTCAAATCCTGGCAGACGGAACGCGTTGCCAGGCAACTAGCGGAATGTCTCGCTGAAGATGGGCTGGCATTGACGCTGCAAAACGGGATGGGCAACCGCGAGCTTCTCGCGGAAGCCTTGCGCCTGCCCTTCGACGCCGCTCAGGATCAACCCCGCGTTGCCCTGGGCGTGACCACCACCGGAGCGACATTGCTCGGTCCCGGATTGGCGCGGGCGGGCGGCGAAGGCGTCATCTCGGTCGAGGCGCATCCACGTTTGGGGCTGCTGGAAGCCGCTTTAACGGGAGCAGGCTTCAAGGTCCAGGTAGTGAACGATGCGAACGCGCTCATCTGGGGGAAACTGGTCATCAACGCAGCCATCAATCCACTGACAGCGCTGCTGCGCGTCCCCAATGGAGAATTGTTGCAACGCCCGGCGGCTCATAAGTTGATGGGAATCCTGGCACAGGAAGCGGCATCTGTCGCTACGGCGCAGGGCATCCATTTGCCTTTTGAAGATGCGGTCAGAGCGGCGGAAGATGTGGCCCGTCAGACAGCAACCAACCACTCGTCCATGTTCCAGGACGTACGCCGCGGCGCGCCAACTGAAATCGATGCCATCTGTGGAGCAATCACACAAACAGGAGAAAAGTTGGGCATATCAACGCCGGTCAACCGGGTGTGCTGGCAGTTGACACGCGCCAGTTTGCCGGCAGCGCAACGTGCTCAATAATCTCACATTCCGTACCTTTTATTGTAGAACTGTAATACTTCAGGTTCTCCAGGCGTTGCTGTGAAAAGGTCCGGATTTTCCCAAAGAACCATACTTCAACGAGGGCGCGGAATGTGGGATAAATGGTAAGATTAAGAAAACACTGCTTCACGGAGGCACCATGCACGGCTCTTTGCATAAGTGGCTTTTGTTACCACTACTGTTTTCTCTTCTTATCATTCCTTTCCCCGCCGGCGCGCAGGGACAGGTTACGCTAGACAATGTTACCGTTCAATTATGGCCGGAATTCGACCAGCCATCCATGCTGGTTATTTATGATTTTAGTCTCCCGCAGGGCACATCCCTGCCAGTAGATGTCACCCTGCATGTCCCGTCGGATGCGAACATCATCGCAGTAGCATATGCGGAAGCGGGAGGCTTGCTCAATGCTCAGTACCAGGAACCCTCTACAGATGGGGATTGGCAAGTGTTGACGATTACAATAGATCAGCAAACCACGTATCATATTGAGTATTACGCACCACTGACTACTGAAGATACACAACGCAGTTATGCCTATCTCTGGTCAGGAGATTACGCAGTAAAAACCTTTGATGTGAGCATAAAGACCCCGGTGGATACGACTGATGTTACGACTGAGCCGTTAATGACGGATACAACTCCAACTGGCAGCAATCAAAAAATTCTTACATGGACAACCACTGATCTTAAAAAGGGCGAACAAGTTCCTATCAAAATAACTTACACCAAAACATCTGATCGCTTAGGTGTATCAGATCAACCCCTCGAAACCGGGGTAGTCGATGAAAACACACAAGGACGCGTTTCCTTAAACAACTATTTGCCATACATATTGGGCGGACTGGGCATCCTGCTCATTGTGGTCGGAGGCTTATATTTCTGGCAATCCAGTAAAGGAAGACCTGAACCACGTAAACGTCATCGCTCACAAGATAGCGATTCCGGTGGCGAAGAAGTGTACTGTCATCAATGCGGGAAGCGGGCTCAAGCCAACGACCGCTTCTGTCGCACCTGTGGCACACGTTTGCGGAAAGAAACATAAACCCGTTTTACTAACCCTGTACGGGTGGGTACCGATGCATTTCCACTATATTATCGTCATTTACTTCTGTTATGGCCTGGCATTCTTCTGTATGGGATTGCTCGTCATTATGGAAGGCAACCGAGCATCGGATCTGCGTTTGCGAAAAGCACTGCGCCCGCTGGCCGGGTTTGGGATCGTACACGGTATACATGAATGGGTGGAAATGTTCGAGCAAATGGAGCAATTGATCGGTCACACCGAACCCATCATTCCCGAATATGTGCGTCTGGCGTTATTAGCGATTTCGTTCGTTTCCCTGATCGCATTTGGTACCTATTTACTGGCTTATACTGAAGCCGCGCAACGAATCATCACATTGGTACCCCTTGGTCTGGAAGCCATCTGGGTTTTCGGTTTAGCTACCTTTCGTGGGAGTTATCCGCCCACCGAAATCTGGGCCGTGGCGGACGTGTGGACGCGATACATGCTAGCCATGCCAGGCGGATTGTTAGCTGCCATCGGTCTGGTTGCGCAACAACGCGCTTTCCGGCGTTCGGGACTAATCCGTTTTGGGCAGGATGCGCTTTGGGCTGCAGTTGCTTTCGCATGGTATGGTGTAGTTGGGCAATTCTTTGTGCAAAAAACGGCACTTCCACCGTCGAATGTTATCAATCAAGAACTTTTCTTAGAAATCTTTGGTTTCCCGGTACAACTATTCCGAGCAGCAATGGCAGTCGCTGCGGCATTTTTCGTGATCCGTTTCTTGCGCGCTTTCCAGGTCGAGTCCGAACAGAAAATCAACGATTTGCAAGCTGCCCGCCTTGAAGAATCTCAAAAACGAGAGACCTTAAAAGGAGAACTCTTTCGTCGTATCGTCAATGCCCAAGAATCGGAACGTCAACGTATCGCCCGTGACTTGCATGATGAGACCGGTCAGGCGCTGACGGCCATCGGTATGGGACTACGCGGATTGTCTACGGCGTTGACGAACAACCGCAACCGTGAACAGGCCATCAAAACATTACGACATCTTGAAACTCTGTCCGCTGACTCTTTGCTCGAATTACAACGTCTAATCGCTGACTTGCGTCCTTCACATCTGGATGACCTGGGATTACCCGCTGCGTTACGTTGGTATGCCAGCAAGGTGCAGGAACGAACCGATTTAAAGGTAAAGGTAGATATCGAGGGTGAAGAAATCCTGATCTCATCGGCGTTGAAAATCGCCATCTTCCGCATTGTGCAAGAAGCCCTGAATAACATCACCAAGCATGCACAGGCGAAAAATGTTTATATTCGACTGGAATATCGACTGAAACAAGTTATTGTGAGTGTCCGGGATGATGGGATTGGCTTTGACCTGGATATGGTGCGCATAAGTCGTGCCCGTAGACCTTCTCTTGGCCTGGTAGGTATGCAGGAACGCGCGGCCTTGTTAGACGGCGAGGTCAGCATACAATCCAGTCCCGGTCAGGGTACACTGGTTGAAGCCAGGCTACCGTTACAATCTAAAGGAAGCGAGGTGTCGGATGAAAACCCGCCTACTCTTGGTAGATGATCACACAGTTGTCCGGTCCGGACTCCGGATGTTGCTTGGGAACGAAGACGACGTCGAGATTATCGGCGAAGCTGGGACCGCTGCCGAGGCGTTCGCATCCACCGCGGACCTCAAGCCTGATGTCATTCTTATGGATATTGGTCTACCCGACAAGTCTGGTATCGAGGCCACGCGTGAAATCAAAGCGCAATTCCCAGAAGTAGCCATCGTTGCTCTGACCATTCATGAGGACGAGGAATATTTTTTCAAAATGTTGGAGGCCGGCGCATCCGGTTACGTTCCCAAACGCGCCGCCCCAGAAGAATTATTGACCGCCATCCGCGCAGCTGCCCACGGTGAGGTCTATCTCTATCCAACCATGGCGAAATTACTCGTTCGAGACTATCTCGTCAGTGAGCCAACTGATAAAGAGCATTCTGCAAGCAAAGACCTTACCGACCGCGAACATGAAGTGCTAACCCATCTCGCAGAAGGTGAAAGCAATGAAGAAATCGCCAAGGCGTTGGTGATCAGCCCGAAGACGGTGGCTCGCCATCGCGAAAACATCATGCACAAACTCAATTTGCACTCCCGCTCCGAATTGGTGCGTTATGCAATCCGTAAGGGCATCATCAAAGCCTAAAACTCAAGTCCAGCGTCACATCCAATTACAGTAAAAAATGGTTTTTCGTAGCAACGATGGCCATTTTTTGTTTTATGGGGAAAACACCCCATAAAACGCTTCTGAACGTGGGAGAAAAACCACAGTAAATCCCATAAGGATACATTAAAAAATGCTTAAAAAGATGGGGGAACTACCGAATTTACTTCCCATGCTCCCTATCGCTAAACTAAGGGTAGAAGTTCTTATCAAGAAAGGAGAATGCCATGAAAGCCGCTGAATTCGTTCTGCTTTTAACCATCCTTCGTCTGGTCATCCCCTTCGGATTGATCCTGGTTTTGGGAGAGTTGGTTAGACGGCGTGAGGCAAATTACTGGCTTAAGTCGTGAGGGCTATGATGGAAACTATTATTTCCCTTCTCGCCGTCCTCACAGGTTTTGTGCTCCGGTTCGCGATTCCGATTGCCATCACCGCGGTGGCAATCTATGTACTACGCCGCTTGGACGCACGTTGGCAAGCCGAGGCTCAAACCGAAGCTTTGTTACCTGTCGTAGAAAAACCATACTGCTGGGAAACGAAGAATTGCACACCTGAAATGCGCGCATCCTGCCCTGGGTACCTGTCTGAAGTACCTTGCTGGCAAGCACGCCGCAAAGAAAACGGTTACCTGCAAGAGAAGTGCCTGGAATGCGATATTTTTCGCAAGGCACCGGTTCCAGCATAAAACTAAAACCCATAAAGGAGAACATAACAATGTCATGGTTTGAACGACTAGTCATCGCCATCGTAATGGCACTAATAACAGCGGGAATCGCACTGATGGTTGTACAGGCACAAACAGAGCAACCGCCAGTAACTACTCCCGGATTTCAAATTAGTTATGATACCTGCCAGAACTGTCATAAGGATATTTATGATGACTGGAAATCGGGCCCTCATGGTCAGGCTTTAGATGATCCGATTTTCGCTTCCGCCTGGGAAGAGCAAGGGAAGCCAGGCGCTTGTCTCGTTTGCCACACCACCGGTTATGACCCGGCAACAGGCGAATCAAACACCGAAGGCGTGGATTGTGAGGCCTGCCATAGCCCGATTCCTCCCAATCATCCAAGTGATAACATGCCTGTGGATAACTCCCCGGACCTGTGCGGAGGTTGCCATAGTGGATCCCATTTCGGGGTAGCTGACTGGCAGTTGAGCGCCCACTATCAGCGCAATATGAGCTGCACCGTATGCCATGACCAGCATTCCGCGGGCATGAAGACGATAAAAGGTGCTGACACTTCTACCAACCAGGATGCATCGTATCTGTGCGCGAACTGCCATAAAGATGCCATGCAGAACTTCCCAACTTCTACACATGCAGAAGCTGGAGTCACTTGTGTCAATTGCCACCTTGGATTCAACATAAATGGCAGTGAGACAACGAGTACAACAAGTTTCGATGAAATTCATAAGGCTCCTGACCACAGTTTCGTGGCTACAATTAGCGTTTGCAGCCAGTGCCACGCGGAGCAAATGCATGCCCCTGGTGAAGCTGTGGCCGCTGCCGCCATCAAAATCGAACAAGCTGGTGGGACTGCTACTCCTGAACCGACACCCGCCGTCACCCCAATTGAACCTGTCACCAATCAACCCGTTCCGGTGAGCCCGATTGGCTTTGCAGCTATCGCTGGATTGCTGGGCCTGGCGGGTGGCATGGTTCTGGCTCCCTGGCTAGACCGCGCGTATCGACATTACATCAAAGAAGGCAAAAATGACTAAAGCTAAAGTATCTCGTCGCGATATGCTCAAAGTTACTGGAGTTGCTCTTGCAGCAGTTGCTGGTCTGCACGTTGTAAAATGATGCAACCGCTTCTGAAGGTACATCCAGCGGTGGACGTAAATGGGCAATGATCATCGATCAGAGTAAATGCACCGGCTGTGGTTACTGCGTGATGGCCTGCCGCGCTACCAATGACATCTCCCCTGAAATTACCTGGAACCCTGTTTTAGAGGCTGGGCAGGTCGGCGACAAAGATATATATCTACCACGCCCTTGTATGAATTGCGAGGATGCTCCCTGTGTAGAGGTATGTATGGTAGGGGCCTCGTATTATCGCCCGGATGGCATTGTCATGATGGATTACGACAAGTGTATCGGCTGTCGATATTGCGAAGTAGCCTGCCCCTATCAGGCGCGCTCCTTCAACTGGAAAAAATTCGATGGGCCAAACCCGGCTGTGCCACAATGGGGTGAACCCGAGGTAGATCGCCGCCCACGTGGTGTTCCTGAAAAATGCTCCTTCTGCTACCAACGTATCGACCGTGGCCTGGCGCTCGGGTTGGTTCCTGGTGTGGATCCGCAAGCCACCCCGGCATGCGTGGGTGCCTGCCCAACCAACGCACGTATCTTCGGTGACCTGAATGACCCCAACTCCCAGGTCAGCAAAATCCTTAACGAACACCCGCATATCCGTTTGCGAGAAGACCTGGGTACAGGTCCGCGCGTTTACTACTTACCTGCAAATCCTGAGGAGGCATAACATGAAAACTGCCGCGATCAAATCCTTCTTCAAATCCGCCTGGGGCAAGTGGGTCACCCTTTTGGGGTTCTTCCTAACCATGGGATTGGGCGCTGGCCTGTTGGTCTTTTGGAAAGGGCTGTCCGTCACCCATCTGACCGATCTGGTACCTTGGGGTCTGTGGATCACTATCGATCTCTCATCCATTGCGATGGCCGGCGGAGCCTTTTTCTTATGTGCAGGTGTATATCTGGTTGGGTTGAAACAATACGAACCCGTCGCTCGCACAGCTACATTTGTGGGCCTGGCAGGCTACACGATGGCTATGCTTGCCCTGGTGCTCGACATTGGCCGCCCTGACCGATTCTGGCACGCCTTGATCTATTGGAACCATCACTCCCTGCTCTGGGAAGTGACCATGTGCGTGTGTCTCTACCTGACCGTGCTGGTGCTTGAAACCATGCCTATCCTTGCAAATCTCGAATGGCTGCGTGACCGCTACCCCAAGTTGGCATTCAAGATGTCTCGTGTACACCATTACGCACCCTATCTAGCAATTGTAGGATTGTGTCTTTCCATGCTACACCAATCCTCGCTAGGTGCTGTCTACGGTGTACTCCAATCCCGGCCATTCTGGTATAAACCCGACATTGCCGTGTTGTTCATCATGTCAGCGGTTGCTGGTGGCATGTCTTTGACGGTCTTTGCTTCCATGCTCTCAGCTCGATTGACCAGGCGTGCTGTAGTCAAGGATGAATTACTGGAGCGCGTTGCCTATTTCATCGGCTGGATGATGGTAGTTTATCTGTACTTCCGCTTCTGGGATGCCCTCTCAATGACCTACACCTATCAAGCTGGGCGCACTGAGGGACTGGCACTCATTACGGGCGGAACACTATCGTTCAACTTCTGGTTTGGCGAAATCCTGTTGGGTGCAGTAACACCTATCATTCTTCTGCTCAACAAGAAGACACGGTTGAATCCCGTCTTGCGCATGGTTGCCCTGCTACTGGTTGCGGGCGGTGTAGTGGCATATCGCTGGGATACCAATCTCTCTGGCCTGTTGGTGTTTGTATCTTATCTGCCCGGTGCACTCACTGTCAGTTACACATCCTATCGACCCTCACTGGTGGAGTGGATGGCAGGCCTGGGCATTATCTCCTACGGGTTAATGCTCTTCTCGCTAGGTGTACGCTATTTACGTGTAGTAGATCACCGTCCGGTGCATGAAGAACGAGAACCAGTTACAGTAGAAGCCAGAGATGCGGTAACAGCCTGAAAGTCCAGTTAGAAACGAACAAGCCGCCTCACTATGAGGCGGCTTGTTTTTCTTGTTAAGCTAAGGCATATTTATTTTTCAGGCGCGCCAGCGTCGATCCATTTTTCGATGACAGCCAGTTCGTCGGCTGAGAAGTTTGCAAAATGCTTCCCACTTTGTATCTGGACCAGTTTGCTGCCAGCACTATCTCCCGGTTTAATGACCGCGCCATCATCGCCGCCCTGCATTGTACTCGCATAGGTTGAAAAATCCAGACCTTTTTGGGGGGATGAGCCGCTATGACAAACGGTACATTTCGCCGCAAATAACGGACCAGCGTATGAATCAAAGGTTGGGTTTTCCGAGTTGGTAGGGGTCAGAAGCAGAGGGAGTCGGGAGTGGGCAACTGGTCCTTCAAGATTTCGCGCAATGCAGGCGCATCAAACCCCGCGTAAGTGTAGACGTTACCATGGCAGGCGCTATTGGAGCAGAAGGATGTATTGCTGGTACCACCAGGATCATCCGTGGTATGACAATCGGCACAACGAAGAATCGAACGCTTGATTGTGTAAACTGATCCAGTTTGGATTTAAATGCGTTTCAGGTTCCGGCCCGCGGCTGATTTCGATATTGGTGACAAAGTCATTTGCGCCAGCCACCACCGGGATAGAGTGGCAAACGTTACATTCCAGACGAATGGCCTTCTTGTCTGCATTCAGGTGTTTTCCATCATGGCAGCGGAAGCAGCCTGGTGAATTGATATGACCAACGTTATTGGGATGGGTAGTCCAGTCCACTTTTTGTTCGGGGAAGAAGGTCAGGTCGTAAATGTCTTTGATAGACTGAACCGCCTGGTCGATCTGATCGCTGTGACCCTGGTAATAATCGGTTGTTTTGTAATATTCACTAACACCGTCAATGGCTTGCATTGCGGCGTCGCGCGTGTCGTACGAGGCGTAGAGCACGTCTATGGCATGTTGATGGATACCGGGGATGTCCGGGTTAATCAAACCGCGCGACATAGCATCATCCACCGAAACTTCCGGCGGCTTGAAGTTATGGGAAATACGGTTGTGACAGGTGGTGCATTCCATCTGTTTCAACTTGCTCTCATCGATCGTGGCAGGATCAAAGCCTGACTCAACATCCGTGTATTCCGTGTATGTTCCATCTTCGTTCATAACACGCACATACGGGATAACCTGGTTTTCTATATCGTTAGAATAGTAATAGACAGGGTTAACAATATGCCAGTGAATACCACGTCCCAGACCTTCGCGCTTGGTACCGCCCCCGGTCTTCAAAACCAAATACGTTGTGGTTTTTGTATTTTCCTCGTTATTTAGAAAATGCGAGATGCTTACAAGGCTATCTGCGGAAAAGGTTTCAGGCTTATGACATTTTTCGCAAGTGAGGATGTCCGGCTTGGTGCGCGTAGCACGGATCGGGAACTCGTAGGTGTGGAAGACCATTGAGTATAACTCGTACACATCCTCGCTTTTACGAGCCAGTTGTTGCCCGACAAAGGCACGGCCAATGTGGCACTCCGTGCAGTATACATTGGCATGTGGCGAGACTTTGTAGGTTGCATCCTGGGGCGGCATAGTATGACATGTCGTCCCACAAAATGCTGGGGAGTTAGTGTAATCCCATGCGTATGCCCCACCAACCAGCAGTAGGATGGTTACTACGCCCAGGATCGTGTAAGGCAATATCAACATCCAACGTGATGAATTACGAGGCGGGAAAAAAAAGTTCCGGATTTTCGTGCGAAATTCTGTCATATTGAGAGAGTCTCCTCTTTAGTTTTCTGGCGCACCAGCAGCAATCCAATCCAGGATGGTTTGAATTTCTCCGTCGGACATTTTACCAGAAGGAGGCATCACGGCTCCTCCTGAACCTGTGACAAGCTGAGCTAATATGCTGTTGGGAACATCCCCTGGGATGACAACGGGACCATTATTGCCGGTGGTTGTCACGGATTGATACGAGGTCGAATCCCAACCAGCCATGGCCGAGTTCTGATTGTGGCAAACCTGACACTTTTCCTGGAAGAGAGGTGCAACCTGTCCGGAGAAACTAACTGTCGGAGTGGCCGGGGTTGCGCCCCCCAGAACCCGTATATATTGGACTAACAGGTTAATCTGCTCATCCGTCAGACTATCGCCCCAGGCAACCATCGGTGTTGCCGTATGCCCGTTGCTGATGGTATCAAACAAAGCTTGATCATCATATTTATCCTGGAATTCCTGCGTGTTGAGAGCAGGTCCAACGCCACCTTCACCTTGCGCGCCGTGACAACTGGCGCAGGCAATAGCGAATAATTGACCTCCCGTCAGACTGGGTATAGGTTCTGGCGTGGGAGCAGTTACTTCGGGAGTCGGAGGCGGGGTTGGCGTCGGGAATTGAGGCGGTTCTTGGACCGGCGGGTTAGCTTCCCAACTGCGGATATATTCCACCAGCGCGTCTAATTGATCATCGTTTAGTGGCCCACCATTTGCATCGCCAAAGGGAGACATGCCAATGTCTGGCTGCCCTTGCGAGATGATATTTCGAATAGTAGTATCGTCACGAGTTTTCAGGAATTCTGCAGAACTGATTGGCGGGATAATGTCACCCGCACGAGTAGGATTCGGACCGCCTTCACCAAACTGACCATGACAGGCGCTACAGTTCTGGGCAAAGAGCGTAGCTCCAATACCAGTACCACCGCCCTTACTGGCCTCATAAGTATATTTAACCAACGCATCCAGTTGCTCGGCAGTGAGGATATTGCCCCAAACTGGCATGGTGATATGCGGACCACCGCTGCTGATAATCTTGGCAGCGCTTTCTCTATCCGGCGCAGAAGGTACTTTATCACCGTGACAGGCTGCGCAATGCTGACTAAACAGCGTTTCTCCGGCCGGGTAGGAACTCGGGTCGACCACGTAAGCTGCCAGCGCATTCAAATCATTTTCGCTGAGGGTACCTTTCCAGGCAGGCATAGACAGATGCTGTCCACCTTGAGAAATCAAAGTGCGAAGTTCATCTTCCGTGCCGGAAAAAGCAACACCCTGTCCATGACAACCAGAACAATTGATAGCAAATAAGCGTTGCCCATCTGGCGCGGCCAAGAAATTCAGCAAAGCATTTCGTTGTTCGGTTGAAAGTTCCTTACTCCAATCAGGAACGTCTTGTCCCTCATGAGGCGGATAACTTGAACCTTCTGTAAAGACACGTTGAAGTTCTAACGGATTACCCACCGCTTGCACCATCTGAGTATGGCAAGTCTCGCAGTACTGGGCGTAAAGCGCGCTACCGTTGGGTGACAGGATAAAACCAGCCAGTTGGTCGATCTGATCGGTACTTAAATCAGCTCCCCAGGCTGGCATGCCTTCATGGGTGCCAGCAGCGATCACTTTATGCAGGTCCGTACCTGGTGGCACATCAATGCTTTCGCCGTGACAGTTAGCACAGTTGGCAACATACAAAGCTGCAGCTTGGTCTACAACCACTTTCTCTTGCGGGGGAGGCGCCTCAGTCGCTGCTAAGAAAGTCAACGTACCTACTCCAAGCACAACGAGCAGGGCAGCGCCTGTAGCAAAGGGGCGATTACGAAAATGGCGTTTTGCACTCTTGTCAATAAACGGTAGGGCAAACAAAAGTAAAATTAACAGGCCCGGCAATACCATCGCCCCAATCACTTCCAGATTTCCGGGGAAATATTTAAGCAATTGGAACAGGAACAGGAAATACCATTCAGGGCGCGGCGTATAACTGGTATCGTTAGGATTGGCACGCGCTTCTAAGGGCGCGCCTATAAAGTAGGCAAGCGCAACCAGAACCAAGAAGACTATCAGTGCAACAATTGTGTCTTTAAAGATGATATCCGGGAAAAAAGGAACACCTTTTTCCTTGGCTTCTTTATAACGCTGTAAATAGGATTTTTTCTCTTGTTCGTTCATGGCTTATTCATCCTTTTCCGGCACCGCTGAAATGCCAATTCGGATGATTAGATAGAGATGGATACCGATCAAAGTGGCAAGCGAAGCAGGCAGGACCCAGACATGCGTGCCAAAAAAGCGCGCCAGTGTGACAGCAGATAAGTCCGGTCCACCACGGGCAATCCGAAGGATCCAGTCCCCAATCACTGGCGCTATCCCGGCAATTTTCGTCCCAACCGTTGTGGCCCAGTAAGCTTTTTGATCCCAGGGCAACAGGTACCCCGTAAATCCAAAACCAATCACCACGAGAAAAAGAAGTACACCCGTGATCCAGGTCATTTCACGCGGATATTTGTACGCTCCGTAGAAGAACACACGCAACATATGCGCCACAACCAATACAACCATCGCGCTGGCCCCCCAATGATGCAGGCCACGGATGAACCAGCCCATCGGCAACTGGGTCGTGATGTATGTCACACTATCATAAGCATGCGTTGGGTCAGGCACATAGTACATCGTCAGCAGGATACCGGTAACGCCCTGCATAATTGCAACGAATAAAGTGGCACTTCCGAGCGTATAGAACCAATTGACGTGTGGAATTTTTCGTAGGAAAATGGCTTCCCATACTTGCCGCCATTGGAATCGCTCATCCAGCCAATCACCAATTTTTGCCCACATCATGCACCTCGCTTTACATAAAGAACCCCATCTTCAACCTTGGTTTCGAAACGATCCAGAGGACGAGGGGGAGGGCCGCTAACAACACTGCCATCTTTGGAATAAACACCATTATGACAGGGGCAGAAAAATTCTCCTTGCTCAGGAATCCAGCGTACACGACAGCCCAGATGGGTGCATACATTAGACATAACGGTGAAATCCTGACCGTTTTCTGTTAATGCATAGACTGAAACCTCTTCATTCGAACTGATCCAACCTGTCTGGGTTTCAATTGTGGTTTTGAATAAAGTAGGAGTATTCAATTCAACTTTACTGACCGCGCCCAATTGAATCCAGTTCCCCTCATCTTTTTTGAGCGCCGGGCCAACAATGTAGGGAACCGCTGATATTCCAATTGTTCCCCCAATGGCGCCCCCTATTGCAAAAATGGCCGTTTTCATAAAATCGCGGCGATTTACTTTTTCATCTTTCGAAGCTTTCATAAGGGCTCACCTCCAATGGCGAATAGGGGAAAATGTACTACCGTCGTCTGCCTAACACTCCTATCAAATGGTCTCCAATGACTGTTTGGCAGGTCTCCCAATTTTAATTCAAAACAGCGTTTCATGCCGCTGCTGGGATATTATATGATCTAAGCTTGAACATGTTTAGGAAGAATGTATGTTATACGACCATGATGATTGTCATTAGAATATTTCTTTCTGAAAAATTGCTTTAAAATCGCGGTTTCAATGAAACAGAGACAGCCCTAGCGAACTGTCTCTGTCCAAAGAGAATGTGTTTTCTGAGAAACCTTTATTTCTCTAAAGCGCCAGCATCGATCCAGGCTTTGACCCGGGCAATTTCGTCCGGTGTGAGCTGACCAGGATGCCCGCCCGCTTCTTGCTTGACGATCAGCAGGCTGTTTGTGCTATCTCCAGGTGTGATCACAGCCCCTGTTGCGCCACCTTTTATTGCGTCCACATAATTTGTCAGGTTGAGTCCACCCATGGCAGAGTCTCCATGACAGGTTGCGCATTTGCTCTCGAACAAGCTGGCGATATCGCCTTCCCAGACCGGGGCAGAAGCGGGTTGAGCACTTTCAACGGCACCTGTGTCAATCCATGCTTGTACAGTGGCAAGTTCCTCATCCGTGAGTTGACCTGGGTGCCCACCAGCGGCCTGGATGGTGTACAGAATGCTGTCAGCGCTATTACCCGGCACGATAACGGGGCCTTCTTTGCTGCCCGCCATCAAGTCCGCATACGTATCCATCGCCAGGCCGGTCATATCGGCTGTGGCATGGCAGGTCAGGCATTTGGAATCGATCAAGGGAGCGACGTCAGCCCAGGTTGGACCGCCAACAGGTTGGGCACTTTCAGTCGCGCCAGCATCAATCCAGGCTTGAACAATGGCAATCTCTTCATCTGTTAGTTGACCGGGGTGCCCACCAGCGGCCTGGATAGTGTATAAAATGCTGTCGGCGCTATCCCCCGCTACAACCACCGGGCCTTCTTTGCCCCCCGCCATCAGGTGAGCATACGTATCCATGGCCAGGCCAGTCATATCAGCCGTGCCGTGGCAGGTCAAACACTTCCCCTGGATGATTGCGGATACTTGGTCCCAGGTAGGGCCAGAGGCCGGGGAGACCTGTCCCTCTGGGGTAACGGTAGCAGGCAGAGGCGTCGGCGTGGGTGGCTTGGTGGGAACTGGCGTGGGCGTCTGTGGCACATAGACCGCGAGCGGAGAAGGCTGAGGGGGGATAGTCGTCAATGCTGTCTGTTCTGTATTGACAAAACCATATATACCAGTCAACATAACAACCGTTAAGATGCCCGCAACCGGGTAGTAAACCATCTGGCGTTTGCGTAAGACATCCGGTGAGACTGGACGATTAACGATCCCGGCTTTTATGTCAGCCAACTCCAGTGGATGCTCATGCAGCATTTCTTCTTCGCTCATCTTGCCCGTCCACATGGATTTGTTGAACTTGCGCAGATGCACACCATACATATGCCAGATGATGATGGCCAGCACGGCCAGCACCGCTTCGCCGCCATGTGCGGCTTTGGCAGCCGGGATCCATTCGCCAGGCAGGAATTTGGTGGCCGTGATAGGGTTCCACATCAAGAAACCGGTCATCCCCATGACAATGGCGCCCCATACAAAGGCCCAGTATTCCAGCTTTTCTTCGAAGGTGAAGCGTCCCATTTGCGGGAATTTTTTGGCGAAGCCGATGTTGTACATCAGAGCCCGCCAACCGTCCTGCACATCTTGCAACGAAGGCAACATACTCGGCTTTTCATGCAAGACGAAAATCTTATACCCGGCTACAAGGATGTGCCAGGCCGTACCAAGCATCATCACTGTGGCAGAGATGTGATGGATAGTGCGCAGGTTATCAACCCCACCAAGCAAACCAACAAACCAGACAGAAATTTTCGCGAGCGGGAACTTTTGCGGCAAGCCAGTCAAACCCAGCGTACCAAAGGAGAGCAGCATGATAATGTGCTCAATGCGCCGCGCCAGAGGAAAGCGTGGGTAGGAAGTGGTCTTCTTGCTCATTAGTGCGCTCCTCCTTTTTTACGGGCAATGAAGCGACGATAAATATCGGTCAACACGTAGAGTAGCATACCGCCTATCACTCCAGGGATAAGGATCTTATAGAAAAGGTTTACATAGTAAACGAGTGGGTAGTTCTGAGGGCTGGCGATGTAATGGCTCATCCATGCGTCCGGGAAATTCGCAGTCGCATCCGGGTGACAACGCTGGCACTTGGTCAGGAGGTTCTTCTTGATGGCAATACCCGCTGTTGGATCGGTCACGAACTTGATGTCGTGGACGCCATGGCAGTCTGTGCAGACCGGTTTATTGGTCGGCAAATTCGGGTTGGTTTCCTCAAACAGAGTCACCGTTGTGCCATGGAAATCGGAAACATAGGTATTCAGCACATCGGTCGAAATCCCATATTGCTTCATGATGGTTTCATTGGTATGGCATTTGGCGCACAAAAGCGGGATGTCATTGCGGAATTGCGCCGTAGTCGGATTTTGAATGTTATGGACGCCATGACAATCGATACAGGTTGGTACGTACTGATTGCCCTCCTCAGTCAGGGCCGCACCATGGACGCTCTCTTTATAAGTGTTGTAAATAGTGCTATGGCAGCGGGCGCATGTTTGAGGGATCTGCAAACGAGCACCCAGCAAAATCTTACCTGTTTGCTTATCGGTAATACGGGCTTGGGTGTGAGGGTTGTGACAATCGGTGCAGATAGCGGCATTCTGATTGCCACCGGCCAGAGCGGTTTCATGAACACTATCCAGGGTGTTGGTGTACTGTTCGAGATGGCAATCTTTGCAAACGGTGTATAACTGGAATTGTGCGTCCCGAACTGTTTGAACCGCAAGCTCCGGATGCGGGATTTCAGCCATGGCCGGGTGGCAATCAACACAAGCAATTTCTTCTTCCCCATGCACGGCATGATTGAACTTGCTACCATCAATGAAAAGGGAAAGTTCCTCTCCGCTTGGGAAGGTTTTGACCAAGTTCTCGTTCGAGTGACAACTCAAACAAGTATCATTCGAAACTTCCTGGGACGATGGAGCTGCTCCCGCTGAACCAGCCGTAAGCACAGCTAACACGACTACCATTAAGGCCAGGCCAACGGCCAGGAAGAACAACCTGCGATCCATTCGCAGGGATTGGGGTGTTTGTCTCATTAACATTCTCCTGTCTTCTCCGAAGTTACGATATAAGAGAGAGTATGAAACCGTAAAATGGCATCATAGCCATGCAACTTCACGAACAAGATTAGGCGCTTTACAATTCCAATTGCTTTTTTAGAAACAATGGTTATACACCAAAAGCTTACCTGGGGCAACCTGCCCATATTCTAATGGGGCATTTACCCCACGAGTAGTGCATTTTATCACGAATTCGGTATGATTAGGAGGATGACACAACAACAGGGCTGCCTTTGAGGCAGCCCTGTTGTTGTGATGTTCTTTTTTGCTTGAAGTGGATTACTTCAACGCTTCCAATGCAGCATCGAGCATGGCATTGGCATAAGTGGAGTTGTGGACACCTTCGCTTTTGTCTTCCTCAACGAAGAGGTAGTTCCACAGGGCAGCCGCTTGGGCTTCGGGGTAATCGCCGACAACAATCGTGCCGGTATCATCGAGCAGACCCTTGCCTTGCAGAGCAACCTTGACCTGTTCGAGTTTATCCGTGATCTCGGTCTGCGTGCCATTGATGTCAAAGTCCGTGGCATCAGAATGGCAGGCCTGGCAGGCCGTAACGTTCGGCGTAAAGGTATGAAGCATGCAGCGTCACCGCCCATGTGGCAGGCCACGCAGGTGTTTTCCACATTTTGGTAATGCGGGCTGGGTTTACCTTCCACGCCACCCGCGCCGTTAACGCCGAGCAACATAGCATCCACAGGCCCGTGATGGCCACCCCAGTGAGTGCTGGTAACACTGACCATGCCATCCGTTGCTGCCGGGAAGGCAGTCCGCGGCTGGTGGCAGTGGGCGCACAGGTTGCCCTGGCCGCCGTCATAGGTTGCACCGTCGACAGCGATGAGCGCTACCGGGTCGGTGGTCTCAAGGGCCCAGTCATCACCGGTGTAGCTGGTGTGGATCTGGTGGCAGGCGCGGCAATCGATGCGGCTTGGATTCGGATCTGCAGAATCTTGTGCGGCAGCATTATCGACTCCCGCTGCAATCGCTGCGCTGAAGCCGTTACCGGAGTGACAGCCAGCGCAGTCAGCGTTGCTACCCGCATACATAGTGTTGTGCCACTTCCATGAAGTGGACGTACCCCATGCGGCATCCTTGCCGGTGATCAGGCCGGTGTCATTGTGGCAGCTTGTGCAGGACAAATCGGCAGTAGTCACTGATGCACCTGCAGGGCCTGCGGGGCCAGCGGGGCCTGCTGGGCCGGCGGGGCCTGCGGGGCCGGCAGGGCCGGCTGCTCCCGCACAGGCGGACAAAAAGATGGCGGACAGGGCCAGCACGCCAATTAAAACTAACATTTTTTTGATAGACATCGTTTGCATTCTCCTTAGAATAGGGTTTGGTGATTCTCGTAAATTTTTATGTAAGTAGTGAAGGCATTCACCTCCTTTATAGGGGAAAGTATGAAACCCCATCCAAATTGGGGGATTTGCACCAATTTATAAATCCAAACAACATTAAAATCAAGTTAATTTGGGCTAAAAGACGCGTGACAAACGTCACAATCAGGCCTTTTTATGCATTTTTTACTGATAACCAGGTATAGATAGTTATGACATCTATCACCCATTGGATATGATAACCCAAACGCGGAATTTCTGGTCAGAACATGTACAATGATTGTGTAAAGGTTCACAAATAAGGCATGAATCAACTGACATTTCTGGTTTTCTTCATCTATGGGCTGGCCTTCTTCGGTATGGGCATCACCATGGCGCTCGAATCCGGACGATCACCTGCTCTGGCACAGGCACGCGTACTACGCTTCCTGGCCGCATTTGGCCTGATCCATGGCACACACGAATGGCTGGAATCCTATCTCTTGCAGGCGGGAGCTTTTGGCACTCCCCTTCCAGATTGGCTTCCCTGGCTACGTCTGGGCCTTTTGGTGACTTCATTTGTTTCGCTTCTCCTCTACGGAATCCAAATGCTCCTACTGGTTTCACCTTATCGTCGCGGGAAGCGTATATTCCGCTTCAGTATCTTTGGCGCTTACGCCTTATTTATCCTAATCAGCATCAGCAGTTCTCATCTCAAAGAGCCCATTCCGCTGAACAATTTTCTAGATGGGTTGGCGCGTTACCTGTTGGCAGTGCCAGCCGCGATGCTGGCTACACTGGCGCTACGCGCCCAGGGACGTAACGCGCGTGAACAGGAACGCGCGCTCCTGAGCAGCAGCCTCGCGATTGCAGCCTTTGGATTTGGGATTTATACCTTGACCCAATTTTTCGTGCATCCGATAAATATGTTCCCGGCGCGTTATATAAATGAAGAGGCTTTTTTAACATATACAGGCTTCCCAATACAATTAATCCGAACTATCACGGCGATCCTGATCACTTACGGTCTGCTTCGCGCAACCCAGTCAATGGAAGAGGAACGCAAGACTGAATTATTTTCAGCGCAACAGGCCCGCCTGGATGCTTTGGAACAGCAAGAGGAAATCCGCCGCGAACTGTTGCGTCATATCGTCCAGGTGCAAGAAGATGAGCGAGCACGCATCGCTCGCGAACTGCATGATGAGACATCGCAAATTCTTTCGGCTTTCATGCTCGAGTTGGCCACCCTGCGCGAACTTACCAGGCGCAAACCGCAAGTAAAAGATATTGTAGATAAATTGCAGGAACTTAGCAGACAGATGTCGCAAGGTCTATACAGCATGGTACACGATCTGAGACCCGCCCAGTTGGACGATCTTGGTCTTGTGCCAGCTATAAAATCTTTGTTGGATAGCGAGTGCTGCCCAAAAGGGCTGCAAGTCACTTTCGATGTGACCGGAAAACAAAAAAGACTCGACTCGCTGATCGAAACCGTGTTGTTCCGCGTAACCCAAGAGGCGCTCACCAATGTGACTCGCCATGCGGATACCAACAAAGCCAGTGTGTATCTGGACTACGCTCCAGGCATGGTCACGTTGGGGGTGCTGGACTCAGGCAGAGGCTTCGACCCGAACGAGCCACTCCATCCGCCACGGGGTTGGGGATTAGAGGGCATGCGTGAACGCGTCGAATCAGTCGGTGGACAATTGGTTCTGTACTCAGCACCCAAACGAGGAACAACTATTAAGGTGGTCATCCCGCTTGCATTCGAACAAGATGAGAACATTGAAAAAAGTGCTATCGAAAAAAAGTAAATTTGCCTGTCACCTTGTGCAAATTCGGGTACTGGAAAAAGGAGAATAACTTCATGGACGCCATCACACTCATGCTGGTCGATGACCACGATGTGGTACGCATCGGTTTACGCTCATTTCTGGAAACACAGCCCGGTTTTAAGGTGATTGCAGAAGCAAAAAATGGCCTGCAAGCGTTGGAGAA
Organism: uncultured Chloroflexia bacterium; assembly: GCA_963829615.1. GTDB lineage: Bacteria > Chloroflexota > Anaerolineae > Anaerolineales > Villigracilaceae > JAABUE01. The sequence continues at coordinate 87,425 of CAWHJM010000039.1, forward strand.
AGTCAGAGATGCGCAGCCGGATATTATATTGATGGATATTACTATGCCGGATATGGATGGCATAGAAGCCACCCAACAACTAAAAAAATTGTATCCGGAATGCCAAATACTGGTGTTGACCGTGCATGCTGACAAGCAATATTTCATGAAAATGCTATCAGTCGGCGCTTCCGGATATATCACCAAGCACGCTGCTGCAGACGAATTAATCTCTGCCATACATGCAGTGGCCGCCGGGCACGTCTATTTGCAGCCTGCACTGGCACGTTGGCTTTTGGACGATTACCAATTACTGGCAAAAAATGTCGCGCTTCCCAGCATCGATGAAACCACTGAAAAGGGCAAAGATGCTGTCAGCCTTGACATTCTGAGTAAACGAGAACGCGAGGTGCTGGAACTGGTAGGGGAGGGACTCAATAACCATGATATCGGCAAGAAGCTCGAGCTCAGCCCAAAAACCATTGCCCGCCATCGCGAACGTATTATGAAAAAACTCAACATGCACTCCCGCACAGAACTGGTCAAGTTTGCTATTCGGACAGGGTTGATCTCGCTCGAGTAAATATCCCTAACATTGAGATATTTCATGCTCTGGCTGTCGAAGACAGCCAGAGCATTTTTCTATATTAGAGATGCCGAAAATAAGGAGGGCTGCGTACCCTCCTTATTTTCGGGCCTGCCTCATTCAACTGTTTAATTCCTACAAATTAGGACAAATTCGGGAGAGTTTCATGACATCTATCTTGCCCCTTCTCAGCCTGTATTAATCTATATGTGTAAAATGAAAAAGCAGGCAAATATATCGATTTGTCGCTACTATTTTTTGGAGGTATCGTTATGCAGCGAACCAAGTTCATTCTGGGCGGTGTGCTTATCCTGGCAGCAGTCGTTTATCTGATTGTCTCGTCCACACAGGCCAGTGCAGAATATTTTATGACAATTGACGAACTCAAGGCCGAAGGCTCAGCCGCAGTTGGCAAAAGCCTGCGCGCTTCTGGTGCAGTGGTTGGTGATACGATTCAGTATGACCCGCAAACCCTGACCCTTTCCTTTGATGTCGCTCATGTCCCGGGTGACAATGCTGAGATCGAAGCGCAGGGTGGTCTGGCAGTTGTGTTGCATCAAGCCGTCGTGGACCCTGCACGTGCACGCATGAAGGTGGTCTACGTGGGTCCCAAGCCAGACTTACTGCGTGACGAGGCCCAGGCCATTATGACCGGGCATGTCGGAGACGATGGCGTCTTCTACGCGGACGAGCTACTGCTAAAATGCCCGACCAAATACCAGGAAGCTGTACCCGATCAAACAGAGGGTTGATATACATACACCTGACAGGACTCTATGTTCTGTCAGGTGTGCTTACAGGAGAAAACATGCTATCAGATTTTGGTTTTGGCGTTTTAATCGTAACTTTTATAGTAGCTCTGTATAGCGTCGCCGCGGCTATTATTGGTGAAAGAAAACAATCTGCACAAATGGTGGAAAGCGCCAGGCGCGCTCAATTGCTCACTTTCCCCTTGCTGTCGCTGACAGCGGGGGTTTTGATCTACCTGCTGGTCAACAATCATTTCGAAGTTTCCTTCGTTTATGAGGTGACCAGTCGCAGTATGCCAACCTACCTCAAGATTACAGCCTGGTGGGGTGGACAAGCCGGTTCCCTGCTCTTCTGGGGCTGGCTGTTGTCCGCTTTCACCTCCGCGGTCACTCTGCGCAAATGGGATCGCGACCGCGAGTTCCTGCCCTGGGTGATCGTCGTTTCATCCATCACGCTGGCCTTCTTCATCTCGATGAATATTTTCTTCGAGAATCCCTTTGCTCGCTTCTGGCAGGTAGCAGGGAACGTTGTACCCGCCACATTCAAACCGGCTGGCGGCATTGCCTTCACGCCACAGGATGGACGCGGCCTTAACCCGCTCCTGCGGCATCCCGGCATGATTATCCATCCGCCCATGCTATATCTGGGCTTTGTCTCGTTCGTGATTCCCTTCGCCTTCGCAATCGCTGCCCTGGTTACCGGCCGCACTGATGACCGCTGGACGCGCCTGACCCGCCGCTGGACGTTGTGGGCCTGGCTGTTTCTTTCGCTCGGCCTCGTACTCGGCAGCCGTTGGGCCTACGATGTGCTGGGCTGGGGTGGCTTCTGGGGTTGGGACCCGGTCGAGATTGCAGCCTTCATGCCCTGGCTGGCTGGTACGGCCTTCCTGCACTCGGTCATGATCCAGGAGCACAAGGGCATGCTCAAACACTGGAATATGATCTTGATCATGCTGACCTATGCATTGGTTATCTTCGGCACTTTCCTGACCCGCTCCGGGGTGCTCTCGTCTGTACACGCCTTCGCCCAGAGCGCCATCGGCCCAATGTTCTTCGCTTTCATCGGCGTGACGTTCATCACATCTATCGCACTGTTGATCTGGCGCTGGCCGGAATTGAAGTCAGAAACCGAGATGAAGTCTATGCTCTCGCGCGAAGCCTTCTTCCTGCTTAACAACCTGTTTTTTCTGAGTGTACTGGTGGTCTGCTTCTGGGGTGTGATCTTCCCTTTGATCTCGGAACTCTTCACAGGCCAAAAAGTGACCGTTGGCCCGCCGTTCTACGAACGCGCTAATGCGCCTCTCTTTGGCGCAATGATGGCCCTGATGGGAATCGCTCCACTCTCAGCCTGGGGAAAATCCACACTCCTGACACTTGGACGCGCCATTTGGAAACCGACCATCCCGGCACTATTTGTCCCCGTGCTGGCATACTTCGATGGCTATCATAACTGGGTGGCCCTGGTTGGTTTCTTCCTGGTGGCATTCGTCATCTCGGTCACGCTCTATGACACTGTCCGCAGCGCTCGCGCTCGCCAGCACGCGCAGAAAGAAAGCTTCCTGATTGCCCTGGCGCGCCTGGCCGGCCGCAACCGCCGTCGCTACGGTGGCTACATCATCCACATCAGCATGATGTTAATGGCCATTGGTATCCTGGGTATCGAAGTCTTCCAGACCCAAACACAGGGCACGGTCTCACAGGGGCAGTCTCTGCAACTGGATGGTTACACCATTAACTACAAGGATATTGCCCAATGGTCTGACCAGGGCGCTGGCGTCCAGTACACACGCGCGACAGTAGATATCTACAAAGATGGAAAATTCCTCAGTGAACTCCATCCGCGCATTGACTACTACTTCGACGCGCAACAGACCATGACCATCCCCGGTCAACGCAGTACGATGAAAGATGACCTGTACATCATATTAGTGGACTGGCAACCCGCCTCTGCTGTGGGTGCAACCTTCAAGGTCTATCACAACCCGCTGGTCAACTGGCTATGGACGGGTGCCCTCGTCTTCATCGCCGGCATGCTCTTCGCAGCTTGGCCAGACAAAGACCCCAGCCTGCGTTCTATTCGTGTTGGCAAACGTGCAGTGGAACCCAGCGCAGCGGACTAATTGGGAATAAAAATGAAAAGACTCTTCTGGATTGCAACTCTCATCCTCGTTCTCTCTACATCCTTCGTCTTCGCTCAGGACAGGCTGACAGTTGCTACCGTTTCTGCACAGGGATCCACGCCCACAGATGACGATGTCAATGCAATTGCCAGGCAGTTGTTTTGTCCCGTTTGCGAGAACACGCCCCTGGATGTATGTCCCACGCAAGCCTGCAAAGAATGGCGTGAAGAGATCCGTAACATGTTGGCAGATGGCAAGAGCGAAGCAGAGATCAAACAGCATTTTGTGGATTACTACGGCGCGCGCGTGCTCGCCGAACCACCCCGCACCGGCTTTAACTGGCTGGTTTATGTAGTACCGCCCATTGTCATTGTGGCGGGTATCTTCGTGCTCTTCCGCGCATTAAGGGCCTGGAGCCAACCGTCAACAGCAAGCGCTGTCTCTACCTCCTCCGCACAAGGGGAAACGGGAGCAGCTACGGGCGGGGAAGATGCGTCATCTTCGTCCAACGATGAGTATATTGCGCGCATGGAAGAAGAACTAAAAAAAAGAAACTAACGCTCTGGCCGCCGTCCCCGGCGGTCAACCCTTGCGCCGAGGACGAGCCGCAGGGAGCAACATGGAGAACGTCATGACTGAAGAACAAACAACCACGACGCCCGCGCCAAAGCGCGGCGTCCGCTTGTCAACACAGATTATCATCTGGACCATCCTGATGACCTTGCTGGTCCTGGTGGGGCTGGGACTGAAAAAAGCACAAAACCCGATCATCAGCATTGGCTCGGATGTTCCCGATTTTCCCCTGACCATGTTCGATGGCTATTCTTACCAGGGCGCATCTGAGATCAATTTTGCGGACTTGCAAGGAAAAGTAGTGGTGGTCAACTTCTGGGCCTCCTGGTGCAAGCCCTGCGAGCAGGAAGCCGCCGAACTCGAAGAAGCCTGGCGCTATTACGCAGATGATGGCGAGGTGGTCTTCCTGGGCATTGCCTGGACGGACACGCCCGATAATTCGAAGGCGTACTTGAACCAATTCAACATCACTTACCCGAATGGTCCTGATCTGGGTTCGCGCATTTCGTCCATTTTCAATCGCAATCTGGGCGTGCCGGAGACCTACTTCATCGGTCGCGACGGTGTACTGCGTAGCATCAAGATCGGCCCCTTCACATCGGTGCAGGAAATCCAGGCCACAATCAATCCACTTTTAAATAACACCCCTGTACAGGACTGAGGGCTTAATGGACATTGGAGCAATCTTTTTTATTCTGGCAGTTGTCACCCTGGTGGGGATGTATGTAGGCCAGCCGTATATTCAACGCCGTGGCCGTCGCGCCACACAGGAAGACCGCGAGTACTCCGCCTTGATGGCAGAATATGACCGCGCTGTCAATACGCTGCAAGAGCTCGATTTCGATAACGCGATGGGCAAGGTTCCGGTAGAGGATTATCCTAAACAACGCGCCGAACTGTTGGCAAAAGGCGCCGATCTGCTGCGCAAGTTGGATTTTTCGTTCCTACCCCTGCTCCTAAGGGAAGCCCAGAAGCAACCAGGAGCGAGAACAAAGATGCCGAAAGCCGCATAGAAGCAGCGGTGGCCTCCCGCCGTGCAGATTCATCCGTCGAAAAAGCAGTTGCCACACTCGATGACGACGACCTGGAATCGTTGATCGCATCCCGTCGCAAGGTACGTAAAGAAAAATCGGCCGGTTTCTGCCCCAAGTGTGGTAAATCTATCCTGGTCTCTGACCGCTTCTGCCCCTCCTGTGGAAAAGCAATCAATTAGACATCAGATATAACTTTGGCATTGGTTAGATGGTAGATATAAGGCATCGGCTTTCTAAAGGCTAAGGTTTAACGTCTCAAATTTCTTAGAGGAATTCATGAAACTTCGTACCATCCTGTTCATTGCACTCATCGCCCTTGTGCTCAGCGCATGTAACTTCACCCTGGCGCAAGATGTAACCCCACCGCCAGGTTATGTGCCCCCCACGCCGGCCCCTACACACGGCCCGGTCTACCCGGCACAGGCTCCCAGTCTGCAAAACGGTGCGGCCATTTATGCAGAAAAATGCACGCCCTGCCACGGGGATACCGGCATGGGTGACGGTGCACAGGGCCAACAATTGCCCGTCCCGGTCGCTGCGCTTGGCCTGCCCGAAGTCGCTGCACAATCATCCCCTGCTGACTGGTTCCTGACCGTCACGCTCGGCAACATGGACAATTTCATGCCGCCCTTCTCCAGCCTGAACGACCAGGAACGCTGGGATGTAGTGGCTTACGCGCTTTCTCTTAGCACCACATCAAAACAAGTTAGCCAGGGCGAGCAACTCTTCCAGGAAAATTGTGCCGATTGCTCAACCGCTGCCTTCACCGACCAGGAAAAGATGGCCGCTCTCTCGAGGGACGATCTGGTCAATATGCTTTCCGAAGGCGGGGAAGGGATTCCGGCGCTGGGTGATAAACTTTCACAGGATGAATTGACTGCTGTCGCCGCTTACCTGCGGACTCTAACCTTTGGCGCTTCTTCTCTGGCAGCCGAACCTGCTTCCGCTACTGCAACCGAGCCCCCCGCCCAGGCCGGGACTCCGTCAGCGGATGGAACGTCGGTTGAAAGCGCACAACAGGCTGATGTCACGCCCGAAGCGTCTCTGGCATCCACTGGCTTCGGCCCCGTTAGCGGAACGGTCATCAATGGCAGCGGCGGAGAGGTTCCCCCAGGAACGACTGTCACTTTACATGGCTTCGAACATGCAACGGATGCAAGTAGTACCAATACTACCCCCCAAGAAGTGGTTACAGAGACGGCAGAAACCGATGCGAATGGCACATTTACCTTCAACAATGTAGCCATCCCGCAAGGGCGTATTTTCCTGGCCGAGGCAAGCTACCAGGGTACCGTCTTTCAATCCGGCCCGGTCGTTGCTGATGCCGGCGCAAGCGAGTTAACCATCCCGGATATCACAGTTTATGACAGCACAACTGATAGTGGCGGATTGGTTGTGGAGCAATTACACGTCAGTTTTGACATGGCTGTCGATGGCGGCGTGCAAGTCTTTGAGCTTTTCACCATCAGCAACTCAAGCGACAAAGCTTTTGTCTTCTCCACAGACGGGAGCAGCCTGCCTTTCATGCCCCTGCCAGAAGGCGCCTCGAATGTAGGTCTGGAGCTTTCACAAAACAGCGCTCCCATTATGCCGACCGAAAGCGGTGATTATGCCCTGCCGCCCAGCCAAGATTTTTATTCCATCATTGCCTTCTTTAATATGCCTTATGACAACTCACTGGAACTCACACAGCCGCTGGCACTTCCCGTGAGTTCTGCGCTGATCATCGTACCGGAAGGTATCAAGGTAAAAAGCGACATTCTGACCGACGAGGGGCTCCAACAAACGCAGCAGGGTGCTAATGTGCAAGTATATTCGAGCAGCAGCCTGAGCGCCGGATCGCCGCTTGAAATAACGCTTTCCGGCAAGGTCAATTCTGCTGGGACAAGTAGTACGGGCAACAGCCAAACCCTGCTGATCGGTGCTGGTGCCTTCGGTGTAGTGCTCATCCTGGCTGGCGTCTGGATGTTCCTGCGCGACCGGGGCAAGGTAGATGATGATAATTTCGAAGAGACCGAGGAAGATGAAGACGAGTTCGAAACGGCCGAAGAGGTCATGGACGCCATCATCGCTCTCGATGATCTGTATCGCGCCAAGAAGATTCCCGAAGAAGCCTACCAGACGCGCCGAGAAGAGTTGAAGGAAAGGTTGAAAGAGTTGGCATAATCCTCGCTGAGCGGAGCGATAGCGAAGTCGAAGCGCAAATAACCTGATCCTCGCCCTTCGACTACGGAGTACTGGCGATACGGTGGGAAAAACACCACCTACTCGACCCTCCGCTCAGGGCCATAAGAAATCATGATTGAAGTCAAAAAACTCGTCAAACGTTTTGGTCTGAAAACCGTGCTGCGCGGGCTGGATTTCCAGGTCCAGCCAGGTGAGTTCGTGGCCTTGCTTGGTCCCAACGGCGCGGGTAAGACCACTTTTCTGCGCATCTTGTCTTCGTTATCGCGGCCTTCTATGGGACAGGTGCAGATCGCAGGGTATGGCCTGCCGAAAGAGGCCGCGGCTGTCCGCGCCCGTCTCGGTGTGGTTTCACATATGCCCCTGCTCTACAATGATCTGACCGCCGAAGAGAACCTGACCTTCTATGCCCGCATGTACGGCATCGAAAACGCTAGCGCACGCATCACGGAAGTGCTCGAAATGGTCGGGTTGGAAGCCCGCCGTCACGACCTGGTGCGCACCTTCTCGCGCGGCATGCAGCAACGACTGGCGATTGGTCGCGCCGTGCTTCACGACCCGGATGTGGTGCTATTCGACGAACCTTATACCGGTCTCGACCAGGACGCTTCTTCCATGCTGGATGGTGTGTTGCAAACCGTTGCCAAACAGGGGCGCACCGTGGTGATGACCTCCCATGACCTGGCACGCGCCGAAGATCTGGCCACCCGTTTTGACATATTGTCACGCGGCGTGATCGCGGCATCGTCCACACGCGAGGGGCTTGGCAAAGGTAACTTGCTTACCTTCTATAAACAGGCGCTGGCAGGTTAATATGGAAGAACATATCATCACAACCACGCGCACAACGGCTAAATCCAATTACTGGAAAGCCATCGCCGCCATCACCTGGAAAGACCTGGCAGCCGAACTGCGCTCGCGCGAACTACTCTCGGCCATGCTGGTCTTCTCGCTGTTGGTCATTCTGATCTTCAACTTCGCCCTTGAACTGGATATCAAGACACGCCAATCGGTCACGTCCGGTGTCCTGTGGGCGACCTTCGCCTTTGCAGGTACGCTCGGCCTGAACCGTTCTATGGCCGTCGAAAAAGACCGCGGTTGCCTGGACGGTCTCTTGCTGGCACCGGTAGACCGTTCTGCCATCTACTTTGGTAAGGTCATCAGCAATCTGGCTTTCATGCTGATCGTGGAAGCCATTGTGCTGCCAATCTACAGCGTACTGTATAACATCAACCTGTTCCAGCCGGGGTTGCTGTTGGTCATCCTGCTGGGTTCGGTTGGCTACACTACCGTCGGAACCTTGCTCGCCAGCATGGCCGTCCAGACCCGCACCCGTGACGTGCTGCTACCTATCCTGCTCTTCCCGGTGGTCGTGCCGATTCTGATTGCGGCAGTCAAGGCCAGTGGCGGTTACCTGACCGGCGCCGGCATGGACGAAATCCTGCCCTGGCTCAATCTGCTGATCGCTTATGATGTGATTTTCACTGCCATCGCTTTTATGGTTTTCGATTACGTTGTAGAAGAATAAGGAAAGAGAATAGAGATCAGTGAATAGAAAATGGTCACAATGACACTCCACCCTTCACTGCTCTCCACTTTCTACTCTCTATTCACTATTTTATAGGAGAACTTTATGGACAAGAAACCCACCACTTTGCTCGCCCTCGACATTATTTCTCTCATTCTATTGGGCGTATCCGCTTACCTGGCTCTGGTCTTCGCCCCCACCGAAGCTGTCATGGGGCAGGTGCAGCGCGTGTTCTACTTTCATGTGGCCACCGCCTGGGTCGGCATGTTGGGCTTCATCGCTGCGGGTGTCTCAGGTATTGTCTACCTGCGTACCGCCGACTTGAAATGGGATAGAGTCGAATTTGCGGCTGTCGAAATCAGCCTGGTCTTTTTCTTCATCGCTATCGTACTCGGCTCCATCTGGGCCCGCCCTGTCTGGAACACCTGGTGGACCTGGGATCCGCGTCTCACCACAGCCGCCATCACCGAGCTGATTTACATCGCTTACTTCATGCTGCGCCAGGGCCTTGAAGATCCCGACCGCCGCGCACGCTTTGGCGCTGTCTACACTCTGATCGGCGCGGTCAGCGTGCCCATCACCTTCATGGCCATCCGCCTGTTCCGCACCATCCACCCGGTCGTCATCGGCACCGAGAGCGCCCAGGCCCAGGGCGGTTTCAACATGACCGGCGACATGAAAGTAGCTTTCTTCTTCTCCCTGTTCGCTTTTACCGTTATCTTTATCGACCTGTTCTGGAACCGCATCCGCATGGGTACACTAGCCGACAAAGTCGAGCAACTCAAACTCAAGGTTATGCAATAAGAGGCAAACATGTTTTTTTTAGAAACCCCTCCCAACACATCCAGCTATATGGTTGCCGGATACGCCATCGCTTTCGGTGTCATGCTGATCTACGTTATCAGTCTGTTCATCCGCTCCCGCAATTTGAACCGCGATTTGTCCACGCTCGAAGAGATGGATAAAGATAAATAGCCCCAAAATAACCATTGCACAAAGGAAAGAGTCCGCTATAATGAAAGGGGACTTTTTTTATAAGGATGGCAGGGAAACAGTATCGACGCAGCCTCGGCTTATTGGCGGTGAGCATCTTCATCGTCCTGATGGGAAGCGCTTTTGCTTCTTCCCCGAGTTTTACCCTGCGTGCTGCTCTCGATACGCCTCCCGGCCCCGACCGTTACACATCCATCCTCGTCGATTACAACGTCAACACCTGGTGGATGGCCCGTTTCGAGGATAAATCGCTTGCCTGCGAGATTGTTATCGATCATGAGGGGCTGCCAACAGTAAACGAAGTTTATACGCAATGCGGTCAGGATATCGCTGACGAATGGTTCAACCAGGACCTCTGTACGGAGAACAAATATAAAGATTGTGAGGGGTATTATTTCTACAAAGTGAGTTCTATGCCGGAGCAACGCGAAGTGGCGGTGGAGTTGCCCGCAGCCAAAGCCTGGATTGACATTGAAGATTGCTCCCCTTTGACCACAATAGCCACAAATCTATGTGAAGTCATGCCAAAGCTGGTGATTACCGGCGAAGAGCCCCTGCCAAATGAAGAGATCACTGGCATCGGTGGACTGATCGACGGTGAACCTTTTACCTGTGACGTGCCCTGCCATATCCGTCTTGCGCCAACAGACGCAGATGGCGTTACGGTGGAATTCTGGGCTTACTCCAGCTATGGGGATAGCAGTGAAACTTACACGGCACAAGTACGTGTGGCAGCCGACAACGAAGGCAATCCCGACCAATCCTACTGGTTCGTAGATGTGCTTAGCAGCCAGTGGATTGGTGTGCCGGTAGCCAGTTGCGCCGAGTTATGGGATTCCTTTCCACCCGTGGGAGGACCGCCGTTTTGGCTTACTACGCCCAAACGTGCTGAAGACTTGAACACTGAAGTTCCCTATACCTATCTGGCCGCCAAGTTGATTACGGCCGGTGTAGTGGATGCCAGTCAATGTGAAAATGGCGGCTTACTTTCAGACAGCTACGGAGTCAATACCTGCGGTTTAGAAGCTTGCCCACCGGATGTAGTTGACTGGCAAAATCGTTTCGATGAATTGATCCTGGAAGTCGCTCAGGATACTGGCGTTCCGGCGCAGATGCTCAAAAGATTGTTTGCGCGCGAAAGCCAGTTCTGGCCGGCTTTGTTCCAGGACAGCGACATCGGCCTCGGACAACTCACCGAAGACGGCGCCGACACAACACTCTTATGGAATTCATCGTTCTTCGACCAGTTCTGTCCGCTGGTGTTATCGACCGATCGCTGCGAAAAAGGTTATCTGCACATCAATGAAACCGAGCAGGAAATGCTGCGCGTAGGATTGATCAACACCGTCAATGCGACTTGCCATGATTGCCCGCTTGGCATCGATCTATCACAGGCCGATTTCAGCGTCAGAGTGTTCGGGCAAACACTGCTGGCAAACTGTGAGCAGGCCGGACGCATCGTCCGCAATGTCAGCGGGAAAGCGCCAGGGAATGCTGCGACGTATGAGGACCTGTGGAAATTCACACTGGCGAATTACAATGCCGGGCCAGGTTGCATCGGAGAGGCCATACAAGCCACTAAAGACAAAGGTCAAGCTTTGGAGTGGGATAATGTGGCTGCTAATTTGAATGGGATATGCAGTGTTGCTGCCGATTACGTAAGCGATATCAGCCAATAATTCACCAATGAGCGCAAATGACAATGGGGACGCGGGTATCGCGTCCCTATTGCTTTTAATCTCGTCTCAAGGCTCGGTCAACTTTGCCGCACTTGCCAACCTGTGCTAAACTTGGAAAAAACCCCGCCAAAGGAGACTCCATGCTGACTCTCGTCGAGAAAATCTTATTTGTAATCGCCGTTCTCGGCTCACTCTACTTCACCTGGATTGGCGTGCAACGCATCATCAAGATTATCGCACGCGGACAAGGAAAACCGGATTGGTCACTGGCGCGCAAGCGATTGTGGAAAGTAACCCTCAAGGTTGGGACCTTCCGACCCCTGTTCCGCTTCAGACTCGGCCCAAGCCTGCTCCATGCTCTGATCGGTTGGGGTTTCCTTTACTTTGTGCTCGTTAACCTGGCCGATTTGTTGAACGCTTACATTCCCGGCTTCCGCTTTGGCGAAAACGTGGGCCTGCCAGGGGATGTTTACCGGCTGCTGGCGGACCTCTTCGGCACGGGTGTTGTCATTGGTATCGTCGGGATGGAAATCCGTCGTTTTATCATCCGGCCCAAGGTGTTGACCGCGCGCGAGTCAATAAAACTCGACCCGCGAGCACGCGCAGGTATCTTACGCGACTCGGCTATCGTGGCCGCGTTCATCTTCGTGCATGTCGGTTCTCGCCTGCTCGGCGAGTCCATGTACCTGGCGCAAAACGGGATCGCTGACAGTTGGCAACCGGTCGCTTCAACGATAGCAGGTTTGATGTCCGGCATGAACCGCACAGCGCTTGAGATCGGGCAGCACGCTTCTTTCTGGTTGTCCTTGGGCGCAATCGTGGCCTTTTTGCCGTATTTTCCATATTCCAAGCACATCCATCTTTTTTTCAGTCCCATCAATCACCTGCTCAAGCCGGAACGCAAGTCTATCGGCGAGTTGAGCTATGTCAATTTCGAAGATGAAAGCATCGAGCAATTTGGCGCGACCAACCTGGAGCATCTGGGCTGGGAGCAGCTTATGGACAGCTATGCCTGCATCATGTGCATGCGCTGCCAGGAAGTCTGCCCGGCTTACAATACCGGCAAGGTACTTGTCGCCGGCTGCGCTCGAAATCAACAAACGCTATTATCTCAATCATGAAGAGGGGACAAAGTTTGCCAATGGTGAGGAGAGCAAACCGCTGACCGAGTTCGCCATCAGCGAGGAAGCCGTTTGGGCCTGCACCTCTTGCGGCGCTTGCGTGGACATCTGCCCGGTAAATAACGAGCCGATGCGCGACATTCTCAATATCCGCCGCTCACTGGTGTTGATGGAAAACAACTTCCCCAAGCAATTGGAGAATGCTTTCAAGGGCATGGAACGCAACATGAACCCGTGGAACGTATCGCCAAGCCGACCGCATGAAGTGGGCCGAAGGCCTGGACGTGCCGACCATCGAGCAGAACGCAGAGCCTGAGATTTTGTGGTGGGTCGGCTGCGCTCCGGCTACCGACGCGCGCGCCCAGAAGACCGCCCAGGCCTTCGCCAAAATTTTGAACGCATCTGGCCTGAACTATGCTGTGCTCGGCAAAAACGAGCAGTGCACCGGCAACTCCGCGCGACGGGCTGGCAACGAGTATCTGTTCTTCGAACTGGCCAGCGCCAACGTGGAGATGCTGAACGAGGTCAAGCCGCCGCGCATCGTGACCACCTGTCCGCATTGCCTGCATACCATCAAGAACGAGTATCCGGCTTTTGGCGGGAACTATGAAGTCATCCACCATACGCAGTTGATCAATGAGTTGGTGGGTGCGGGGAAGATCCAGTTGTCAGTGACAGCCTGTCCTCGCAAGAGTGATGACCAGTATGCAGGTGACTTTCCACGATCCGTGCTATCTGGGCCGTCAAAATGGCATTATTGATGCCCCGCGCGAAGACTTGAAATCCGCCGGGCTGATGACAGTTGAGATGCCGCGCCACGGGGCAAAGTCTTTCTGCTGCGGCGCCGGCGGCGCACAGATGTGGAAAGAAGAGGAAGAAGGCACATCCAACGTCAACATCACGCGCTTCAAGGAAGCCAAAGCTACCGGCGCAAAAACGCTGGCGGTCGGCTGTCCCTTCTGCATGACCATGCTGAACGATGCTTCCAACGCGGATGGCGGCGAAGTGGCGGTCAAAGATGTGGCCGAGATCGTGGCAGATCGGTTGAAGTAAGTAGCCCCCTACTCATTTAAAAGAGAGTTCGAGGTGTCACCCACTCAACCTAATCCAGTAGATCGACAGAAGAACAACACTATGAGAAATATCTTCCGGGGTAGATGGTTCTTGGCGGCAGCAGGTGGGATCGTTTTACTTGTGATTGTCCTGGTCTTTTTGCGCCAGCCAGACACACCGACTGCCACCGCAATGCTAGACAGACCCAACCCACAAATTGGGTCGAAGGACGCGCCGGTCACTATCGTCGAATTCGGAGATTATGGCTGCTCGAGCTGTATGATATGGGCAGCGGCCGGGATGCGCCAACAGTTGTTGGACAAATATGGCGACAAGGTGCGATTTGTCTGGGCGGATTACCCCGTTATCACCCTGGAATCGCCCAAGGCAGCCGAAGCGGGACGTTGCGCGTACGACCAGGACAAGTTCTGGGAGTATCAAGACTACGTGTATAACAACTATCAGGGCATAGAAATCTCCTATCTCAAGTATTACGCTGGTGAAGTCGGCCTGGATCAAGCGGCATTTGATCAATGCCTGGATAGCGGGGTAAAGAAGGCCGAGGTTGACCTCGATTTTCGAGATGCTATGCTCAGATCTATCGATGCCACGCCGACATTCTTGATCAACGATAAGGTCGCGATTGTCGGGATGGCACCCCTAGATAAGTTTGCCGCCATCATCGATCCAATACTGGCCGAAGCACACTAAAAACTGGTTCCTGCACAGAAATCGTGGAAGGATAACAAAACGGAAGAGTGCGTAATGAATACCTACGTGATACTATTGCGCGGCATCAATGTCGGCGGAAAAAATAAAATACCGATGTCAGGTTTGAAAAAATGTCTGGAAGGTCTGGGGTTTTCCAATGTTTCGACATATATTGCTAGTGGTAACGTAATCTTAAAATCCGACAAACGCGCCAAAGATGTAAAAGCTCAGATTGAAGAGGTTTTGCCTGAGAGCTTCAAACTTGATAACGAACTTATCAAAGTTTTAGTATTAACTCGGGATCAATTCCAAGCCATCATCGACAACAAGCCCAAAGGCTTCGGTGAGCAGCCTGAGAAATACCACAGCGATGCAATCTTTCTGATGGATATTGATGCGGCCCAGGCTATGCCTGTATTCGATCCTCGGGAAGGGGTCGACAAAGTCTGGCCAGGTGATGGTGTGATCTACTCACAACGTCTCAGCTCTCAACGCACCAAAAGCCGACTTAGTAAAATCATCGGAACACCGGCCTACAAATCCATGACCATCCGCAGTTGGAACACGACAACAAAGTTGCTAAAGATGCTGGAGGAGATGGACGCCCGTCAAGGAATATAATTTATGGTATTGAAAAAAAACGGCGATGGATAAAAAGGCGGACGATGATGTCCGCCTTTTTTGGACCCGAAGGGGCCGGGGTTGAGGAAAAGCTCGTATAATGTGGTTATCATTCAAGATATAAGGTTGTTAATCGGCGTGCCGATTAACACGTAGTTGGGCGTTCAAGTACAGATTACTCAATAAATAATCATTTTAAAAGCCGATAAACAAAAAAGGTTCAAATATGTCAAACACACTCGAAAGTGGTATTGCGGCAGCCAAAAACGGCAATAAAGGACGCGCCAGACAATATATACAACAGGCTGTGCAAGAGAATCCCAAAGATATTACAGCATGGCTATGGTTATCGGTACTTGTGGATGATGTTGAGCAGAAGAAATACTGTTATCAAAGGGTTCTTGCTTTAGACCCTAAAAACGAACATGCGCACAAGGGAATGAAACAACTTGGCATTAACGGTACAAAACCAACACTTAGTGAATCACATGAAAAGCCACTTACTCTTAATGGAAATCTTATTGCGCCAGAACCGCAAAGAAAAAAATTTGAGTACATAGAAACGATTGAAACGCAATATAAACCATCATGGGACATTTACGAGCCTCACATGCCCAGTGTGGATGTCTATTCTGATATGGAGGAGTTCTTTGAAAATGCGCGACTACTTGGAATGAAGGGATCTAAGAAGGGATTTAAAGCGGAGTTTACCAAGACACATCCAGAATTCGAGGGACGAATTGGATGGCAGAAAAAGATAAAAGAAGGTGAAAAATTCGTACCAATTATCAGTCCAGGCCGGATCGTCTTTTTACTTCCCGGGTTCAACCCTAAGAACAAAAACGTAGCAAGCAATAATCCAGGCGACTACATCCTCCCCAACAAGAGGAATCTCAAGATTACAGCTATTTCATACACATACATGGAAGACTTTATGAATGCCAGCCTACCCTTCGAAGAACGCCTCGTTGGGATTGTGAAATGTATCCCTTTCATTGGTCAGGTAGCAACATTTACAAGCGTTCTCGGTCATAGCGTACTGGTTTTTGAAGGACATTCTTCTGCATTTGAAGCAGGAGTCAAAAACAGCGATGTGCTCTTAATCGATTCCGGGATGTTAAAAGTTTCTTCAAGATGATTGGGCTGAGGTCGCTTTTCGCTGCATGAATCCGCATTGTAAAATTTTTATTCACGAGCGGGAGGGGTTCAAATTGCGCTCCGTGATACGGGCAAAAACTCACCCCGGCTGGGATTATGGGATCGGCATAGGCAACGAGGATAACTACATAAACATGTTGTTTACGGTTAGCAGTGAACTTAAAGGAAAACATATCCGTCTAGCTACTGGGAAACGGTTGCCAGACCTCTCACAGTTCACTACCGAACCGGAGATGCTTGAATTTTTGTCCAAAATCCCATTTGATTATGAATTACTCGACGTCCAAAAGGTAATAAAACTAATCGTAGAAAAATCGAAAAAAAAGTTCCTGTCTTCCACGAGAACATATAAAACTCTGTATCAATCAGGGAAAATTATCGAAACTTCGTTTAAAATAAAAACGGGAGAAGATAAAAATGGCAATGTAGTGCTTGATATATGGTTAGATTAATAGCATTTCTATTTCAAAGAAACAACGCCCAACATCGCGCGCACCCGACAAGTGGGATTCGCACTACCAAAAGGGGTTGATTCTGTGCTCAAATATTTTCCGTCAAATCAGTTTCGGCTCATCCAATCCACCCGTGGGTACCGCAATCCGTTGGGCTGCTTGATAAGTAGATAAAGGGAAAAATGAAGACAAATCATCACAAAGACAGAAACCCTTGGAAATTTTTCTTACTGACATTTGCCTATTCCTGGATTATTTGGATACCATCTGTGTTGGATGGAATAGGGCTAGATTTACCCTTTAGTGTGACAGGGTATTCAACGTTGGTTGTTATCATTGGAGCATTTGCCCCTTTGTTGGCAGCAATTACACTTGTAGCCCGGGATGATGGCTGGAAGGGAATAAAGTCATTTTTAGGACAAGCGCTTGATTTTCATATCAAGCCAGTATATTTAATTCTTGCATTGGTGTTGCCATTGGTAATTCATGTGATAACTCACTATCTAGCTCTTGCTGTTGGCTTGGATGTTGCCCAAACACTATTTCCAACGGAAATTCCCACCGCACCAATAATTTTGGCAATTCCATACTTTATTCTCATGATGGTAATTGGCGGTGGACAAGAAGAATTTGGCTGGCGGGGTTATGCTCAGGAACCTTTACAAGAAAAAATCGGGGTCATACCGGCAAGTTTAGTTATAGGTGTAATCTGGGGGATTTGGCATTTACCCTTATGGTTTATGGCGGGAGATTTGCATAGCGCATACTCGTTTTTGGCTTTCGTGATGATGACAACTAGTATATCGGTCATGTATGCTTGGCTATATAATTCAAGTGGGAAGAAACTAATCGTGGTGATGTTTTTTCATGCAATGAACAATACAGCTGCGCCATTGCTACCATTTTTACATGGAATTGAAGAAAAACCAGAGAGCGCATATTGGATTTACGCTGCTGTAAATGTGATTTTCGGGGCCATATTTGCTTACGTTCTTGTAAAAGGATCAAAGCCAACACAACGATAAGCCAATCGAAATGCAATTTTATAATGTCAACTACCAAAAGGATGATTGCCCCAGTTACCGCAGTGCATTGGCCAATAGGTAGCAGGCTAACCCCGCGTGGAGCGGACGGTCGGGGTTTCACCCCATCCCGAGGGTATGCGGCGCGTTTTAGAACATCTCAACCCGGAGATTGTACTGCTCCCCCTGCCGTCCGCCGCTCACGCAAGCCGTTAGCTGACTGTTATAAGGAAAAACGAAAAAAATGGTAATGAGCCAAGATGAAACTACGGTAAAGGTTAAAGATGAGTTGAGTAACGCTTTGGCTTATTTTATTGAGCGTCAAAAATTGGTTGCCCAAGCTTTGGTTGAATTAGGGTTGGATTTGAATGAAGTTGCTGAATTTAAGTCTGCCGCTTGGTCTTCTGGCGGAAAATTAAAAGGAGATAATTCTCACATTGCTTCAGTAAGTCCTGATAATGCCCAAGTGCAAGTACTGTTTCAAGTGGCAAAACGAGCTTTAGAAAAAAATTTATCGCAAAGTGGTATTTGGCGAGATCATGAAAACAACGAGTGGCAGTATTTTTTACACGGTGGTGGTTGCCGTCTAACAAACAGGAAAACCGGAGAGCCGATTGATTGGGATTGTCCTGATGTAAATTCTTATGACAAATACAAGTTTTTACACCATCTAGAATGGCAACTTTCTTCTTCTGAGCGAGCAGATAAACTTACTATATCTCGCCGTTTAGAAAAGACTGAGTTCGAATTTTTGATTAATGAATTGTGCAATGATTTAATCAGTTAAAAATTGGCGCTATTCCAATGCGAAAGAAAATGGTAGGTCACGCCAGCTACCGATGCGTGCACGCGGACCCCGCAAAGAGCGCGGGACAGGCGGCTGGATGCCAGCGCTCATGTCCTTGGGCTGGGCGATGTTCGCCCGAAGTTCACTCGCCCGATCGCACCGCCAAATTTGCCTTTTTCGTGGCCTTGGGTTTTGTCCGTTTCGCGAGCGGGTCCACGTCCCTTCAGCCGCCGGTATCCCACTCCGCTACACTTCGGGGACGGTGTCGCAGGCCGTTGGCTGGCTTTAGGACTTGGAATTAAGTTGTAAGGAGATGTATTGTGTCGGTTAATTCGGCTAGTTCTTCTAATCTGATTTATCAGCTCAAAATCACTTTGCGCGATAGCAAGCCCCCCATTTGGAGGCGCGTTTTGGTGCCAGGGAGTTTTGATTTGTATAAGCTACATCAGGTCATTCAGATCGTAATGGGGTGGACCGATAGCCACTTGCACCACTTCTTGGCAGATGGTACCTATTATTCCTTCCCCCATCCTGATAGCGATTGGGATGATGCTGGCGAAGAAGATTCACAGCAAGTTACATTGGCTCAGATTGCAGTGCACGAAAAACGTAAGCTCACATATGTATATGATTTTGGCGATAGTTGGGAACATGAAATTATGGTAGAGAAGATATTGCCACCTGAAATTGAAACAAAGTATCCGCAATGTATCGCTGGCAAGCGGGCTTGCCCTCCAGAAGATATAGGTGGTATTTGGGGTTATTATGACTTTTTGGAAGCATTAAATGATCCCAACCACAACGAACACAATTCTTACATTGAGTGGTGGGGTGGCGATTTTGATCCAGAAGAGTTTGATGTTGGAGAAGTCAACCAGGTTCTTCAGGAAATCAGGTAATGTGAGTTGCTTTATTGTCAAAAGCCAGCCAACAAAGCGTACTCAGAAACAGCTCTGTTTCTTGCGGAAAAATGATGGCCCGCTATCATGCGTGGGTGCACGCGGACCCCGCAAAGAGCGCGGGGCAGGTGGCTGGATTACCCGGCGCTCATGCGCCGGGATGGGCGATAGTCGCAGTGGAAAGTGCCCCGAAGGGGGTATTGCTCCTTCGCCCGATCGCACCGCCAAATTGGCTTTGTTCATGGCTTTGGGTTTCGTCCGTTTCGTGGGCGAATCGACGTACCGCGAGCCGCCGGCCTGTGCCCCGAAGGGGTATAACGCGAGCCGTCGGGCAGCATAATCTATAGAGTTTATCGCACGGTAAGATTCAGCAGCAGGTACAGATATTCATTATGCAAAACCAAAACAACGGGCACTCGCCTTCATGTTTG
>CAWHJM010000040.1:0-13906 GCA_963829615.1 uncultured Chloroflexia bacterium
AATGAACTTAAAAAGCCAGGGCGGGGTCCGAGACCCCGCCCTGGCGATATTACTGGAAAATTTGTTTAGAACAGCCCAAGCACCTGTCCGGTTTCGAGGTCGAGATCGACATCGTAGTATACCGGGCGAGTGGGCAGGCCGGGCATGGTGCTCATCTCGCCCAGCAACGGGTAGATGAACCCGGCGCCGACTGAGGCGCGCAGGTCACGAATGGGGACGGTGAAACCCTTGGGGCGGCCTTTGAGTGTCGCATCGTGGCTCAGGCTCAGGTGAGTCTTGGCCATGCACATCGGTAGTTCATCGAAGCCCAGCTTGGTATACAGTTCGACCTTTTTCTCGGCTTCTTCGGAGTATTCCACCCCATCAGCCCCGTAGATTTCTTTGCAGATGGTTTCGATCTTCTCTTTGATGCTTGTGCCCTTGAGTGGGTACAGGAACTGGAAGTTGCTGGGTTTTTCGCAAGCATTAACAACAGCCTTGGCCAGGTCAACGGAGCCAGCGCCACCTTCCATCCAGTGACGAGAAACTACTGCATCTTCGGCGCCGGCTTCAATGGCGGCTTTGCGCACCAGTTCAACTTCAGCGGGGGTATCATCTTTGAAACTGTTGACGGCCACAACCACGGGAATGCCAAATTTCTTGGCATTTTCGATGTGCGCTTCCAGATTTGGGATACCGGCTTGCAGCAGTTCAAGATTCTCTTCCGTGTATTCAGGAGCCAGCGGGGCGCCAGCAGTGACCTTGGGGCCGCCGCCATGCATCTTGAGCGCGCGGACGGTGGCAACCAGGACCACACAATTGGGGATCAGGCCAGAGTAGCGGCACTTGATGTCGAAGAATTTTTCCATGCCGATATCAGCACCGAAGCCGGATTCGGTCAGGATGTAGTCACCCAATTTGAGGGCGATGCGGTCAGCGATAATCGAGCTGTTGCCGTGTGCGATGTTGGCAAACGGGCCAGCATGGATGAAAGCCGGGGTGCCTTCTAGGGTTTGCATCAGGGTTGGCTTGATGGCATCCTTCATTAAGACGGTCAACGCGCCAGCCACGCCCAGGTCTTCAGCGGTCAGCGGCTCGCCAGCCTTGTTGGTGGCGAATACCATGCGTCCAAAGCGTTCGCGCATATCGGCCAGGTCGGAGGTCAGGGCCAGGATAGCCATGATCTCGCTGGCGACGGTGATGTCGAAACCGGTCTTGCGTGTTCTGCCTTTTTCCTTGGGACCTTCACCGATGGTGATGCCGCGCAGCATGCGGTCGTTGGTGTCCAGCACACGGTTCCAGGTGATGGTTTCAGGATCGATGTCCAGGCGTGCAAACCGTGAGCGTTCTTCGGGGGTCAGGTCGTTGGGATCGGTCTTGTCGATGCCCAATTTCTTGAGACGCTTGAGCATGGATAGCGCAAACGTGCGGCTTCCATCTTTTGCAGGCGGGCACAGACGTTCAAAGAGTGCTTCATCGCTCCTGGCCCATTTCGTGGAACATGCGCGTATCGATCGCGGCCGCCATCAGGTTGTTGGCTGCGGTGATCGCGTGAATGTCACCGGTCAGGTGCAGGTTGAAGTTCTCCATTGGGATGATCTGGCTGTAGCCGCCGCCAGCCGCGCCACCCTTGATGCCAAAGGTTGGGCCTTGCGATGGCTGGCGGATGCAGGTGAACACGTTTTTACCATAATGCGCACCCAGAGCCTGGCTCAGGCCAACGGTAGTGGTGGTTTTGCCTTCGCCCAGCGGGGTAGGCGTAATGGCGGTCACATCTACATATTTTCCATCTGGAAGATCTTTCAGGCGTTCCAATACACCGAGACTGACCTTGGCCATATATTTGCCATGCGGCTCGAGTTCGTCTTCCAGCAGGCCAATTTCTTCAGCAACTTTGGTGATGGGCTTTGCGTACGCCATCTGTGCTTGCGCGATATCGATGTCCGTAGGAACGGGCTTCAATGTCTTAAGCTCAATGGCCTCAAATTCAACCTTACTATTTCTGTATTTGGACATATTTCTGCTCCCTTTGTTTTTGGGTAATGTAACGAGTTTATTGTCCAGGATTTTTCGATTTTACGCAATAGACTTCCTTCCCCCGTTTCTTGTAATATTAGTCACAATCCTATTTTGTGATCAGCGTCCCTAGATTTTCTCCTTTCAATGTTTTTTCCAAGTTCCCGCTCTCTTCTCCTGAGAAAATAAGCGCGCTCAAACCGGGAATCTCGTCTACTAGGTCGAGCATCTGGTTGACTTTTGACTCCATGCCACCCGTGACGTCTGCCCCGCTGGCTTTTCCTACACCTGAACGGATCGTGCGAAACGACTCGCGCGTCAATATTTCCACCCTGTGCCTGCGTTCCGGGAAATCAGCCCAAACCGCCTCCTCGAGCCCGGCCAGTAAAATCCGCTCCGGGCGCAATTCCCGCGCCAGATGCTCGAACAAGTCTTCGGTGGACAGGATCGTTCCACCCTTTGATCGGTCGAAGATGACATCGCCATGCACAACCGGCACAATGCCCCGCTCCAGTGCATACTCGATCTGAGACAGATCCCACTGCTGCTACCTGCCCGCCATCAGACCATACGCTGGCCGCCGGAGAAAACGTCATCGCCGGAATACCCGCCTCGAACAAGGCCTGCACCACATAGCGGTTTAACGTAGAGGCCTGATACCACACCTCAGCAAAACCCTTCCAATATGTGTTCTCTCTCCCTATCTTTGCAGAAGATGGGGGGAGCCGGAGGGGGGCAGGGAGCCCATTCCTCGTCCCATATTTCTTCGCCGCGGTATGTCCAAAGGACCCGGAACCGTGTCCTAGAATCAGGAGCAGGTCAGGGCGAGTTTGAAGCGCAGATGCAATTTGTGCGGATAAGTCCGCCAGTTTATCCAGTCTTGCGGTGTATGGCTGTGTCTTGTCCGTGATCAGTGATCCGCCGAGTTTGAGAAAGACCAGTTCACGCATGAGTCTGTTTTACCACAGACTGGTTTTCCATCAAAGGGCGCTTGACCAAATATGCGGAAAATTGTATAATATGTCGTTGCGCGACATGTTGTGAGACGTTATAGAAGGAGCCCAATGGGAAAAAATCAAATTTCTACTATGTTAAAACTGACGCAGGTCTTGTTCTTTGCGAATGCCATTGTCTGGTTCTTATTCGGCGTGATGGGCCTGATTAGAGTCATAGAAGCAGGCAGCATGCTACGATGGATTCTTGCGATCATGATGATGGCCAATGCGGCTGTAATGCTTTGGTTCGGTGTGGCGATTGTCGATGGGCAGGCGCAGGTATTTTTCCTGGCGATTTTGTATACGGCGCTCAATGCTGTTCTCTCGATCACCGATCAGTTTGGATGGGTTGATTTTCTCATCTTGCTGCTCAATCTGTGCCTGTTGGGTTTGCTATTTGTCACCCGGCACCGGATGAATCAGGTTGCCAAGGCTTCTTCAGAAGAGTAGAAACTTTATGGATTTTCAAGATAACCTGCCACTTTCCGAAGCTGTTTTTTTCATCCTGCTCAGCCTTTTGCCCGGGCCCAAACATGGGTACGCCATTATGAAAGATGTGCAAGCCTTGAGCGACTTGCGTGTCAATTTGAGCACCGGGACGTTGTATGGCGCGCTCAAACGTCTGTTAGAGGGGGGCTGGGTGCAGCGTGTAGATGATGGGCAGGATGAAACGGGTCGGGAGCGAAAAGCCTATGCCCTCACACAATTGGGCAAGGGCATCCTGGAAGCAGAGACGGCTCGCATGCAAAATTTAGTAGCGATAACGCAGAAGCGCTCATCCGAAGGTGGCGCATTATGAACCTGGCGCTCAAACGGCTATTACGTTTCTATACCTGGATGACCGTTTTTTATCCGTATGAATTCCGTCAAGAGTTTGTGCGTGAATTTTCATTAGCCACTGTTGACGTTAGTTAGTTTTGTGAGTGACGGCCATTCATAAGGTTGTTAAGATTTCAGGATGACCACTTTTTTCAACGTGAAAGCCGCAACGAACGAATTTCGCGAATGATTCTTGAAAATTTGTAGAATTTGCCCATTCGTGTAATTTGCATTGGAAAACGTTGCCCTTTGTGGGCGCTTTTTGATACCTGGAGTTAGATGCTATAATCGAATCAATGGACATTCGTGCAGGCATCTTCACAACCATTCTTCTGGCTGTCCTGGCTGCTCTGATATTCTTTCGGGTTGGCATTCGCTCGATCCAATCGGCTCGCAAGTTGACCTTTTACCGTTTACGAGAGAAGCGCATGTCAGGCGGCTGGCGGATGCTGGCCACAGGCGTACTTTTGCTGTTGTTCGCCGTCTGGCTGGGACGTTTTGGGGAACCGATAGCCTATCGCTATTTTCCGCCCTCGCCAACTCCATCGTTGACACCTACCATAACGCTTATCCCAACCATAACCTTGTCACCCACGATCACATTGACGCCAACCATCACCGATACGCCCTCCGTCACCGATACGCCCACCATTACTCCTACACCTTATGTGCCACCGGCGATTGAAGCACTTTTTGAAAGCCAGGTCACGCCCAACCCGGATGCTGTCTTCAGCCCTCTGCAGTTTTCAACGGTTTACGAAAATTTTGAGTGCGTTGCTCCTTCCACGACTTTTGTCAACCCGGTCCCCCAGATGTGGGCTTGCTTTTCCTATAACAATATGTCGCCTGGCGTGCAATGGACTGCATTGTGGTATCGTGGGAATGAGTTGGTTCATTATGAAACTTTGCCCTGGGATGGAACCACTGGGGGCCTGGGGTATTCCCAATGGGCGCCGCCTCCCGAAATGTGGCAGGCGGGCGATTATGAAGTCCAGGTTTTCGTAGGTGATGAATGGAAAGTGGTCGGCCGTTTTGTTATCTCCGGTGATCCGCCTACCTCGACGCCCAGCATTACGCCGGTTCCGACCATCACACCGACTACCACACGCACGCCGTCGGCGACCATCACTTCCAGAAGTACTAACACACCTTCAGCGACACCCACCTATACACGCACGCCGCTACCAACGCAAACACCATAGCCACTGAACAAGGAGAGACCAATGAACCAGATCCCATTTCAGGATTACTATCCCGACCATATGGCCCATTGCTATGGTTGTGGGCGGCTTAATGAACACGGTTATCAAATCAAGAGTACCTGGGATGAGAATAACCTGGAAGAATCGGTGGCCTATTTCACCCCTAAACCGCACCATACTGCTATCCCCGGATATGTCTATGGTGGGTTATTGGCCTCGTTGATTGACTGTCACGGCACAGGCACAGCCGCGGCGGCTGCTTACCGCGAAGCGGGTCGTCCCATGGACAGCGAGCCTGCGCTGCGTTTCCTGACAGGTTCCCTACACGTGGACTATCTCAAGCCCACCCCGCTGGGCGTGACCCTGGAAATCCGCGGCAAGGTCAAGGAAGTCAAAGGCCGCAAAATTGTGATCGAAGAATGGATCCTCGCCAACGATGTGGTCACTGTGCGTGGCGAGGTTGTGGCCGTGCAGGTGCCAGAGCAATTGGTCGAAGAATTGCTGGAAAACTCAGAAAAATAACAAACCGCCGGGAAACCGGCGGTCATCTTTTATTTCGAGAAATGTGCGCGCATGGGGGTGAAGTAGAAGTCCTCCCAGCCTTGTTTGTAACCCTCTCCTTGCCCTTTCGGGATGTCGGTGTGTATGATCGTAACCTTCGTCCCATCCCCGGATTCCTCAAGCAAGATTTCCACGCGTGAATCAGGGCTATCGTCCGGAAACTCACTGGTTCGCCAGGCCTGGACGATGCGACGGTATGGCTCCACTTCCAGTGTTTTCCCCCAGATATACCCATCCCAGGCTTGGAATGACCCGCCGCTTCCACCCTGGACTTCGGCCTGGCTGCCGGTCATCTGGCTGTGACCTTCGCTCGAGAGCCATGCCTTGTAAATCTGCTCCGGTGTAGCAGGTAAATTCGCTGAGATGGTGAATGATTCCATGATTACCTCTAAATATGCTTTCGTCTTTGCGTCATTGCCATTGACTTGGCAATCTGAGCAGCCAGGCGAGCATTGTTCAACAATAACGACAGGTTGGTGCGTAAAGACCGTCCGCCCGTCAGTTCGCTGATGCGTTGAAGCAGGAAGGGGGTCAGAGCCTGACCGTGGATTTTTTTCTCGACGGATTCCCTGGAAGCCTGGGCGATCCACTTATCCATTTCAGCCTTTGGAATTTCATCCCCGGCAGGGACAGGCTGTGTTACCAGGATGGCGCTGCGCATGCCCATATTCCAGTGTGCCTGGGCCAGTTTGACGATCTCATCCGGTGTACCAAGATTCACGCTGACTTTGAGTCCGCTATCACGTGAATAGAAAGCCGGGAAGGCCTCCGTTTGGTAGCCGACCACCGGCACAGCCATGGTTTCGAGATATTCCAGGGTGGCAGGAAGATCGAGGATGGCTTTCGCGCCCGCACAAACCACGATCATGGGGATGGAAGCTAAAGCTTGCAGGTCGGTCGAAATATCGAAGGCGGATTCTTTGTGTACGCCGCCGATACCACCGGTGGCAAACACTTTGATCCCGGATTGCTGCGCGGCGAACATGGTTCCGGCAACCGTCGTGCCACCGTTTTCCCCTTTGGTGGCAGCGATAGCAAAATCGCGCTGGCTGATCTTGCGTGGCTTGGGATCGTTGGCGAGTTCTTCCAGGTCCGCTTCGCTCATCCCGATGCGGACTTTGCCTTTCAGCACGCCGATGGTAGCTGGCACGGCGCCTTCTTCGCGCACATTTGATTCCATGTTGCGCGCCAACGACAGGTTCTGCGGGCGCGGCAGGCCGTGTGTCACCACGGTCGATTCGAGTGCCACAATGGGCAATGAGAGATTCAACGCGCGGTTGATCTCATGGTAAATTGTGAAATTGGATGGGGGCATATAATGTATCCCTCCCTGAGCGGAGACGCTGTAAGCATCGAAGTCGAAGGGGAGCGTTGGTTTTACTCGTGTGATTACACAAGCAACTGATCGTATAGTCCTTCAAGCGATAGATTCGGGTAAACAGTGCCTGGGTGACGCAAGTGTCAAGGATGCAGCTGAAACGCCCAGGCGAATGGCGTCGTCAAGGTTCGATGTTGTTGAGCAGCCCAAACAGCACGGCAGCGGTCATGGCATCGCCCGCGCCGGTCGGGTCGATGATGCGGGTGCGGATGGCTGAGATATGACCGGTCGTCTCCGAAGTGGCATAGACAACGCCATACTCTGCCAGGGTGACCAATGCAATGCGTACGCCCAGGTTAACGAGGCTGCGCGCAGCTTCCATAGCAGCATTGCGATCAGAAGCTTCAAAAGAGAGACCGGTCAATACACCGGCTTCTTTGCTGTTTGCTGTGACCAGATGGTATTTGGGCAGGAATTTTATAAGTCGTTCTGCCAGGTTTGAAGAGGCTGTATCGGCGCAAATTGGGATTTTAGCGCGCTTTGCCAGGCTGCTGGCAGTGCGCAAGGTTTTGATTGGCAAATTTGCGTCCACGAAGATCATGCTGGCTGATTTGAACAGTTCTTCGTGCTCTTTGAGATAATCTGGAGTGATCTCTTCCAACAGACGCATGTCATCGACAGCAAATTGCAATTTCCCGTTTCTATCTACAACGCCCATGTAATAGCCGGTGGGATATTTTTGGCTGCGGAGCACCGCGGATACGTCAACGCCGGTTTTGGAAGTATGTTCCAGGATCGCGTTTCCACTCGAGTCTTCGCCAACAACGGTAATGAGCCGTACGGGCTGGCCTAAGCGTGCCAAGTTCTCGGCCACGTTGCGGGCCACGCCGCCATGTGAGCGCCGGATGCGCGCCGGGTTCGAGGTAGCAGGCTTGAGTTCCGATTCGAGACGCCCAACCACATCCAGCCCGGCTGCGCCCAATACAAGCACAGGTTTTCCTGTATCCATGTTAGGGAAACTGTTTATCATTCCGTCAGTTATACCAGACTTAACGATTGTCTTTCAGCCAACGTTCGATCGCCCGCCGGAGCAATTCTATCCGCTCGGCGTGGGGCGCAAGATTGCGTTCGTATTCGATCAGGCGTTCCACGCTTTCAGCATCCCGACCGGTTTTGATGTATAGGTCTTGATACAGTTCTGCTTCGTTCTGGCGGGACAGGCGGCGTGGATGGAATGCCCGTTGTCTCACCGATTTTTTTATGCGATGAACTGGATTTGGGCGCAGGCGGGGGCGTCCCGCCGCTGGAGGTCGAGCTTGCTGCCCCGACCCAATGTTTGATCCCCAAGATGCTTTCAATGTGCTTGATGGCCGCACGCACGATTGGTGGTTCTGGTCTGTTGCTTTTGACAAGCAATTCGATGGCCTCGATCAATTGCTCACGATAAGCAATCAACAGGTCTTGGATAATGTCTTTATGTTCGCGAGCCTTATTTTGCTGGAAGCGCGCCAACGGAATATTCTGTACCAACCGCAAGGTTTGCTGGAGTTGAGTTTCATTCCGTAACCCGTCGAGTTCGCCCTGGTTGCCACGTGCGAGGTTTTCGCGACTCAAGCGCCAGGCTTCGAGATGTTTTTCCGGTACGATTTCGCTGGGTGTTTTCCAGGTTCCAACGCCAATCCAGCCTAACTGGACGCCACGGTTACTGGCATTTTTGGAGAAGCCTTCTGTAAACTGGCTGAACAGATTGCTGACGATATGTCTTGGCTGGAAATTTGGCGCAGAGGGAACGTCGCGCACTTCCAACTCATCACCTTCCACTATAACCACTTTGCTAACTTTTACAATTTCGTCTTCTTGTCGGCGAGCCCTTTGCACTTCAGGAGGGCCAATGCTGGCCAGATATTCGGCCAATCTGTTTGTGCTCATGAAGCCGCCCAGTTCGCCGCGGATCAACCCCTGGATCGCACCTGTCCAGGAAGAAGGCGGTTCGGATGGGTGTGGTCCATCCAAAACAACGCGCGATGCCTGCCCATACACCAGAGATTGAATGGCTTTTTCACTGAACGGATGCGGACTGACTGCACTGGGTTCTTTATTCTCACGCCAGACACTGAAAACCAGACGCACATCCGACGCACTGACGCGTACCCCGTCCAGACTGCGGCTTTTTACTTCCAGAGGGTCGGTATACTGGTCTCGCAAATCAATTGCCTGGCGGAAGCGCTCAAACCCTTCTAAGGTGACTTTCCCTTTGACGGTTGGGCCAATAACCCGTGGTTTCCCGTTGGGTTTTTCAAACAACGCCGCCGTATCCAGTTCCACCACGACTTGGCCGGGTCCGCCGATCAGGTAGATGGGTGATTTTTTGTCTGCTTCAGCTACTTCGCCCTTGCCGATGCGGATGCTGTTATGACTGCCGGTCAACGCCACTTGCCGGATGAACTCGCGTGCAATTTCTATCTGATCTATCTCAAAAATATCCGCCAGATACGTGGCAGCGGCTTGCAATGCGAAAAAGAAAGGCAAGACGAATATAGGCAGATAGCGTAACGTCTGCGGTGCAAGGATTGCTCCAAATGCAAAGTTAAAGAATTGTGCAGGTGCATCAGGAGTTGTTCTGTGCAAAGGTTGGATTGAATAAGTATTGGAAGAACAGGCCGATTTCACTGCCCCAGGCCGCCAATGGGTGTGTACTTATGGTAAAGAGCATGCCTAGTATCAGGAACAGGATGAGAAGAGCCTGGTTCCTTCGTTGCGAGCCTTTGACGGTTAAATCAAAGGTCTTGTTCAAGGCGCAATTCCCGAGTCGCCTGAGTTCTTCACGGAAAATACGCGTTTCCTTTTGCAGCATGGTCTCAGGTTTTTTAGGGGAGGTAGGAGCCATTACAGGCCGTTCCTTTCCACCCACTGAATGAGTTCTTCGAGTTCTTCACGTTCCATGCTGGCACGGCGGTGCAAACGGTCATCCTTGACCAGCTCATCGCGGGAACGCAGCATCAGGATTTTGAGGGTATCCTTTGGCGTGGATGGTCTGTGTCTGAGCAGGTTAGTACTCAATGATTTGGTATATTCGAGCACTGATTTAACCTGTCCGCTTAACTCAACAAACCCACGTAGCCGGTCGATACGGTCACGTTCCGCTTGGGCACTATCCAACCAGGTGGTGCTCCATTGGCGCACAAGCTGGTCTTCGATATTCGGCGGAAAGCGCAAATTGCTGACACTCACACTTTTCACTTTAATACCGCGCCGTTGAAGTAACTCATATTCCGGACTGTCAAGGAAATCTTCTCCCGGTTTTCCACTATCATCCAGAATGACCACCTTGGGTTCTGTCATGCGCGCCTTGATCATGCGGTTGATGGTCGCCAAAGCGGTTTCGGGCTTGGGCTCTTTGACATCCGATTCTTTTGGTTTTGGGGCTGGCGCAACGTGTTTTACGGTTTTGGCCTGGCTACGTTCACATCGATCTGCCAAACGTGCCGCGAATACGTTCATCTCGTGGAACATGCCTGCCAGCGTTTTCTCAAGGCCACTGCTGGGTGTGACAGGTTGCAGCAGCGCCTGGGTTTCATCGGGCTTGGGAATGACAGCAGGAGGCGAAGGTATGAAACCAGGCTGGCTGGCTTCGAATAATTCGGCCAGCGTAAATTTTGACAGATATTCACGCCACAGGTCGGCTGCGATCAGTGCCGGGAGTTGGTTCCAGGCAACACGATGACGCGGGGTGTCACTCGGTACCTGGGGATTAATGCCTTCCCCTGTAATCGCTTTGCGAACAGATTCCGCATCAAAGCCAAAACGTGAGCCTTCTTCATCTTCTTTTGCCGGGGTTGCATCGATCTTGAATTTCACACTGATATTTGGGATGATCTCGATGCCATCACGCGTCCAGGCGGAGACCTCCAGACGACGTTTCTGAATCTGTTTGAATTCATCTTCCTTTTGATCCTCTTTTTTCGCGGCGAAAGGATCTTCAGATTCGCGCGGCCCGATGCTCTGGTTTTGCATGTGCAAGTCCACAATACCGGCGATGAATTCGCCATTCTCGGTGAAATGCACGCCCGGGCCGATGGTTTGTTTGAAGGAGGTGGCGGTACGGGTGACAGCGGCGCTGGCCGAATCCAGCCAGAGCACACCGGGGCCTTTCTTTTTCTCCTCCCCTAGCCGTTCGATGGGCTTCCCATCCCGGATAAAGATAGCCGGGCCGTGCCCGCCTGAAAGATATGTTAGCAAGCGATCAAAGATATTTTGCCGTTCTCGGAAGGTACGCACGGGTAAAACGAACTGCGCAAAAAAGGCCAGCCAGACGAGTAACCCAATGAAGAAAATTACAGCATCAAAGATAATGAAAATCAGGTTAGAGTGCAAGACCCTCCCATTTTCCTGATTTGCCAGAAGTAAAATCCCCCGCCTATTAAACTCCACGAGAAGATAAAGAACCAGGGTTTGCGATAGAATGGGCGCTCGTCCATGTTCCTATGATTGTATAACAAAAATGCGCAAAACGGCAATGTTCTTGAGCTTTATTCGGTTACAATCTCGGCATGTTGCGCGTAGAATTCCACTGCCATACACTTTATTCCAAAGACTCACTCACTTCTCCTAAACGACTGGTGAAAATTTGCCGTCGCAAAGGCATCGACCGCGTGGTCGTGACGGATCACAACTCGATTGCCGGGGCGCGCGCGGCTCAAGCCCTGGACCCGGAACTGGTCATCGTGGGCGAGGAGATACTGACGACCCGAGGGGAAATCCTGGCGGCTTACGTCATGGAAGAGGTTCCTGCCGGCCTGTCGCCGCCAGAGACCAATCATATTTTGAAAGAGCAGGGAGCTTTTATCAGTGTTTCCCATCCGTTTGACATTTATCGCGGCGGCCATTGGGACGAGGCCGACTTGCTGGAAATCCTGCCGGATGTGGATGCGATCGAAGTGTTCAATTCGCGTTGCTGGTCGGCCCGAGTTCAACCGTCAGGCGCAGATGTTTGCAGAGCATCATGATGTTCCCGGTACGGTCGGGTCAGATGCGCACGCTCCGCTCGAGTTGGGACGCGCTATCCTTTTGCTGGAGCAGTTTCAGGGTCCGGATGAGATGCGGGCGGTCATCCGGAAGGGCGTCCCAATGGTGCGCTGGTCACCGCCCTGGTTCCATTTAATTTCGCGTTATGCGGTCATCCGAAAGAGGCTGAAGGTTGGTCTTGACATGCAAAATCAGGCGTGATAACCTTGCTCCCATCGTGCCCGGCTCGCCTGTTGTGAAAGCGATACCAGGCGGACGGGCGAATTTTTTATCCTAGCAGGAGAAAGAAGTATGTCTGACGATCGTTTCACCGGGACCGTAAAATGGTTCAATGCCACCAAAGGCTACGGCTTTATTGGCCGTGAAGATGGCGAAGATGTCTTTGTGCATTTCAGTGCCCTCCAGATGGATGGTTACAAGAAGCTCGAAGCCGAGCAGAAGGTAGAGTTTTCCGTTGAGGATGGCCCGAAAGGCCTGCAGGCCGCTAATGTGTTGGTACTCTCGTAAGACCTAAAGCCTGCTGGCTGAACGTTTTGCGAACTTGACAGGGTTGCCGGGGGCAGCCCTGTTTTTCGTTTAACGCTTTAGCGAGTTGAGGGCGGTAGCCCGAAACAGAAAACCACCCGCTAAGCGGGTGGAAGAGAGGGACTTATAGAGCAGGAAATCACTCCAGTAGAATGGCAGGAGTTCAAGCCGCCAAACAAGAAGGAGTGATTTCCATGGCAAACAGTCTAGCACATACGAAATGGGTGTGCAAATATCATATCGTGTTCACGCCAAAATATAGGAGAAAGGTGATCTGCAACAAATACAAAGAAAGCATCGTGCAAATTCTGAAAGATCTATGCAAGTGGAAGGGGGTGGAGATCATCGAGGGGAAAGCGATGGTGGATCATATCCACCTGTTGGTGTCGATACCGCCGAAGATGAGTGTATCGAGTTTCATGGGGTACTTGAAAGGGAAGAGCGCACTGATGATCTTTGATCGACATGCGAACTTGAAGTACAAGTATGGGAACCGGCACTTTTGGGCGCGGGGATACTATGTGAGCACAGTAGGGTTGAACGAAGCGACGATAGCAAAGTACGTGAGAGAGCAAGAGAAGGTAGATCAGATGATGGATCGGATCAGTACGAAGGAAGCAGAAGACCCCTTTAGGGGTAGCGTAATGAGAGAATTAAATAACTTTCGATGTTGGGATGGCTCGGTAGTTCCAGGCAGGCAGGAAATCATCGAAGACAATCCGCATCGTTTGTTTGAAATCCTCAGCTACCTTTCGTCCAGTTTGGTAAATCGTTTGAATAATTTCGACAAATACTTTCAGCCCCTTGCTCGTCTTCGTCTTTTCAATCAGTTCTTTAACCAAATCTACGCTTGTAAAAAGTACACCCTGACAGGCGCGGGTAACATGCGGAAATAAGCGATGCTCAATCGGATTGTACTTTGAGCAATAGGGCGGGTAATGGGCAATCCGAATTTCGATGCCCAATTCATCTGCCAATTTTTGCAGGTCTTCTTTGAAAATATAGTGCCGAGAACCATTGCTACCACCGCCATCGCAGAGCGCCACTATCGCAGTGGCATCAGGATAGAGTTCCCGTCCATATTGAAGCCACCAGGATCGCAGGCAATCACAGGCAAACTGACTGGTATCCTTACTTGTACCCCGTGTTGATGGGGCACTTGTGCCGATATGGATATAGCCGATATTGTGCTGCAAGTCATAGATGCCATGTGGAAGGATCACTCCTTCCGCAAAAGTATTGAAGTCATGGTCGAAGACATGCAGTGCTTCTCGCGCATACAAATGACCAGCGCGGTAAAAATTGCCCAGATATTCTTTCTTCTTGCTGTCAAAACTGATAATTGGCTCGCCCCTGACCTTAAATTCAGCGACCAGCGCCTTTATGTTTCGAAATTGTTCATCACGATGAGCCACTGTTTTCATGGTTTTCTTCTTCTGGGCTTTTCTGCGGCGATAATTGTGTTT
>CAWHJM010000041.1:0-97963 GCA_963829615.1 uncultured Chloroflexia bacterium
TTAGTAATCCGATTTATTTACGCTGAACCCCTCCCGTCCTTCAGGCACTCTTCCCAAACCCATATTGGATTTGGGAAGGGCTGGGGTGGGGCCGCACAAAGTTCACTTTTTGTGGTAAACTTGCGCCCGCTCAGGTACGTTTTTAATAAATCGTGCCTTTCCGCTCCTGGCTGGCCTACGGCAAAGAACAGGAGCAATCCCATGGAAAGGAGGAATCCCTCATGCGTAATTATGAATTGGTTTGCATCGTCCAGCCCGATCTGGATGAAACTGCTTTTAACGAAGTAGTCGAACGGGTACAGGGCTGGATCACAGATGCAGGTGGTAAGATCGACAAAGTGGATGTATGGGGCAAGCGCAAGCTTGCTTACCTGATCCGCAAACAGCGCGAAGGCCAATATGTGTTATTCAACATCGCCCTGCCCGCTCAAGCTACCAGAGAACTGGAACGCAGTATCCGTTTCCTGGAACCGGTAATGCGCCACATGTTGACCGTTGCATCGTAAACTTTAGTGTCGTGAGTTCTCGGTCAATGAAAAAGGAGTAAGTTATGAGCCGAGGTTTGAATAAAGTCATGGTCATCGGTCATCTGGGTCGCGACCCTGAGATGCGCTATACGCCCTCAGGCCGCCCGGTGACAACCTTTACAATGGCTGTCAGCCGCTCATGGAACACCGCGGACGGCGAACGCCGATCAGAGACGGAATGGTTCAACATTGTAGCCTGGGGCAACCTGGCAGAAATTTGCAAGCAATACCTCTATAAGGGACAACAGGTCTATATCGAGGGTCGCCTGCAAACTCGTCGCTGGGAAGACAAAGAAGGCCAGAAGCACACCAGCGTGGAAGTCGTTGCCAATGAGATGATGATGCTGGGAGACCGTCGCGATAACAGCAGTCAGTCCCAGGAAGAGACTCAGAGCGACGAACCGTCGGAGCCGGTGGCTGACGAAGACGAATTTCCCTTCTAAGAAGGGTTGATAATGGAGTAACAAATGGCTGAAGAAAGAAACTATCGTGGTGGCAAGCAAGAACGCCGCTATTTCTCACGTCCGAAATTCTGCCAGTTTTGTTCGGACAAAGAACTGGCAATCGACTATAAAAAGGTAGACCTGCTCAAACGTCTCGTTACAGACGATGGCAAGATCCGTCCGCGCCGACAGACCGGCACATGCGCAAAGCACCAGCGCGAGGTGGCCGCTGCCATCAAACGCGCTCGCCACATCGCCCTGCTGCCGTTCACAGGCAAATACTGGGAAGATGGCCACTTCTAAACCTGTAATACAAAACAGGGCATGGAATTATCCCATGCCCTGCCATTGTGTTAAGGATGCAATTTATGGCGCCTAATCCCAAAACCCATAGTAAAAAACACATCGCCCGCCTAGAACGCGAACGGCGACAGACCAGACTCCTCCAATATATCTTTATTGGCGTGATAGCGGCTATCATCTTAGTGATAGGGTACGGATACCTGGACATCAATGTTCTGCAAAATTTCCAACCCGTTGCTAAAGTAAACGGCGAGAAGATCACCACAAAAGAGTTCCAGGCACGCGTGACCATTCAACGCAACCAACTTCTCAATCAATATATGCAATACTCACAGTACCAGCAGGTCTTTGGCATGGATGTAAGTGCCCAGTTACAACAGATCCAGACCGCGCTGGATACCCCCACGAACGTGGGTCAGCAGGTATTGGATGCCCTGATCCAGGAAGCGCTCATTCGCCAGGAAGCAGCGAAGCGGAACATCACTATCAGTGCGGATGAATTGGAAGCTTTCAAACAGGGGCAATTCCGATACTACCCGAACGGTACCCCTACGCCCACCATCACTCCAACCCCGGTGGACGTTACTTACCCAACTCTTTCGGCGAAACAATTGGAATTGGTAACGGCTACCCCGGTGCCCACAGAAGGGCCGACGGTCCACCCCGCTTCCTACCATCGACCCTCAGCCCGTCCGCCACGCCGACGGTCGAAACCGGGCCGACAGCTACCCCCACCGTTCCACCTACAGTCACACCCACCGCCACGCCTTATACTCTGGAAGGCTATCAGAACCAATTTGCTACTGCCCAGGCGGGTATGGTGGAAATCGGCTTGACTGATGCCGAATATGAAAACCTGTTTAAGACAGAAATCCTGCGCAAGAAACTCTACGACATCATCACCGCCGACACACCGCACGCAGAAGAACAAGTCTGGGCACGTCACATCCTGGTCGCTACAGAAGAAGAGGCCAAAACTGTCATTGAACGCTTGAATAACGGCGAAGACTTTGGCAAACTGGCAGCCGAACTATCGCAAGATACCGGCAGTGGCGCTAAAGGTGGCGACCTTGGTTGGTTCGGAAAGGGACAGATGGTAGCTCCCTTTGAAGAGGCCGCTTTCAACCTGAAGGTCGGCGAGATCAGCCAACCCGTGCAATCCGATTTCGGTTGGCACGTGATCCAGGTACTCGATCGCGCCACTCTGCCGTTGACAGACGCTCAATATACACAGGCCCGTGATACCGCCTTTAATGATTTCCTGACCAAGCTGCGCGATGATTCCGATGTCACGATCTATGATTACTGGAAAGATCGTACGCCCTCTACCCCTAGTCTGGACTCGTTACAAGGAACAGGACAGCCACAATAACTACAAAATTCCGCCGCTCACGTGAGCGGCGGAATTTTTTTCATCCTTTTTCCCAAAACGCAGACAATACAATGCCCACGCTACATGCTAATCTCTTGATTGGCTAACTTATCTGGCTTTAAACAATACTGGTTATAATCCATCCCGTGTTCCAACGTATTTTACGCACTCTCGACCTGGTCATTTATCTGCTGCTCGGCATGCTGCTGCTATCTGCGAGCAACCCCATCGCTGACAAGCCGGTAGACCGTGCACGCGCCTTTACACGTCCCATCGAATTCGACTACGTCAGTTGGAGCACAGATGCCATGTTGCTCAAACTGCAAAGCAGCGTTTTGGGACTGCCCGGCTATTTAACTCACGAGGATCGCAAACAAGTCGTCATGCAATACCTGTATCAGACTCAGCGCATCCTGCAAGCCAAAGACCAGCTCAACCGCATCTACGCCGACCCAAATGTCACCGACAAAGAAGCTGCCTCCGCCCATCTACGTGCGGAGTTGGACGACCTGAACCAACGCCAGAAGCAACTGGCGCCGCTGGCCGAAGCGACCCTGCAAGCGCAAGTCAGTGCAGTGTTAGCCGATTTAAATCTCACCAGTGGTGGGCAACCACTCCCACCGGTGCTGTACCATGCCAGCGCCATACCAATGGGCTTGATCATCTCACCGCGTGATCATATTCAGCAACTCACCAACATCTCGGTACAACCTGACCTGAGCGTTGACCAGCAGGCTACGCTCGAAAACGAGGTAGACGCCTCGCTGAACGTTTCATCATTGGTAGTGCCAATTGGCGGCGTGGGCGTGTATCCCACCATGGTGATGCGCACGACGGACCTGTCCTGGCAGCTCGACACCATCGCACATGAATGGACACACAACTACCTGACCACGCGTCCGCTGGGCGTGCTATACGACGCCACGCCCGAGCTGCGCACAATGAACGAAACGACCGCCTCCATCGTTGGCAACGAGGTGGGAGCGCTGGTCATGCAACGTTACTACCCAGAACTGGTACCCGCCTCATCTTCATCCCTCCAGCTTGCTTCCGACAAATCGGTCTCCTCACATCCCGACGGAGAAGCGCCGCCCTTCGATTTCCGCGCCGAGATGCATACCACGCGCGTGGAAACAGACAAGTTGCTGGCAGAAGGTAAAATTAAAGAGGCTGAAGCCTATATGGAAGCGCGGCGGCAGATCTTCTGGCAAAACGGATACGCCATCCGCAAACTGAACCAGGCCTACTTTGCTTTCTACGGCGCCTATGCCGATGTGCCCGGCGGCGCAGCCGGAGAAGACCCGGTCGGCCCGGCTGTCCGTGCTCTGCGCGCGCAAAGCGCTTCACTGGCTGATTTCGTTAAACGCATTTCGTGGATGACTTCGTTCCAGGAATTACAAGCTGCGGTTCAATAGGGAATATATTAGTAATGAAATCAATGCTGAAATCATTTTTGTTTTTCATATTCATCATTCCCTTTACCCTTATCTCCTGTACGCCCTCAACTTCAGCGGCTACACCCAGCATCGTTCCAACTGCCCCGACCATTATTATCCCAACGCCCCATCCAACCGAACCGGCTTGCGCCAGCCTGAACCTGGATCCTACACCCGGGCCGGAGATCCCCTCGCTGTTCCCGCCTGTCAGCCCGGCAGACCACGCACGCGGACCAGAAGACGCTGCCGTAACGATTGTTGTCTACAATGATTTCCAATGCACGGATTGTAATTATCTGCCTGTATCGCAACACTTACTCGATGCCCACGCTGGTGATGTGCGCTTTGTGTACCGTTATTATCCCTACACCGCCCTTTTCGACAAAGGCGAACTGGCCGCGCGGGCTGCAGAGGCCGCCGCATCCCAGGACAAATTCTGGGACATGCACGATCTGCTATTTGAAAAGCAGACCGATTGGGTCGATCTGCCGGTAGATTCCTTTGAAAGTTGGGTTACCGCTCGCGCGGGAGAACTCGGGCTGGATCAGGCTCGTTTCACGACCGACTTCAATAGTACGGAAACAATTGACAGGGTCCAGGCCGCTGCGCAGGAGGCTGAAAAGATCGGTATCCCAAAGTTGCCATTCTACCTTATCAACGGACAGATCTACCGCGGTCCCACCGATTACGAATCGCTCAACCAGGTTATCAGTCTGATCAAGTTGGGTGCGCAACAGTTTGCCAATTGTCCGTCGATGACCATCGACCCGCACAAGCAATACATTGCAACGCTCGAAACCGAAAAAGGACAGGTCGTGCTGCAACTATATCCCGATAAGGCTCCGCTTGCGGTGAACTCGTTTGTGTTCCTGGCGCGGCAGGGCTGGTATAACGGCATAACCTTCCACCGCGTGCTGCCCGGCTTCGTGGCACAGACCGGCGATCCCAGCGGGACAGGCCAGGGCAATCCCGGGTATATGTTCAACAACGAGATCGATCCAACGCTCAAATTCGACCAGGCCGGGATGGTGGGAATGGCGAACTCCGGTCCGGACACCAACGGCAGTCAATTTTTTATCACCTACGCACCAGCGCCGAACCTGGACGGAAGTTACACGATTTTTGGGAAAGTTCTGAGTGGCATGGATGTTTTGGAGCAACTGACGCCACGCGACCCGCAGCCGGGAGTCAGCCTGCCGCCGGGCGACAAACTCATCAGCGTTACCATCGAGGAGAAATAACATGGAACCGAAACCACGCGGCACAGACTGGCGCTCCATCCTTTTGGTGATTTTCGGCTTGGGCGGTGCAATATTGGCCATTAGCTCGGCGATTGGAATATTGATATTTATAGCCGTCAATGAAAATTTTCTGGCACAGATGAATACTCCTGTGCTAGCCAGCGTATTGATTGCCAGCACCTTAATCGCTATCGGATTGCTTCTGCTGCCTGTTGCCTGGTTAAGTGTAAAACGCCTGCGCGGTTGGGATTTCGACTCATTCATCCTGCCTCCTTTACGCCCCTGGGCCTGGGTTGTCATCCCAATCCTGTGGCTGCTGGTTTTGGCTTTGGCAACGCTCTTTTACAAAGCGCCCGGCGCAAGTTGGTACGTTCCCTTTCTACATTTTCTATCCATCGCATTGCCTGTCTACCTTGTCATACGCATTGCAACCAACCGCATCTCACTTGGTTCCAGCCAGCGCGCCTGGGGCGTGTTTAGCATTGGGTTGACGCTCAGCCCTTTTCTGGCAATCATTGGGGAAGTTGCCATGTTTGTTTTAGGGATTCTTGGAGTTGCAGTATACCTGGGCTTAAATCCCGACAAAGCGCTCGAGGCCGAACGTCTGGTTCAGCAAATCAATCAGGCACCCAATCTGGATAGTCTGGTGTACGTCGTAGGGCCTTATCTGAAAAATCCATTGACCCTGATAGGGGCCCTTTCATTCCTATCCTTTCTCGTTCCCATCATCGAAGAAAGTGCGAAGTCATTGGGAGTATGGTTGGCGTCAGACCGGATCAGATCGCCTGCACAGGGATTCGCGTTGGGTGTATTGAGCGGCGCCGGCTTTGCCCTGGTTGAAAGTCTTTCAGCCAGTTTAACCGCAGACAACACCTGGGCGCTTACCCTGTCCATACGTGCGATCACCAGCGGCATGCACATGCTGGCAACCGGGCTGGTCGGATGGGGCATCGCTTACGCCCGCCTGGAGAAACGCTATTTCCGGTTGGTCGGTATGACACTGTTGGCCATGTCCCTGCACGCTATTTGGAATGCGGGGGTTGTTTTCACCATCCTGGGCGGCGTGCGCACGATGCTGGCCATGCCAAGTTTCGATTTTTTGGGCACTGCGATGACGATTGGCGGCGCGGGTTTGCTCGTCATCTTAATAGTTGGTATGTTCGTAGCACTTTTCGCGATCAACAGGCGCTTACGGGTTCCGGCCCTGTCCACTTCACAATCTGCAGAGATAAGTGAGATGACTCATGTCTCCCTGTCAGGTGAGCAAGATAGTGAAGGCGCTGGGGTAAAATAGCTGCATGCCCTGGAACACCCAATCTACTCACACGCAAGCCGGTGACCTGGTACAACTGGTCGGTTTGCGGCATAAAAGCTTTATCTTCCCGCTCCAACCCGGCGGGGAATTTCATACCCATCGCGGTATCCTTCAGCATGACGATCTGATCGGCCTGTCCTGGGGGACACAGGTCTTCAGTCACCTTGGCGCTCCGTTTTTTCTGCTCCAGCCTGCCCTGGCTGACCTGCTGCTCGACCTGAAGCGCAACACGCAGATCCTGTATCCCAAAGACATCGGCTTCATCCTGGTCACAATGGGCATCGGGCCGGGGCAAAAGGTGCTCGAAGCGGGAACAGGCTCCGGGTCCATGACGATCGCGTTGGCACATGCTGTCGGTGCACAAGGCTGTGTTGTATCCTATGAACAGCGCGAAGAAATGCAAAATCTGGCGCGCAAGAACATTACCCGGACCGGACTCGCTTCGCGCGTAGACTTCAAGCTGCGTGACATTCAAGAAGGTTTCGACGAAACTGACGCAGACGCCTTCTTCCTGGATGTCCCTAATCCATACGACTACATCTCGCAGGTGCGTGCTGCACTTAAGCCGGGTGGCTACTTCTGCGGCATCGTTCCTACGGTCAACCAGGCGGAAATCCTGCTGCGTTCCCTGCGCCGGAATAAGTTCGCCTTTCTCGAAATGTGCGAAGTTTTGCTCAGATATTACAAGCCGGAACCAGACCGTTTACGTCCAACAGATAGAATGGTAGCGCACACCGGTTTTTTGATCTTCGGCCGACGCATCGAACCCAGCATAGACCCAAGAGCCAAAGAACTCAATGCAGAACTGGGTATGAGCCAGGAAGAAAACGAATCTGAACGGTAGAGTTGACTCATGATGCCCCCGAACCTGACAGAAGATTACATCACCGAAAAACTGCGCATCGCATGGGACAAGAATGGCGAGGCGGAAATCTACAACGAAGCCGACATTCCTAAAGGCAAAGAACCGAAATGCGCTGCAGTGTTAATTCCGCTGACCTGGTTTGAGGACGAATGGCACTTGCTCTACACGCGCCGCACGGACAAGGTTGAGACTCACAAGGGACAGGTTTCCTTTCCCGGCGGTGCATGCGATCCCGGCGAAGCAATGCCCGAACAAACCGCCTTGCGCGAAGCCGAGGAAGAAGTCGGCATCCATCCGCAAGATGTGCGTGTACTCGGACGGTTGGCGCCCATGATCACCATCACCAGTTTCCGGGTCACGCCTGTGGTAGGCGTGGTCAGTTGGCCGTATGCCTTCCGCGTGGAAAACGCTGAAGTGGCGCGCGTCTTCACCATGCCGCTGGCATGGCTGGTCGATAAAAGCAATCGCTGGGAATTCAAATTTCCAGGGCGGAGATACGGCCTGATCGTTTACCATCCCTACGACGGCGAATTGCTGTGGGGCGCTACTGCCATCATGACAGATACCTTCATGAAAGTGCTCGGTTTGTAATCCCCCATTACGACATTCAGTAGATCGCGAAATAGCTGGTGGAAACCCGAAATCAGGGGAGTACTGATATTGGGTTAGTTTCCAACATCAGGCCGAAAGCGTTCGGCCAGTTCCCTTAATTGTGAAAACCCGATCGGCTTGAGCAACGCTATTTCTGCCTGATCTCGTAATTGGACGGCCATGTTGGCATCAGCAGTTGCCAGGAAAACGCGCGTATTACTCAAGCGGTCGTCAGAACGAATCTGTTGCAACAAGATGTCGCCAGACACATTAGGGATGTGTAAGTCCAGAATGACCAGGGCAGGGATAATCTCAGTCAGTCGTTTTTGTGCAACAGCACCATCATAAGCAACTTCCACCTCATATCCCGCCAGTTCTATTGCGCCGCTAAAAATTGTAACCGTGTCCTTATTGTCTTCAACGATATAAGCTAAAGGTTTCTTATCCATGGAAATCTTCTTTCACTCGCTTTTACATACTTTCTGTTGGCGGTTCAACCAGTGGCAGAGTAACCGTAAATGTACTTCCCTGGTCAAGTTGGCTTTCAACCCTAATTGTACCCTTCATACTGGACGTCAGGCGTTTCACGATCGAAAGTCCCAGACCAACACCACCATATTCCCGGGCGATGGTTTCATCCACTTGTCGGAAAGGTTCAAAGATGCTCTCCCGGTGTTCCTTCGGGATACCAATCCCTGTATCGGCAACGCGCATGGCCCAACGACTTTCATCAAGCCTAAGCAATGTTACTGTGATAGAACCTGCTTCTGTAAACTTAACCGCATTGCTGATCAAATGAAAAAGAATTTGCTCCACCCGTGATGGAATGCCCCACAGAGTTTCAGGGAGTTCAGAAACAATGATCTCCTCATATTGTATGCCCTTTTCCTTTGCATCCTCGCAGAGTTCAGGGGTAATCTTCTTTAAAATAGCAGCCGGGGAAAACCTGACTGATTGCATCGGAAGGATCTCTTTGTCAAGTTGGGATTGTTCCAACAGTTCAGAGAAGGTTGTTTCAAGGTACTTGGAATTGACCTGGATACGTTCCAACAACTTTTTCTGCTCTTCGGTCACCGTACCATATGCACCAAGCCGAAGCATCTCCGCCATACCAACGATTACCCCCAGGGGAGTCCGCAACTCATGACTGACCCGGGCCAGCAAATGTGACTTAAAGTCACTGGCTTCCTGAACCCAGATCGAAAGTTGCTCACTCTCGACCAGTTTGAATGCCAATTCATTTTCTTTGCGTTTAGCCTGTTCCAGAGCACGTTTCAGATTGGTCATCACCAAAACCAACAATCCTACAATTCCCAGGAGAACCGATGAAAATTCACCCCACAATAGGATCAGGTCTGTTTTATCGGCAATAATGGGTAACACATAAAGGGAATCTTGATAAACCATCCATCCAGTAAAAACGATAGAAATCAACGCATATGTCAGGGCCGCCCAATTTCCGAGCAAGAGCCCCGTAATGATAATGATGCCTATATAAGCGCTCATGGTCGTGCCCCCAAATCCCCCCGATAGATACGTACCAATCGACACAATGATGAGCAATGCGCTCGAAAATATGGTGCTGGCCAAGCGTACATACCCGCGTCGCATTAAAACCAGTACGCCGAGCGATATCAGGATAAGGAATATCTCTATTAATATCCGATTTAAATTAAGTGTAAGGAAAAAGGTCAGGCTTGCAAATACCGCCAGTATCAATAAAACAATCAACAAGATTGTGTTGAGAAAGCTGGCAGCACGCGTTTTCTCTTCGTCCTCAGGGAAAACCGGCGGGGAAAGAACTTTTCGAACGCGCGTCCACATTTCTTTAAGCTCCATAACCATCACATCATACCCATAAAAACGAATGCAAACATATCAATTTGGTCTTAATAACAATTGCATTCATCAAGGCTGGTAACGAATTTATAAATCCAGTATAAAAGGGAAATCACCTCAACGAGAAATGAGAATCCCATGATTAATCCATCTTTGAAAACCAAAGCCGAATTCTACCTGAAATACCTTTGCCTTGACATCCCCACACGTCGCGTTGGCACGCAGGGCAACCGGGATGCCAACGAATTCCTGGCCGAAAGGTTTGCATCCTTTGGCTTTGCAATCGAGCGTCAACCGTTCGACTGTATCGACTGGACTCAGGGCAATGCCAGTCTCAGCTTAAACGGCCAGCAGTTTCAGGTCCAGGTTGGAGCGTTCACGCTCGGTTGTCAGGTGCAGGCGTCGCTGGTTGTTGCGTCTACCGTAGAAGAATTGGCATCGGCTAACATCCGCGATAAGATTCTGCTACTGCACGGCGAAATTACTCGTGAACAGCTCATGCCGAAGAACTTCCCCTTCTACAATCCGGATGAACACAAGCGTCTTGTGAGACTATTGGAGATGAAAAGGCCGCTCGCCGTCCTGACTGCCACCGGGCGCAACCCCGAAACTGCCGGGGCGGTCTATCCCTTCCCAATGATCGAGGACGGGGACTTTGACATCCCATCCGCTTACATGACCGAGGAAGAGGGCGCACGTCTCGCTTCGCACGCAGACGAGGTGGCTGCTCTCGTTATCGAAGCCGAACGCCGCCCCTCCAGCGGAGTCAACCTGGTCGCCCGCAAAGGCCGCGCCGACCGACGAGTGGCCATCAGCGCACATATCGATGCCAAAGATAACACGCCCGGCGCACTGGACAACGCTGCGGGCGTGGTGGTATTGCTCCTGCTGGCCGAGCTGCTGCAAGATTATGACGGAGAAGTGGGGGTGGAACTTGTCCCCTTCAATGGCGAGGACCATTACTCTGCAGCCGGGGAAATCGCCTACCTGAAAGCCAACGAAAGCAAGTTAGGTCAGGTATTGCTCAACATCAATATGGACGCACTCGGTTCCCATAGCGGGAAAACCGTCTACTCGTTCTACGAATGCCCGGTTGCATTGAGGAACATCATCCAGGAAACCTTTTCTACACAGACGAACCTGGCCGAAGGAGAACCCTGGTTCCAGAGCGATCATATGGTCTTTGTAATGAATGGCGTCCCGGCAATGGCCTTGACT
Organism: uncultured Chloroflexia bacterium; assembly: GCA_963829615.1. GTDB lineage: Bacteria > Chloroflexota > Anaerolineae > Anaerolineales > Villigracilaceae > JAABUE01. The sequence continues at coordinate 11,151 of CAWHJM010000041.1, forward strand.
TCGGAGAATTTCATGCAGATCCTGACCGAGGTCGCCCACACGCCGAAGGATCGTCCGGACCTGGTAGATTGCGGAAAGTTAGAGGAAGTTGCAAACGCGCTACGAGATTTATTGATCGAAATCAAATAGTGCGCTGGGAAATCAGGGTGATACAAGAATCATCCAAAATGATGATGTGCGTATCACTTTAAAGGGGGCATAAAAGACCACTTAATTTGACAATTTGAGTATATAATATCTAAATAACGGGTAGAAAGTCTGTCTGAAAGAGAGTGATATTGGCATGACAACATTTATTTCATATTCGAGAGCGAATTCCGATTTTGCCGTCCGGCTCGCAAAAGACTTGAAAGCGGCGGGGCATGAGGTTTGGCTGGATCAGTTGGACATTCCAACAGGGTCTCGCTGGGACGACGAACTGGAAAAAGCGTTACGAACCTGTAGCACTTTTCTGATCATTCTATCCCCCGAGTCTATCAAGTCACAAAACGTAAAAGATGAAATTGGCTACGCAATCGATAAAGGCAAACACATCCTGCCATTGATGATCAAGCAGTGTGAAATACCTTTCAGACTGAGACGCTTTCAATATGTTGATTTCACCAAAGAAGATCATGATGAATATAAAGAAAGATTGAGGGAGACCAAGTCTCTTTTATCAAACACACAGGAACTTCCAACTGCATCTGAATCTGAAAAAAGTTCTTCAACAGTCGAGGGGCCCATTCCTAAAACCGGGGCTAAAAAGCTACTCACCCCTCCGGTCATGTATGGCGGCGGCGCAGTTATCGTTGTAGCTTTGATTGTCGTCGTTTTCATGAATGGCAGAAATGCGCCTTCTGCCGCCCCGACTGAGACATCCGCACCAACTATGACTGTTGCCCCAACCCAGACCACTGAACCAAAGGTTGTGGTCGTGACAAGCACTCCCCCGCCAACATCCACAACAGAGCCGAATACGCCCACACCTGAGCCGCAACCCTTCTATATTGAAGAGTTCAATGGGGATTTGAGCAACTGGTCCACTTTTGTAACCAGCGGTAATGAAGACCGGATGAAGATCTATACCGATAACAGCAAAATGGTTTTCGATCTCAACGACCCCAACTCAGATTTGTATGCCTATGCTGTTCTCAATGATTTCACCTATACCGATGTGAAAATGGAAGCAACAGCCAGCAATCGGGGCGTCAATGACAACAACATCAGTTTGATCTGTCGTTATACAGATAGAGGCTGGTACGAGTTCAATATTGCAAACAGCGGGTTATATTGGATCTTATGCTTACGATTCCATAGGTGCTGTGGCAAAGGGCTACAACCAGCTTTATGCCGGCGGTTCAACCGCGATCAAAGGGGGCCAGGACACCAATATCATATGTTGCCACCTGTAAGGGAAATAAGCTTTCGCTGTCGATTAATGGCGTAGATATTCGAACGATCACCGAAAATCAATTCCGTTTCGAAAAAGGTAAAATCGGGCTTTCAGTCTCATCCTTCCAGGTGTTACCGGTCAAAATCGAATTTGATTCGTTGAAAATCAGTCAGCCATAGAATTAAACAGGTTTATTGGTATCAATGCCGTCTCGGGTGAGGCGGCATTTTTTTCATTAACTAATGGCACTTTTCCATACCCTTGTGAATACAACAAAAAGTAGGATACTTATACCATCGCGAACGGGAACATTATCAGTATAATTAGATTGTGGGAAATTGTACGTAAGTCTCTGCGCAGGCAGAGTTGTTCCATCTTCAGAAAGGAGGGAATGATGGATACCAAATTCCTGAATACTCTTTTGCGGGGCATTACGTGCTCACGTTGTTATCCATGCTAGCAGTCAATATCCCGGGCAGGGTGCTCCCTGTTCAGGCGGCCCCAGGTGATACTACCCGTGTTTCGGTCGATTCGAGCGGGGCCGAGGCCAATGGCCGCTCTACACAGTCCGCAATTTCCGATGACGGGCGCTTCGTGGCGTTCGAATCTGGCGCCAGCAATCTGGTCAGCGGGGACACCAACAACGTGGACGATATCTTCGTGCACGACCGCCAGACAGGCCAACGACGCGCGTATCGATGAGACTCGAGCGGCGTGGAAGCGAATGGATACTCCAGCCTCACCGGCCATTTCCAATGACGGATGTGTTGTGGCCTTTTATTCAGATGCCACTAACCTGGTCAATGGTGATACGAATGGAATGGGGGATGTGTTCGTACACGAATGCCAGACTGGGCTGACCACTCGGGTATCAGTCGAATTCGAGCGGGAACGAAGCGAACGGCACGGCAAACGAATACAATGTCGATATATCCGGCGACGGCCGTTTTGTAGTCTTTTCCTCGGACGCCAGCAATCTGGTAGCGGGGGATACGAATGGGGTCTCAGATGTATTCATGCACGACCGTCAGAGCGGCATGACAACGCGTGTCTCGGTCGATTCGAGCGGCGCGCAAGCAAATGGTAGCTCTGGCGCGCCAGCCATCTCCAATGATGGGCACTACGTGGCATTTTCATCCGCTGCAACCAATCTGGTCGCCGAAGACACGAACGGCAAGACAGATACGTTCGTCCGTGATCTGCAGACGGGCACCACAACGCGCGTATCCGTCAACTCGAGTGGCGTTCAGGCAGATGGTGGTGGGACCAGTCCGGACATATCGGGGGACGGGCGCTATGTTGTGTTCCGCTCCAAATCGGACAATCTTACGCCCGAAGCCGATGAGTACTACGAGCTCATTTACGTGCATGATCGCCAGACCGGCCAGACCACACTGGCTTCGCGTTATTCGCACGGAGATATCATGGTAACAGGTGGCCTCGATGAGCCAACCATTTCCAGCAATGGCCGTTACGTGGCATTCTCATTCTACGACAAAGGGGACAACAATGGGATCATGAATATTTGGGTCCGCGATCTCCAGACGGGTACCTCCGTGGACGTGGAATATGGCAACGATTCATCCTTCGGCCCATCGCTTTCTGCAGATGGAAGCGTTGTCGCTTTCTCTTCTGTCGCGTCCAACTTGGTCAGCGGAGACACAAACGGAGCAAGTGACATCTTCGTGAGTGAAGTTTCGTACGCTTCCGAGCGCGACCCAACCGTCGTATCGATCGCTCCTACATGCGGGACGTTTGGACTTCGATGCTCTTATCCCACTCCTGCCAGTGTATCCTTTGTCGTGATCTTTTCTGAGATGGTCACCGGAGTGACAGCAGACGATTTTACCCTGACCACGATGGATGGGATTACCGGCGCATCTATCACAGGTGTCAGCGGTTCCGGTGCTGAATATTTTGTCACGGTCAATACGGGCGCTGGCGATGGAATATTACGCCTGAACCTGGTTGACAATGACAGTATCCAAGACACCGCCTCCAATCCGCTGGGCGGCGCTGGTGCGGGTAACGGGGATTTCACGAAAGGACGTTCTTATCGCATTGACAAAAGCAATCCCGCCGTTACGGGGATCGTGCGCACTGACCCCAACCCTACCGCTGCCGCCGAAGTACATTTCACGGTAACCTTCTCCGAGGGAGTCTGGCCTGTTGATGCAGGCGATTTCGCCCTGTCCACCACTGGCAATATTTCAGGTGCGGCTGTGACAGGGGTTACATCCGGTGGGAATGGCTATAGCTATGAGACGACCTATACCGTCACAGTCAACACTGGTACGGGCGATGGCACTCTGCGGCTGGACTTGGTCGATGATGATAGCATCTTAGATCAGGTAGACAATCCACTGGGCGGCGCAGGCGCTGGCAACGGGAACTTCACCACCGGCGAAACTTATACCATCGACAGAAGCACGCCCAGCGCTCCCACCGTGACCTCCAGCCTGCGGGCTGACCCCAATCCAACTGCCGCCGACATGGTTTCCTTCACGGTGACCTTTTCCGAAGCAGTCAGCGGCGTGGATACAGGAGACTTCTCCCTGACCACTACCGGGGGGCTCAGCGGTGCTCTCGTGGCCAACGTGGGCGGGTCAGGCAACATCTACACCGTCATCGTTGCCACCGGTAGCGGCGACGGCGGTTTGCGCCTGGATGTACTCGACGACGACAGCATCATAAACGCAACAAGCGTTCCTTTAGGTGGAGCAGGTGCTGGCAATGGGGTCTTCACATCAGGCGAAGCCTACACCTTCGACAAGACCGCTCCGGTCGTGACCGGCAGCCTGCGCGCCGACACCAACCCCACCACCGCTGACAACGTTAATTTCACCGTCGTTTTCTCGGAAGCAGTTACGGGCGTAGACCTGAGCGATTTCTTCCTGTCTCCCACCGGGAGCATCTCAGGGGCAGCCATCACCGCGGTCAACGGCTCGGGCTATCTGTATACCGTCACGGCCAGCACCGGCACGGGCGATGGCACCTTGCGTCTGGATGTTTTAGATAATGACAGCATCATAGATGCCGTCGGCCTGCCATTGGCTGGAGCAGGCATCGGCAATGGCAACTTCACGACTGGGGAAGAATACACGATCAACAAAACCCCCGTGGAAGTGACCAAAATCACCGAGACCTTCCGCTCCAATGGCGCCAACGACGGTTGGGTGCTCGAATCCAGCGAAGACAGCAACCAGGGCGGCTACAAGGATGCCAACGGCCCCACCTTCGTGCTGGGCGACGATGCCCAGAACCGCCAATTCCGTGCCATCCTGCATTTCCCAACCTACTACCTGCCCAACAATGCGGTGATTACTCGAGCCCTGCTCATGGTCAAAGGGCAAGGCGTTGTTGGAACCAACCCGTTCACCACTCACCAGAATATCGTTTTAGATATTCGCTCCGGCGCGTTCGGTTTCATCGGACCCTTCCCATATCGAGGTCTTCAGGTCTCAGATTTCCAGAGCCCGGCTCACCAGGATGCGGTTGGCATGATCGAAAACAATCCCTTCAACGGCTGGTATTGGGCCTGGCTGGATGGTTCTTCCTTCCAGTACATCAACCTGAACGGCATCACCCAGATCCGCCTGAGATTCCAGCTCGATGATGACAACAACCTGGCCAACGATTACATCAGTTTCTACAGCGGTGATTATGATGGTCTGGCAGACCGCCCCCGTTTAGTGGTCGAGTATTACATACCGAGATAAAATAGATTGCATGGTCGCTCAATTTCAGATATTTCCATCCGGCACATAAGCTTGTGTCCGTTATTGTAGTGTTGGCTTTTCTGGCGGCAGCTTGCCTGTCTGGCATTCCTACACCTGTAGCGGCGCTCGCCCACACAGAGAACAGCGCTGTCGCCTTCTCGAAATTGGACCTGTATGCCAACATCGAGACCATCGGTGTGGTCGTCAGCGGGACTGACCTGCCCAAAACCGCCGAACTGACGTATCGCCAAAGCAATGAAGCCACCTGGCATACCGGTCACCCGCTCATGCGTATCGATGACGGGCGACTCGTCGGCAGTCTGTTTGGGCTCGCTCCGATCACATCGTATGAGATCAAAGTCAATGACGGGGCTAACGAAATCAGTGGCACGGTTACAACGCAAGCAAATGAACTCCAGTTCACGCCATCAGTGGTCGTTCATGTAGATGACAACGCCTCCCCAGGCGGCGACGGCTCCGCCGCGGCCCCGTTCCAGACCATACAGGAAGGGGTCAATCACGCCACTCCGGGAACGCAAGTCCTGGTTGCCGATGGCACCTATCACGAGACGGTTTCGTTCCCGGCTTCGGGCACGGATGGCAACTGGATACAGGTCAAGGCCGAGGGCAGCGGCGCAATCCTGGATGGTTCAAAGACGCTTTCCGGAGACATCTGGAAAGCCGATGCCAAATCGCATGTCTGGTTCACAAAGATCGATGGGCCTATCGGCTATCTGGCACGCGACCAGAAACGCTTCTACATGTACGACGATCTCAACGGTCTTATGCAAAGTCGCGGGCACAACAACGAAACGATGAACGAAGGCTGGTATCTTGAGCGCAGCACGTTGAAACTTTACGTGCGCAGCACGGACGATCCATCCAGGCACACCTGGCAGGTACCCCAACTCAACCACGCCTTCGATGTCTCCGGCCAGGATTGGCTCTGGATCGAAGGTTTCGAAATGCGTTTCTACGGCACGCAGCAAGATGGTTGCGGCGTCTGCACCGTAAACGCGTCGCATGTGGTCATCCGCAAGAACCGTATCCACAACATGCAGCTTGGCGTCTATGTCAACTGGACAGGCGGGGATAACCAGGGCAACGACACGCGCATCGAATACAACGAAATCTACGATCCGCCCGTGAACGAATGGCCCTGGAAAGCAGTCAAAGGCTCATCCATGGAAGGCACGGCCATCGTTCTCAGGGGGCACATCGGGGCCATCCTGCGCGGCAATGAATTGCACAATTTCTTCAACGGCATTTACACCGGTTCATCGGGCGCGCTTGAGAACCCCGCGCTGGCGTTCGACGCCGACATCTACAACAACCATATCCACGATATGAGCGACGACGCCTTCGAACCGGAAGGCGCGTCGATCAACCAACGCTTCCGGAACAATACCGTGGATAACAGCTTTGTGGGTGTTTCGCTGGCGCCGATTACACAGGGCCCCGTCTGGGTGTTGCGCTCGACATTCGCCAATTACACCGGTCGCGGCATCAAATGGGACGGGGATTCGGATGGCATCGCGCTGATCTATCACAACACCTTCTGGACAACGCAAAATGTAGCCGCGATGGATATGATCAGCCCGGTGCACAACGCGACGTTGCGCAACAACATTTTCCAGGGAGTCGGGTATGCGGTCTACGAAGTGAAAACCGGTTCAACCGGGCACGACTGGAACTACGACAACTGGTACACCACCCACAGTCCGCGCTTTTTATGGGAGAACATAAACTACGCCAGCGTGGCGGAGCTATGCGCGTCCACTGGACTGGAATGCAACGGGCACGAAGGCCCGCCCGGCCTGAGCAACCCGGCTGGCGGCGATTTCACGCTTTTGCCGTCCAGCCCGAACATCGACCGGGGCGTTGTGATTCCCGGTATCAATGACAACTTCGCAGGCAACGCACCGGACATCGGCGCGTACGAATACGCCTTTGCAGTCGACCAGCCCCCCACGGTTCTATCGATTACGCGTGCTGACGCAAATCCGACTAGCGCTGCGGCCGTGAATTTCACGGTGACCTTTTCCGAACCCGTGACCGGGGTAGACGTCCTGCCACCCTTCAACGACTTCAGCCTGAGCACCACCCCGGGCCTCACAGACGCTGCCATCATCGGTGTCACTCCCATTTCGGGAACAACCTACACGGTCAGCGTGAATACCGGTTCCGGCAGCGGGGAACTCGGTCTGAACCTGGTAGACGACAATTCCATCGTGGACACCGCCAACAATCCGCTGGGCGGACCAAACGCCGGCGATGGGAACTTCGCGACTGGTGAGACCTACACCATCGACAAAAGCACAGCCAGCGCTCCCACCGTGACCTCCAGCCTGCGTGCTGATTCCGATCCAACTCAAGCCGCAAACGTTGACTTCACCGTCAGCTTCTCCGAAGCTGTTACCGGCGTGGATACAAGTGACTTCTCCCTGACCACCACCGGTGGAGTAAGCGGCGCCTCCATCGCATACATCAACGGCTCAGGAAACACCTACACCGTCACCGTCAACACCGGCAACGGCGATGGCGGTCTGCGTCTGGATGTACTCGATGACGACAGCATCCTGAACGCTTCCGGGATTCCCCTGGGCGGAACTAGGCGCGGGCAACGGGAATTTCACCAGCGGCGAAGCCTACACGCTCGACAAAACCGCCCCGGTCGTGACCGGCTGCCTGCGCGCCGACCCGAACCCGACCAGCGCCGACAGTGTCAATTTCACCGTCGTTTTCTCGGAAGCAGTTTCGGGCGTGGACGGCAGCGATTTCATCCTGTCTACTAACGGGAACATCTCAGGGGCAGCCGTTACCAACGTCAGCGGTTCGGGCTATCTGTACATCGTCACAGCCAGCACTGGCAGCGGAGACGGCACACTACAATTGATCGTCCTGGACGACGACAGCATCGCCGATACCGTCGGTCATCCTTTGGCGGGACCAGGCATTGGCAATGGCAACTTCGAAACCGGCGAAGAATATACGGTCCAGAAAATCAGCGCGCCTATCATGACTGAAACCTTCCGCTCGAACGGCAAAAACGACGGCTGGGTGCTCGAATCCAAGGAAGACAGCAACCGCGGCGGCTCCAGGGATTCGAAGTCCCATACGATTGTGCTCGGTGATGACAAACAGGACCGCCAATTCCGCTCCATTCTGGATTTTCCCACCGACTCATTGCCCGATAACGCCGTGATCATCAAGGCTTTGCTGATGATCAAAGGGGCGGATGTGGCCGGCACCAACCCATTCGAAACACACCAGAACATCATTGTGGACATTCGCTCAGGGCCGTTCGGTTATATCGGTCCGTTCCCATACCGGGGTTTGCAAAATTTGGATTTCCAGGCCGTCTCTAGCAGGGATGCGGTCGGCGTCATCCAGAATAATCCCTATTACGGCTGGTACTGGACCTGGCTGGATAGCTCGGCTTTTCAATATATCAATCGCTATGGGATCACGCAATTTCGTCTACGATTCCAACTTGACGATAACGATGATCGGGGCAATGATTACATCCGGTTTTACAGTGGGGATGCCAAGGATCTAGCAAACCGTCCACAGTTATCGATTGAGTATTATGTGCCGTAATAAAGACATCATAGTCGGAAAAGGGTCACGTGGGAATAGGTGATTCTTCTCGTTAACGTCTATAAAACACTGTTTGAAGCCTTAAGCAAAAAAGACATATTTCATTGCCAATAGGAGATTATAGAAATGTTTTCGTATTTTGACACTGCTATAGTATTATTATCGCCAAAACTGGAGACGCTAAGGAGTTGCAATGAATAAGCGATTTTTTGTTGGGGAATCCTGTTTGCGGGCCTGCTCATCCTGGTTTTGCTGGCAATCGGTGGTGGGTGGTGGTTTCTCAGTTCACAGTACAAGCTATCAAAATCACCATCGGCTTCTCCAGTGAATGTCTTCCTGTTTTCCCCATCAAGCGGAGATGAATTCAATGCAGGTGACTACGCATCGGTGACGATGCAGGCTTTCGCGCCTGAAGCTATTCAGAGCGCGGAGTTGTTCGTGGATGGGCAATCGTTAGGGGTAGTGGACGACTCGCCAGAGAGCGCTTCCTGGACGTGGCAGGCTTGGCCGATGGGCATACACACGTTTTCAGCCCGCGCTACTACCGCGGATGGGAAAATCGGACAATCACAGACAGTGATCGTGAATGTGCTGCAAGGAAATAGCCCGATGCAAGTCCCGGCGGGCGAGGGGCAGACCCTGGAGCAGATCGGTGCTGACTTCGGGGTGCCACCAGATCAAATGGCGGGTGCCAATCCGAAGGTTGATCCATCTCAGCCGCTGCCGGGAGGGCAGCCAGTGCAATTCCGGCCGAGGGCGTGGGAGCAGGCAATGGGTCTGAGGCAGGAGGCGGGCCGATCCAGCCTGAAGGCGGTGGGAGTCCCGGCGGCGCGTCCATCCCAATTCTCATCCACTGGAACTCCAACCCACCGAGCCGGTGGACAAATCTTACTGTTATACAACTTCCGGTGATGGAAAATGGGAGAAGATGCCGAAGGAACCCTACCATTTTTTCTTTGGCGAGGGACAAGCGCAATACGAAACCTATGGTTATGTGCTGACATCTGAAGATACCGTGATCCAGATGCAGTGTTGGGGCTGGCTGGGGGATTTGCTTAAGTTTTTGGGAGAGGGAGAAGCGCATATCAATCCCGCGAAACAACGGCAAAACGTGATGATAAACGCGGTAGGTTTCCAGTTTGCTGGTATGCCACAGTACGATCCAGTACTGGAAAAATTTACAGGTGGCGGCCAATTGACCGTCCCAGCACCGTTCGCAATGCGTGAACCCAAAGATACCGCTGAGTGTCTTGACCATAAGGGCAACCTTGTCATTTGTGACAAATCGCTGAACGCCAAGGTCAAAAGCGAGATCGTGTTGGAATGGGAGTGGCAGCCGAAAACCTGCTGGCCGGGTGGCAACTGCGTGTGGGTGAACGATATTGATGGGTATTATGTGTACGAAACCGACCCGCTCAACAACACGCAAAAATATATGAAAGAAGTGATCCCGCCCGAAGCAAAAGTGGTCGCACTACCACTGCCCTGGGGCTATCATTGTTACGGCGTCAAGGCGTATGTGGAAGGCCCAGAATATGGCGGCCAGATCGTATCCGAAATGGCAACCTATTGCCCAAACCAACCACTGCAACCGGAAAAGCTGGTACTCACACCCACCGACTGGCTGACGACAGGCGGTCAATGGATCCAAAGCGGCGATTGCGATATGTACGGAACGGGAGACACGTACGCAAACGCCAATAAGAACAACGGTTTCGGCAATAACATTGGAGAAGTGTTGGTCGGTTCGTATTTTGTGGATGATGAAGAACAGGATTGCTACCGTGAAGGTAATTATTCCGCTGGTGTGAAATTTGCCCAACCGGTTCTTCCTTCCTGGCGCTGTACTCCAAAAAGCGATATTGAAGTTTTCAACAATGTTTATGGATTACGGCGCAACCGGCCTGGCCGCTCCTTCACCATCATCCTGCGTAGCGGGTGTAGGCAAAGCCAAAAAAGACTGGAGTGTTTTAAATGCCGACAACCACTTTGCCGGCAACAATTCGGCGTTGTCTGCACCTGCCAACAACGCGCCTATCGCATCCCTGTCACCGTTCGCGTCACTCCAGGCAGATGTCACATCGGCGATGAACGAATGGTTGAAGAATGTACAGACCAATCACGGCTTTATTCTCACCCCGGTTGACTTTCCTCATCCGCTGGAGGATGGCAATGGCGTATGTCTTTCCGGAATAGGGAACTTCCAGTTAGAGCTTTACTATTTTGTTCCCTAGGCAGAGAGGAGTTGAAAGATGATGCGAAAACTATTTACAGGATTGCTGCTTCTGGCGGTCGCCCTCTCAGGTTGTACTCTGTCCACATCGAATGCCCAGAGACTCAGCCGCTGAAACGGACGCGCCGCGCGCCTGGTTCGATGCGCCGCTACCCAACACAGTCTTTTTTCCACCCAGTCCCTGTCAGATCGTGGCACATGGCGCTTCACCCGGCGGCATAGCCACATTCGAGCTTTCAATCAACGGAGCGGTGACCGCTTCCATTCCCAGCCCAGATACGCAGAATTCGCTGGTCACGTTAACTCAGGATTGTGGACTATCCGAACCGGGCAATTACTTGCTCCAGTTGCGCGCTCAAGACAATGATGGAAATTGGAGTGGATTCGCCCAGACCAATCTGGTGATAGCCAGCCCCGAAGAACCGTCCACCACGCCTCCCGCTACCGAGCCGCCTGCTCCGGAAATCCCCACGCCAACTCTCACCCCGACGATTGAACCGACCGGCGAGGTATCTATCGAAGGAGTTTCTACAAACCTAGTTTATCTCGGCAGCAGCGATTGCGGCCCATCTCAATGTGTCCATCACCGCCCGAGCCAGCGCGCCGAAGGGCATCAAGGTAGTGGTCTTGTTCTATCGTTTCGAGACTGGCAATTCATCCGCCGGATTCGAAAGCGCATCGATGAACCCCATTGGCAACGACTTGTATCAGGGAAATCTCAACCCTACCTCCCTGCTGAGTAATTCTATTCCCTTTTAATCAGGCCACACTACAATACCAGGTCGTAGTTCAGCAGGATGACGGTGATACATCCATACGCACACCCGTCATGGCAGACATAGCAGTACAGGCTTGTGGCAACACTTCTCCATCCGCCGTCGACTGTGCATCTTATACAAGCGAACGAACGTGCGTAGCGAACGGCTGTAATTGGGTATCCATTCCCGGCACCGTACCCATTTATGCCTGTCAAAATCCTTAACTATTTCGATAATTGAGTCACAGAATCAAAAACTCCGAATTATCCACGAATTCAGAGTCTTTTTTACTATCAGTTACAACTGCATTTTTCAAAATGCATCGCTACAATCCTCGCGAGTCATGTTACCCTTACTCACATCTTAAGATGGGAGAACACACAAGGTAACGCTATTTCACAAAAGGATTCCCTTCTGGAGTCTCAACCTCAAGTGTTCAAATTCCAGGGCCATTTCCACTGTGCGCACCCATTCGTAGTACAAACTCTTCGCGCTGACGATAATCCCGCCAGCACCACGGATTCGCTCCAGGCCAATCTGGTGCGCTTCACCGGGAGAACCTGTTGCATCCGCAACTACCGCAACCTTGTATCCCAAATCGATCAATCCCAAGGCTGAATGCGTGATGCAAACATCCGTTTCGTAGCCGATCAGCACGGCGGTCTTCCGCCCCGTCTCCTGAACGGCTTCGAGGATGTCAGGCTGTGCAGCCAGGCCAAAGATCATTTTGTTGTAGATTTTCGTATCCGGTGGCAGAGAGTTCTGCAATTTCATCTGACACGCTTCCATTGCGGGGAATATCTTCAGCAGTGACGATCAGCGGGACATTCAACCAGTTTGCGACTTTGATCACCCAGCACATTCTTTGCAAGAGTGCGTTGTTGTCATCTCTGGATTCCTTTTGTACAAAGGAAGGCTGGATGTCGATGGCGATGAGTATTGAGTCATCTACTTCAAGCAGGGATGTGTTGGACATCTAAATCGTGATCCACTGAATTTTAAAAGATGAGGTATCCTTGCACAGGCAGGCATGACTTCTACTGCTGTTACCATCTTTTTCAAGAGGCATAACATTTGAAATACAACCGTTGGAATCTACGCTTCATTGGCACAATCATCACAGTTATTATAGTCTTGAACACAGGATTACCATCAAGCGTACCTGTTCACGCACAAACTCAAACAATCTTCACAAATCTTGATTTGTATGCCAACATCGAAACCGTCGGCGTCATCGTCAGCGGGCAAAAACTTCCATCTTCTGCAGAATTGATGTATCGGCAGGTAAATGATTCTGAATGGAAACGCGGACATCCACTCATGAACATCGAGGACAAGCACCTGGTTGGCAGCTTGTTTGATCTTACCGAATCTACAGCATATGAAGTTAAAGTTACAGATGGGGCAACCGAGATCTCCGGCTTCGTCACCACCCAGCCGAACCAGCTCCAATTCACGCCAACAAGAGTACTGTACGTGGATGATGATGCCGCGCCCGGGGGAGATGGTTCTGCCACAGCCCCACTCCAAACCATACAAGCAGGCGTCAATCTTGCCACCCCGGGGACACAGGTGCTGGTAGCTGACGGGATCTACCACGAGGAAGTTAACTTTCCGGCATCAGGCACAGAAAACAATTGGATACAAATCAAAGCAGCGGGACAACACGCCATCCTTGACGGTTCCAGACAGCTTTCTGGAGACATCTGGAAACGACAGTAGATATAGAAATGTATGGTACACCCGCGTTGTCACCGACCTTTCAATATCTTGCCCGTGACGGAGAGCGTTATTTCAGATATGAAAGTCTAGCCGATCTTGTCAACACACGTACCTACGGAACCACAGTAATGAAAGAAGGCTGGTTCTTTGATCCAGAAACACTGCAACTCTATGTGCGCAGCACGGATGACCCATCCAACCATACCTGGCAATTGCCAACGCTCAACCATGCCTTCAGCGCAAAAGGGCAAAACTGGCTCTGGATCGAAGGCTTTGAAGTCCGCTACTATGGCACCACTACCAGCAGTTGCGGTGTCTGCATGACAGACACATCTCACGTAGTCATCCGCAAGAACAGGATTCATCACATCCAAATAGGTGTTTTTATCAAATGGTTGGGAGAGTTCTATCAGGGCAATGACACGCGCATCGAATACAACGAGATCTACGACTCGCCCGTCGACGAATGGCCCTGGGAAGCGGTTAAAGGCCACATCCATGGAGGGCACAGCCATTCTTGTCAGGGGACATGTTGGAACAATCGTGCGCGGCAATGAGATCCACAATTACTTTAATGGCATTTATACCGGCTCATCTGGCGACCCCCACAATTTCGAATTGGCGCTGGATGTCGACGTCTATGACAACTACATCCATCACATAGGCGATGATGCCTTCGAACCAGAAGGTGCCTGCGTCAACAATCGCTTTCGAGAGAACGTTGTAGAGCATGCTTTCGTAGGTCTGTCCCTGGCTCCAATCACCAAGGGACCTGTCTGGGCGTTACGCACTCTGTATGCCAATTACACTGGTCGGGCTATAAAGATGGACAAGGAATCTGACGGAATTGCGCTCATTTATCATAATACCTTCTGGTCAGATAAGAAAAAGATCAACGCCATTGACCTGATCAGTCCGGCCTTCAATACTGTAATGCGCAACAACATTTTCCAAAGCAATGGTTACTTGATCAAAGATGTTCCTTCTGGCTCCACAGGGAACTATTGGGACAACAACAACTTACACACTACACAAAGTCTACTCAGTCCGCTTTTCAAATGGGATAGCATCGATTACTACAACATCAAAGAGTTCTGCACAGCTACCGGTCTGAATTGCAACAGCTATACAGATGACCCCGGCCTTATCGATCCTGAACATGGGCTCTTCACCCTGCATGCAACCAGCCCAAATGTGGACCGAGGAGTCCTGATTCCCGGCATAAACGATAGCTTTACAGGGAAAGCACCCGACATCGGCGCATATGAATACAGCCCGCTCAGTACAGTGCCCAGGGTTGCATCTATCAAGATTACTGATGAAAATCCCACTATAGCTGCCAACGTGAATTTCAGGGTCACCTTCACGGAACCCGTAATGGGCGTAGGACTTCTGCCTCCTTTTCACGGGTTTCAATTGGTCACAAATCCCAACATATCTACAGCCGCTATCACACAGGTCATGCCCATCTCAGACACCACATACGATGTTACCGTCAATACCGGAGACAAAGACGGGAGTATCCGTCTGGATGTCATAGACGATAATTCCATCTTCGGCCAGGGGCTGATTCCGCTTGGCGGAATAAAAACCGGTGATGGGACTTTCACAGCCGGAGATCCCTACATCATAGACAGAACGCCTCCCAGCGTGACCCAAATCCTGCCCGCTGACCCCAATCCGACTCGCGCCGTCAGCATGAACTTCACGATTAAATTCTCTGAACCCGTGAACGGCGTGGACAAGAGCGACTTTTCGTTGAATACCAACGGTACGCTCAACCAAACCAGCATCGTTAGCGTTACCGGCGCCGGAGATACTTACACTGTTACCGTTGAAGCGAAGGAAGGGGAAGGAAGCCTGCATCTGAATATGCTAGACAACGACAGTATTGTTGACATCATGGGAAATCCGCTCGGAGGGATTGGTGCAGGGAATGGAGAGTTCACGTCCGGTCAAGACTACATCATTGCAAAAACCACCCTCATACAGAATGTCAGAATTCTCTACTCAGTTGGCAAATATGATGGCTGGATCCTTAAATCCCGCCCAGGTAGTGAGCAGGGAGGCAAGAAAAACGCCCACGATGATGTTCTCTATCTTGGAAACGATGCAAGCAATCGCCAGTATCGCACGATCCTGCACTTTGATGTCTCCTCTTTGCCCGATGATATTTTTATTTCAAAAGTCTTGCTGCTGATTAAAAAGAAAGGCCTGATAGGAATAGACCCATTTACAGTCCAGCCAAATATCCTTGTCGACATTCGTTCCGGCGCATTCGGGTCATTCGGCCCATTCCCCATCAAGATGTTGCAAAAATCTGATTTCCAGGCCTCGGCCAGCAAAGAGGCCGTGGGCATCATCGAGAACAATCCGTTAGGAGAGCAGTATTTGGCCTGGTTGAATAGCACAGCTTTTCCGTACATTACACAAGCTGACACAATCCAGTTACGCTTGCGGTTCAACACAGGGGACAACAACAGCCCGGCACCAGGCTACCTGGAATTCTACAGTGGAGATAGTGTACAAGAAGATCGCCCCCAATTACTCATTGAATATTATCAAAGGAAGATAAACAAATAAAGGTAGCGCAACAAGCCACCTTACATTAGGCTTCTTGCAAAAGTCAAACAATTGGCTTTGCTCTAGGTGGCGTCTCGCCGCCGGAGACGGCAACGAGAGCGCTTAGACAAGAGGCCTTGATTTTTGTATACTATGACAGTAGGAAAAATGGGCGATTAAATCAGACAATCTTGGTCAACATCCAGTCCTATAATACCCATAGGATTATTCCGTTTCGCGGGTGGGACGGATGGCATCCATTTGAGCATTTTTTAGCAATCCTATCGACTGGGGGGAAGACATGACTCCGCAGCTATTACCCGCAGAGCCCAAATAGCCAGTATATATCCGTTACTCGCCCGCATCGATTCGCACACCTAGGAGGCGAAGCATGAAACGTTGGATGTACTCACTCCTTATGGTTCTAATAGCACTAATGACAGCTTGCGGACCCAACTCTCCCTCGAGCGGACCACAGAGTTGGATCGACACTCCTCTGGATAACAGCATCCTGCCCATGGGCACCGTACAGGTCATATCTCATGCTGCTGATCCGGGCGGGCTGAGCCAGATGGAACTCAGCGTCAACGGTGCCGTGGTCGGCGCCAGCCCCAGTTCTAACACCAGCGATAACCTGGTCACGTTTAATCAAACCTGGTCGCCCTCCGGGCCGGGTAATTACACGCTGCAAGTCCGTGCTCGTAACAACGGCGGCGTCTGGGGAGGATATGCGTCCGAGCAGGTGACCGTCTCCGGTGGCGGCGTGGTGCAGGGTGTAGTCTACGCCGACCTGAACGGGGATGGTGACATCCAAAGTAATGAAGGCCCATTGGATAGCGTCACCGTGGATCTGAACGGTTGCGGACAGGCGTTGTCGCAAATCACGGCGGATGATGGAAAATTCGCTTTTGTCGATCTCCCGGCGGGATCCTGTCAGGTGCAGGTGTCCAAAGCCGGATGGGACTTCTCCGGCTCGTTCCCGCTACTGAGCTATCCCGTCCCGGTCGCTTCGGACCCCAGCCTGCCGACCGCTTTCAGCATCTATATGGCCCCGACAGCAGGAACACTGGCAACCGAAACATCTGCTATCACGCCCACGCTCACTTCGGCGCCGACTGCGGTCCCGTCGGCCACGCCAACGCCGGTTGTAACGGCAGCCAGCATCTCGGTCCAGAGCGTTTCGACCGGTACGGTTTTTTATCGGGGTAGTTGCAGTCCGAAAGATGTCACCATCCAGGTCAATGCGAGTGATTCCGTTGGCATCACAGCCGTTGTGCTCTTCTACCGCGTCCAAAGTGCAGACGGCAGCAACGTCACCGATTTCCAATCCAAAGGCATGAGCCCCGTTAGAGGCGATCTGTATCAGGTCACGGTCAACCCTGAATCCGATTTTGGCGGTGGCACGCTGGCGAACATGGGAGGTGGAACGCTCCAGTATCAAGCCGTGATCCAGGATCAGAACGGGGATACGTCAGTACGCACTGCCCTGCTTTCCGGGGTGAACGTAACTACCTGCAGTGGCGGGGCTCCCCCGCCAACGCCGACTGCGCCCTCCACCCTGATTGTGATCCCCCCGATTACCATCAACACCCTCACTCCCACACCTGTGGTCATCCGCTGAGAAAGGAACGAGCTATGTCGAAAAAAATCTGGATTCCACTCGTCGGCCTTTTTGTGATCGTCGTGGTTGCGGGCATGGTTTTGTACAATCTCATTCCGCCCATGTCCAAACAATTGCCGCCCGCTGGCGGCTCGCTCCTGGTTACGCTAACCAATCCGGTCAACGGCAGCAACTTGACCCTGAACCAGGAAACTGCCATCTCAGCTGAAGCACTTGGCCTGCAGCCGGTATCTGCCCTGCAATTGTGGGTGGACGGCGCGCTGTGGCAAACTCGGCAGGCCCCTAATGCCAGCCTGAACCAATTCAGCGCCTTTTGGACCTGGGCGCCGACGGAAGCAGGTCCGCACACGCTATTGGTGCGCGCGCTAGATGCACAGGGTGGGCAGGCACAGTCCAACCTGGTGCGTGTGACTGCCAATCCGCCACAGGATCAAACAGACGAGCCGCCCTCCCCCGATGACACCACCCCGCCTCCTTCCGGACCCGAAGTGCCGCCTCCGTCTCCCCCAGCTGGACCTTCACAAGCAGTTTCTAATTCGTCCCCTGGAAAAGTCGGTTTCTGGTTGGGGAAGAACATCGGCAAATTCATGGGAAATCAAAAGCCGCCGCAAGCGCCATCGCTTTCAGCCACAGTCAACGGATGCGATATCCAGTTGTTCATCGGCGATCAATCCAACGATGAGTATGGCTATCTGGTTTACCGCGCAGACCCCAAATCGACAGATTTCGTCCAGGTCGCCAGCCTGGGAGCGGGACAGGGCACATTGTCCTACACTGACAAGAATTTATATGGAAGCCTGAGCTATTACGTGGCAGCCTACAACCCCGCCGGGCAGTCTCCCAGCAACCCGGTCAGCCTGGTCATACAGGACCCTACCTGCCTGACGCCAGAGTGGAGCGCCCTGAGCCTGAACGATGCCACCCTGACCCCAACCCAACCGGTCGATAAGCTCTATTGCTATGTTTCGTTCAACGGCGGCCCATGGACCCGTCTGCCAGCCGGGAAAGACACCTTCCTGACCCCAACCAATGGCGCCTTTGACCTGTCGCCTTACCTGAAGAATCTACCGCTGACGCCCAACGGAGCACAACTGGATTTGGAATGCTGGGGCTGGCAGGGCGGATCACTGCAATTGCTGGGAAAGTTCTCGCAAAAGATGCCGCCTCAGTTGGGACAACCCGTTCAGATCGATTTGAGTAACATCCATTTCACGGCGCTGCCACAAATGACCCCATTAAGCGGCGGCTGGCCGGACGGTCTCGTTCCGACACCCGAAAACCTAAAGTTGACCGGCGACCCAGCCACCTGTCTCCAGCACGGTGTCATCTTGCTCTTCTGTAATGCGGTGATCCAGAACAAATACGCTGTCTTCGTGTGGACGCCCGTCTCGTGCTGGCCCGGCACTGCCTGCAATGATAACCTCGGCGGCTACAACCTGTACGAAGTCCAGCCGGACAAAACGCTGGCGCTGCGTAAGAAAGTCAACAACCCGGATCAGACGACGGCCGCCATTCCGCCACCCTCCTGGCCCGACGTGGCTGGTACCCAACATTGCTTCGTCGTGACAGCGTTCACAGCGGACACCGGCGACGAATCACCTCCTAGCAACACCACCTGCTTCGAGTTCGCAGTACTTGGCATCCAGAAAACCAGCCTGTCTCCCACAGATACGTTATGGCGTTATCAATTCCACGACGAAAGCTGTGGACAGACCGGTACGCATCCTGACTATTTCTCGGTAGGTGATCAGCAGGTAGTAGTAGGCTATGAACATGGAGACCATGACTGTGACATCTGGAATGCAATCTATCGCGGTGCAGTATATTTCGATACAAATCAGATCCCCGGCAAACTTATCGAAGCCCGGCTCAAATTCGACTACATCGGGGGACAACACTGGAGCGCAGATGTCGCCAGCAACGAAATCAAATCCTGTGCCTCGTATCTGATGTTGGGCACGAATGATTGGCGCGGTAATCCCTATGGCGACAAGGCCATGACGATCCCTGCTAAAGACTACATGAGCCTGGGTTCCTTCAGCCCGGATGTCACCGCAGTCGTCAAGGAATGGATGCAAGGCACAACGCCCAATTATGGTTTTGTCTTGCGCAGCTCGCAGGAAGACCTTACCCACGACCAAGGAGTAGGTGGGTGCGATACAGTCTATGGTAATTTCAGGCTGGAAGTGACCTATTACACGCCGTGAACAATTAACCTCCGACAAACGAAATGGACAGAGAATTACAAGCAAAGATCTCCGAGTTTTGTAAAACTCGGAGATCTGTATTCTACACCAACATCCTGACCGGATTCTCCAGGAAACCTGCCAGCGTTTGCATGAACTGCGCGGCTTCGACTCCGTCGCTGACGCGGTGATCGACCGAGATAGTGGCCTTCATACGCCAACCCGGTTTGATCTCACCATCTTCAACGACCGGGACTTCGCGCGCCGAGCCGACCGCCAGGATGGCTGCTTCAGGCGGGTTGACGATAGCGATGAAATTCTCCACATCATACATGCCCAGGTTGGAGATAGAGAAGGTCGAGCCTTCGATGTCATCCGGCTTGACCTTGCCCTCGCGAGCACGCGCGACCATCGCCTTGACTTCGCTGGCAATCTGGCGCAGCGGCTTCTGGTCGGTGTCCTTGTGGGCGATGGTCAGCAGACCGTTCTCGACGGCCACGGCTACACCTACGTTGACCGCACCATGCCGGACGACTTTGTCGCCCGCGAAGGAGGCATTCAAATTGGGAAACTGGCGCAAGGTCAACGCAACAGCCTTGACGATGAAATCGTTGACCGAAATTTTTTCGTTATCCGGCAAATACTCGTTGATCTGTTTGCGCATCGCCATGACCGCGTCCATTTTGTATTCGTGCGAAACATAAAAGTGTGGGACGCTGGTCTTGCTCTCAGCCATGCGGCGGGCAATGGCCTGACGCAATTTAGTCAGTTGGACGATTTCGTCTTCGTGTGAGACAACAACCGCGGATGGCGGTCCGAGAGGCGAGACAGGCTGAGCGCTGACGGCAGTCGGCCTCACCGCCTGCTAACGCGGCTTCAATGTCACGACGCACGATGCGCCCGCCGGGGCCGGTGCCCTGGATTGCGCCCAGGTTCACGTTCTTTTCTTCAGCCACACGGCGCGCCAGCGGGGAGGCTTTGATGCGTCCCTCGGGGGTGGTGGCGGCTTCTTTAGCGGCGGCCCCCTGCGGGGATGTACAGGTTCGGGCGCGGGTTGAGGCGCAGGGGTTTCTGCTGGAGCGGGTGCTTCCTTTTCAGGTGCAGATTCCGTCTCCAGGGCAGCAACGTCCACTTTTTCCCCTTTTTCGCCAACCACCGCGATCGGGGTGCTGACCGGGACGACCGCGCCCTGATCGACCAATAGCTTCAAGACCACACCGCTGGCGGACGACTCGACCTCGACAGTAGCTTTGTCGGTTTCGATCTCGGCTAGCACGTCGCCTTTGTTGATCTGTTCGCCTTCGTTCCTCACCCAGCGGACGAGCGTGCCCTCGGCCATATCAAAGCCCAGCTTGGGCATGGAAATAGTTTCAGCCATTATTTCATTACCTCCTTCACCGCTGCCACAATGTCGGGCACCTGCGGCAGAGCCAGCTGTTCCAGGTTGCGGTTGTAGGGCAGCGGAACTTCTTTTTGCGCCACACGGAGGATGGGCGCATCCACATAATCAAACGCATCTTCGTAGATGCGGCTGGAGATTTCAGCACCGACGCCGTAGGATTTCCAGCCTTCTTCGACAATGACGGCGCGGTTGGTCTTCTTGAAGGATTCAAGCACGGGTTCCATATCGAGCGGACGCAAGGTACGCAGATCAACGATTTCAACGTCAATGCCCTGCCCCGCCAACTCGTCGGCGGCTTTCATCGAAAGTTCGAGACCCTTGCAATAGGTGACGATGGTCACGTCTTTGCCGGGGCGCTGAACTTTGGATTTACCAATGGGAATGAGATATTCATCTTCCGGGACTTCGCCGCGCACCTGGTACATGGTGGCGTGCTCGATGAACAGCACCGGGTTATCCGAGCGGATGGCCGATTTGAGCAGGCCTTTGGCATCTTCGGGCGTGCCGGGGCTGACGACCGTCAGGCCGGGGAAGTGCGCGAAGATCACATCCGGGGTCTGCGAGTGGGTAGCGCCAAGCTGGCGTCCGCCGCCGCCCACGGCCCGGATCACCAGCGGGACCCTGAACTGCCCACCGAACATGTAGTGCAATTTGGGCGCCTGATTGACCACGTAGTCCATGGCCGCAAAGGCGAAGTTGATGGTCATCAATTCCGCAATCGGGCGCTGGCCGACCAACGCCGCCCCAATAGCCGCACCGACGATGGCGTTCTCGGCAATCGGCGTATCTTTGACCCGTTCGGGGCCATATTTGTCATAAAACCCTTTGGTGACGGCGTACGTGCCACCCCACACTCCCACCTCTTCGCCCAGGATGAAGACCTTCGGATCGCGGTCCATTTCTTCCATCAGCGCCTGGGAAATTGCTTCACGCATTGTTATTCTAGCCATAATTGCTCCTACGGAGCGGAGATTAGAGACCTGATAATTAGGGATTAGTCACTATTCTCCACTCTCTATTCTCTAATCTCTATTCCACGTATACATCTTCAAAAAGTGCTTCGGGAGCCGGCTCGGGGCTGGCTTCGCCAAACTCAACCGCTTTCAGCGCATCCTGCATGGCACGTTCTTCGATCTCATCCAGCGCTTTGGCAGTGGCGGTCTTCTTGGAAATCAGCTTCGCCCGGAAGATACCAATCGGGTCTTCCTCTTTCCACTTTTCAATTTCCTGTTTATCGCGATAGCGTTCCGGGTCACCCATCGAGTGACCCATGAAGCGATAAGTGATAACTTCCAATAAGTAGGGACCATTCCCGGCGCGCACGTATTCGATGGCTTTTTTGGCCTCTTCATAGACGTTCATCACATCCATGCCTTCGATACGCTCATTCGGAATCTGGTATCCCTCCGCCTTCTGGCGGATCTCCGATACGGCCGAAGCGCGCTCCACGGAGGTGCCCATGCCGTACTGATTGTTCTCGCACACCCACAACACCGGCAGCTTCCAGACCTTACTCAGATTCAGCGCCTCGTGGAAGAAACCGATGTTGGTCGCGCCATCGCCGAACATGCAGATGGTCACGTTATCGTTCCCGGCGTACTGGTCGCCCAGCGCCAGTCCCGCCGCGATGGGCAGGTGGCCGCCGACGATGGCATGTCCGCCCCACATGTTATGCTCGGGGCTGGCCATATGCATCGAGCCGCCTTTGCCTTTCGACACGCCGGTGGCTTTGCCCATCAATTCGGCCATCACCTGATTGGCAGGAATCCCACAGTTCAGGGCCACGCCATGGTCACGGTAGGCCGTGATGACGCGGTCCTGCGGCTGACGAGCGGCGATCAGGCCAGTTGCAACCGCCTCCTGGCCAATGTACAGGTGCAAAAAACCGCCAACCTTGCCTTGTTGGTACAGTTCCATGGCTTTCTCTTCGATGCGGCGGATGAGCACCATCTCATAAAACATTTGTAATTGAGTCTCTTTATTCATCTAACTCTCCTAAAGAATAATGGCAAAAAAACAGCCGGGAAGTTACCCCGGCGGGGAATTTCTGATAAGCTAAGTGAAAAAAATTATATCCTATATTTATATCTTTTTTGTAAGAAATTCAATGGAAGTAACCCCCGATCCCCAATTTTGATACGTTTTGAGAGTGGCAAAATATTGTACAATACCTACAGAGACGAATTATGATGAACTGGCTGACAGGCTCCAAACACGCGGAAGCGCGCAAACTGGTTAATCAAGTGAAGGACGTTGCCAAACGCGGGCGCGTCGAGGTTGAATTGCTGCACATGGGCGCAGAAGCGGCCCCGGCCCTGATCGAAGCGCTTCAAACCACCGAGCCGAGCCTGCTCCCGTTATATCAAGGGATTCTAGCCCGCATGGGCATCGCCGCCACCCCCGCCCTGACCCATTCCCTACTCAACGACCATCCCCTCATCCGCGGACGTGTGGCCGAAGTCCTGGCCCAAACCAGAGATCCGAAAGCCGTGCCGGCTTTGTTGAGCGCCCTGAGCGGCGAGTACTACACCGTCCGTAGCCGGGCGGCCCGGGCGCTGGGAGCGATCGGTGATGCAGAAGCCATCCAGCCGTTGCTGGGCGCACTGGCAGACAAAGAGCTCGAAGTGCGCATCGAAGCGGTCAAGGCGCTGGGAAAATTCAAACTCCCGGAAACCTTCGACAATATGGCCGACCTGCTGCTGGAAGATCCCCAGATCGAAGCCCGCCAGGCAGCCGCCCAGGCCCTGGGCGAGACACACGATCCACAGGCCATCCAGTATTTGATGATCGCCCTGCGCGACCCGTTCTGGTGGTACGAACGCGAGCAGGCTGCGGATGTGCTGCTCGAAGCCATCGCAGGGATGGACACAGCCGTGGTTGAACCTTTACTGGAAGCCTTGAGCGATAGCGAAGGAACCATCCGCCGTTTCGCGGCCATGCTGCTGGGCCGTATCAAAGACTCGCGCGCCCTCAAGCCCTTGGGAATGGCGCTGTACGACACGCACTTCGAAGTGGGCCAGGCCGCAGCCGAGTCATTGGCCGGGTTTGGCGCAGCAGGCCTGAAGCTCCTGGCTGAAGCGTTACACCATCCCGAAGCCTGGCTGCGACAACACGCCATCGCCGGTCTGACCTTGAGCGGTGACAAGCGCATCGTCCCTGTCATTTTAGATATGCTCAACGACCCGGCGCGCGAAGTCCGGGTGCAGGCCATCCAATCGCTGGGGGCGCTCAAGGATGCGCGTGCATTGCCCGCCCTGCAAGCCATCGCAATCGACCGCCGCGATCGTGGAGATGTACAAGCTGGCTCGCGGGGCGATTGAAGAGTTGGGGAAAGCGTGAAAACTATTCATTAGGACCAATTCACATACCTTAAAAAGAACCAACTTGAAAACAATAAGACGCATCCAGATTGGCGAGGCCGGTCTCTTCAAACAGATACGGCTTGCATCCTTGCGCGATGCGCCCTATGCTTTTTCATCCACGTACGATTCGGCCTTACATCGGAGCGATGACAGTTGGCGTGAACAGGCAGACAGTACCGCGCAGGGACCTGATCGGGCAACATTCATTGCCTTCTCCGACAATCTAACAGTTGGCATTGCAGCACTTTATCGGCTCGAAAGCGATGTTGATGTGGGGGAACTGTTACAAGTATGGCTTGCTCCTGAATATAGGGGCACCGACATTGCCTGGGATTTGATGAACACCCTCTTTGAATGGGCAGGTGAAAATAACTTTCGCACGGTCATAGCCAAAATCACTGATGGCAATGCCAGGGCGCTAAAGTTCTACATCAAATATGGTTTCTCTATCAGCAATGAGTTTTCAATATCTGATTCAGATGGTGTCTGTTTGGTGAAAAATGTAGAGAAAGGGTAAAAAACGATTCGCAAACCATTGCCCCGTCAACATTATTGATAAAGGAGAATTCACAATGAAATTCGCAAAAATCGGAGTCATTTCATATGTTATCTGGGGCCTGCTCCATATCGTAGCAGCGGTTCAAGGCTTTCAGCTTGGAGCCAGCCTCGAGTCCGGATTAGTGCAGGGGAAAATCAACCAGGGCGCATGGGACTTGCTGTTCATCGCGTTAGCTGGCATCTCGATTGCAATTATCTACAATTGGAAAAACAGCCCCTTGGGATACTGGCTCAACCTGCTGATTGTCAGTATTGCAGATATAGGCTTCATCATCTTTGTCTTGATTCCCGGCCATGTGGATTTTTTCCCTGGCATTTTGGGGCCTGTATTTTGGATTTCTGCGGCGATCTTTTCCACGCTTGGCATAAGAACGAAGGCGGCAAGCTGATCTTAGCCCGCTTGTTAAATTCCCAACATTTCGAAGCAATTTGTACCAAACGGTTGTATAATCGGACATCCGTAGTCTAATTTTATTGTTATGGAGGAGTTAGTATGAATATTTTTGTAATTGTTCTTCGTCTGGTCCACATTATCTCTGGGGTCTTTTGGGTCGGCGCGGGCCTGGTCATGTTCTTCTTTATCGGTCCCACGCTGGGCGCCACGGCTGATGCGGGTCAAAAGTTCGCACAACACCTGATGCTCAGGACGCGCTTCACCGCCATCCTGACCACCTCTGCCATCCTGACCGTGTTGGCAGGTGCCATCCTCTACTGGCGCGATTCAGACGGCTTCAGTTCCGCATGGCTACATTCAGGCCAGGGCCTGGGCTTTGGTGTGGGGGCTCTATTCGCTCTGATCGGATTGGTCTTCGGGGCGATGGTTGGCAGCACCAACGGCGCACTGGCAAAGCTGGGGTCACAGATCCAGGGAAAACCATCCCCTGAACAGATGGCGCAGATTGGAGCACTCCGCAAAAGGCTGTCCCTGATTTCCCCGATCAACGCCTATTCACTGCTCATCGCCACCCTGTTGATGGCCACCGCGCGCTACCTGCACTTCTAAATTCATCCACTTAAACGACAAGACCGGCAGAAATTTCTGCCGGTCTTGTCGTTTAATACAAAAGCTCTATGCCTTGCGCCCCCCCTTGAGCTCATCCTGTAACTTCGCCAGGCCTTCCGTATCGCCTGCCGCAGCCAGTTTGGCCTGTTCGATCCAACCTTCAGGGTTCATGTACTGCATCCCGGCTGCGTTCAGCGTTTCCTGCACTTTGGAGGCCTCCGCGTTGGCGAGATCGGCAAAGGAAGCAATCCCAATGTCGTTCAAGACTTTGGCGACCTTCGGGCCGATGCCTTCCAATGTAGTCAGATCATCTGCGGACTTCAACTCAGTGGCCGGAGCTTCATGTTCCTTGTGCGCCTCATGTTGGACTTCAGGCTTGCTACCCTTATTTTTGCTGGTCAGCCAACCGACGACAACCATCAGGAAAAAGAACGCCAATGCCACCAACAATAGCCAGGTCAAACTGGTATTCGGACCACCTTCTTGTAATAAACTTTGAAGAGCGTACACGCTTACACCTCCCGATAGAAATATGAGAATGAGGCAGTTATACGAGAAAAGCGATGGACTGTCAATTGCAGAAAAAATGCAACCAATTCCAGGCTTCTACATCAAAAGGGTAGTAACCTAAACTGGAGGCCAGATGACATATTATTTTTCCAAAACCCTTGACCTGTCTTTCGACGAGGCGATTGTCCGTGTTACCGATGAGCTTAAAAAAGAAGGCTTTGGCGTATTGACCGAGATCGATGTCAAAGCCACGCTCAAAAAGAAGCTGGATGTTGACTTCGGCAATTATCGCATCCTGGGGGCTTGCAATCCGCCTTTTGCATACAAAGCCCTGCAAGCTGAACCACAGATCGGCCTGATGTTGCCCTGCAACGTGGTCGTTCAGGAGGGCGAAAACGGCCAGACCATTGTCTCCGCGGTTGACCCGGTGATGTCCATGCAGGCGGTAGAAAATGAATCACTGGGCGAGGTGGCAGGGCAGGTCAAAGCCAAGCTGCAAAAAGCAATCGAGAGCGTTTAGCGCCATATTTTTATGAGAAGGATAGCGGAGTCCAAAATCTCCTGATTTTGCTACCAAAGTCAGGAGACTTTGGACTCCGCTTATTTTGGCATTGATATAATCGACGCATGAACCTAACCCTGCTAGCCGAAACATTTACCATCCACCGCTTGGCACCAAACGCGGAAGTACCCCCATCAGGTATTGGACAGCCCCTTCTTTGCTATCACACGCACGGACGAAGAACTGTCGCTGGTGCTGCCTGCCTCGGTTGAGATCGAAAGTGACCGATCCGATCCGGGCTGGGCCTGTTTCAAAGTAGAGGGACCGCTGGAGTTCGGGTTAGTGGGAGTGCTGGCCGGGATCTCGTCCGCGCTGGCGGATGCGGGGGTGCCCATTTTTGCGGTATCCACATTCGACACGGATTACATCCTGGTGAAACGGGAGCAGGTCCAAGCTGCGCAAGATGCGCTCTCGTCCGCTGGTTATCAAATTCATCAAGGTGAGAAATGAAAAAGAAAATTGCGCTGTCTGTTTCGGGAGTCGTCCTGCTGGTGTTGGTTTTGATGGCAAGCTTTTCCAAGCGAGCGCCAGACCATCCGTACTACGCCGACGACCTGCCCTATCCACTGGTGATT
Source organism: uncultured Chloroflexia bacterium (assembly GCA_963829615.1). Taxonomy (GTDB): domain Bacteria; phylum Chloroflexota; class Anaerolineae; order Anaerolineales; family Villigracilaceae; genus JAABUE01. The sequence continues at coordinate 38,899 of CAWHJM010000041.1, forward strand.
GCACACCAGGGCGGGGATGGGCTTTGGCCGGGGGATACGATGTTCGCGTTTGAGCATGCCGCCACGCTAGGTGTGGACGTGCTGGAGATGGACCTGCACATCACCAAGGATGGCGTGCTGGTCATCAACCACGACGAAAGCGTAGACCGGACGACGGACAGCGCCGGAAACATCGAAGACATGACCCTGGCCGAACTCAAGGCGTTAGACGCCGGGTACAACTGGTCGAATGATGACGGGAGTACGTTCCCCTATCGCGGCATGGGTATCACGCTCACGACATTGGAAGAGATTTTCCAGGCTTTCCCTGATTACCACATGACCATCGAGATCAAAACAACCGAAGCTTCAATGGCCGCGCCTTTCTGTGACATGATCCGTGCTTATGACATGCAGGATAAGATATTGGTGGCATCCTTCCTCGATGAGCGCATGGCAGAGTTCCGGCAGGTTTGTCCCGAAGTTGCCACGTCCAGTGCCAGGCAGGAAACCACAGTATTTGTCCTGATGAGCAAGGCGTTTTTGGGCAGGCTCTATAGCCCGTCTTTTAATACATTGCAGGTGCCCGAAGAATCAAGCGGCATCACGGTGATGACAGCCCAATTCGTACGCGCTGCGCATGAGCGCAACCTGCGCGTCGAGCCATGGACCATCGACGACCCGCAACAGATTAAAACCTATATCGACTGGGGGGTGGACGGTATCATCACCGACAGGCCGGACCTGATGCTCAAGGTGTTAGGTAGATAGAAAAGGTCTCCCGCTGGTTGGCGGGAGACTTATGGCTATTCCATCCAGGTGGTTCTATCTTCAAATGAGGGACGATCTCGCGGTTCAAGCTCAAACTCCGGATAACCGATGTAGATGAACCCGATGAGGTGCTGGTCCGGTTCGAAGCCCAGGAATTGCTTGACTCTGGGGTCCATAGCCGGGTCGCCCGTACGCCATTTAGCGCCCAATCCCTCAGCGTGGGCGGCCAACAGCAGGTTTTCTACAGCGGCGGCAGTAGCGCAAATATTTTCCACTTCCACTACCTTGGCTTCGGAAGGCTTGTCCACGCCTACGGCGACCAACACCGGCGAGCGCAACGGTTTCCCCCTTTCCTTTTCGAAGGCTGCGGGTGGAAAATCGGGGTGCTTTCCTTTCAAGGAATCGGCCATGACAGCGCCCAGCTTTTCTCGCGCTGCGCCGGTCAGCACGACAAAACGCCATGGGCGCACCTTGTAATGGTTGGGCGCCTGCACCGCTGCCGATAGAGCTTTCTCGATCAACTCGCGCGGTACCGGGTCCGGTTTCACTTTACCAACCGATTGCCTGGTATGTATTGCTTCAAAAATATCCATCATTGCCTCCATTTGTTCAGATGTACGAGAGTAAAATTGTCTTACCAAATTCGGGAGGCCACTATGCAAATATTTTATTCTGAAGCCCACAAACTCCACAGCCCGCCCTTCGAGCTTTTCGATGGCGGACAACGTATGCCTTATCTCGAAACCCCAGACCGCATGGAGCGCATCCTGTCTGCGCTGAAGGAACGGGATTGGGCGGAGATGCGCACACCTGAAGACTTTGGGCTCGACCCAATCCTGGCCGTCCACGATGCGGATTATGTGGACTTTTTGCGCACCGCTTACGAAGAGTGGACGCAAGAAGAAACAACTTACGAGAAGACCGCTCTCCTGCCCGCTACTTTCCCACCTCGAGGCTGGTCGCACAGACCGAAATCTCTCCTGGGCCGGGCCGGATACCATATGTTCGACTTATCTGCTCCCATTATGGCCGGGACTTACCAGGCCGCGCTCGGCTCCGCAAACTGCGCCTTGAGCGGAGCAAAAGCCATCGCAAACGGCGAACGATCTGCGTTTGCGCTATGTCGTCCGCCGGGGCACCATGCGGGGAAATCCTTTTGCGGCGGATATTGTTATCTGAACAACGCCGCCATCGCAGCAAATTGGCTATCCGCACAGGGGAAAGTTGCCATTCTGGACATCGACTACCACGCCGGAAATGGCACGCAGGATATTTTCTACGAACGTGGCGATGTACTGACCATCTCCATCCACGCCGACCCGGACGGGGAATATCCCGCTTTTTGCGGCTACGCCGATGAAACGGGAGCAGGCCAGGGGTCCGGCTGGCACCGTAACTTTCCTCTCCCAGCGGGAACAGACGATACCCGCTATCTGTCCGCATTGGACGAGGCGCTTGGGTTGATCCAATCCTTTGCGCCTGCATTTCTAGTGCTCTCCGCAGGGATGGATCTGTATGAGGGCGATCCGTTGGGAACGTTCAAAGTCACGCGAGACGGCATTTGGCAGATCGGCAAACGTATATCGGCTTTGAAGCTTCCCACTATGATTGTGATGGAGGGCGGCTATAACAACAGCGCACTTGGGCAGAACATTACAACTCTGTTAGATAATTTTTCATAAAAACTGCATTACAAACTTGTCGGAACGAAAAAAATCAGGTATAGTTTTTCACATGGCAAGCAAAACGATCAGCTACGAAGAAACCATTCTTAAAGAGAGACAAGAACGGGAAGCACGCTTTAAAAACACCGAACGTGGCTGGCTGGGTCTGGTTGGACTTTTCTGGCTGAGGGATGGGGAAAATCGCATTGGAAGCGATCCGACAAATGATATTATCTTACCTCCCTTCGCACCGGAGCGTATTGGAATTGTGCAATGTAACAACGGTGTGGCGACCTTCCGTGCGGAGCGGGGCGTGCCTGTGTTTTGCAACGGCAAGCAGGTTACACTCAAGACGCTTGTGGCGGACATCTACGAAGATGCTGATTTCCTGCAGTTTGGGGATTTAACCCTTGTTTTGCTGGAACGCGCTGATCATTACCTGATTCGCGTATGGGACAAGAACAGCAAGGTTCGAAAAGACTTTACAGGCTTCAAGCAATATCCTGTCAACCCGGATTATCGTGTTGAGGCCAAATACACCTCTTACGACACACCAAAATTAACCACCATTCAGGATGTAATCGAAATTTATCACGAAGTTCCCTTGCAGGGATACGTTACCTTCAAATTGCAAGGGAAAGAACACCGTCTGGAAGCCATGGTGGATGAGGATGGGTACATGCGTCTTGATTTCCGAGACGCAACCAATGGCAAAACTACTTACATCGGCGGGCGTTTCCTAGTTGCGGAAATGCCAAAAGAGGGAAAGGTCATTGTAGATTTCAACCGGGCTTATAACCCACCCTGTGCCTATACAGACTATGCCACCTGTCCTCTGCCTCCGCCGGAAAACAGATTGCCGATTCGCATCGAGGCAGGGGAAAAAACTTATCGGGAAGTGAGCAAACACAAACATTAGCCATGCATTTCTCTGAAGCACATGAGTTATAAAACACAGCGTCCCTCGGGACGCTGTGTTTTATTATGTGGTTTTTTTTCAAGCGATGGATCAGAAAAGCGCGTTGTACAAAAATGATCTCCCCTCAATTTGCAGAAATTACCTCATAAAACCGAATACGAGCCTTGTTAACCAGTAAAAATGGTGCCTCGCGAAAAGGTTGTGCGCGTATGGAAGTCAAGGGAAAAATCTGGACATTATTTACTGCTGCCCAAGTGCCCTTCATAACTTCAAACATATCCCCTAAACGAGTATCCTCTCCATGTGTGAGCGTCCCCTGAACAATAAAACGTGGTAGATAAATGCGAAGTTTTTCCTGCGCAGGCAATTTCTGGACAGCACCCTGCAAATCAGTTTCGTTCAAGCAAATGGCTAAAATCTCGCTGCGTTGTACCCAGAGTTCCTTTATTTTTATGGAATTCACTGTACTATCAGTGCCTAAACCAGTAAGGGTTATCCCTTTAAAAAGCAAGTTGCCACGGTCGGGCGAATCCAAATACGTCATGAGCATCCCAATCGGTTCAGCTACGCATTGCATCAGGTAATGTTCGGTTAAGACTTCAAGGGAATATGGTTTGCAAGCGACTTCAGGCAGTGACATGGAAAGCCTCCCGGGCAAAATTTATCTCGTTGAGGCCAGTATAGCATACAGGAGATTTCCAAAATATCCGCCTATCAAAACTGGAAGGCAATTGTTATTTGCACGTAAGGCGCGATGAAAAAACCGGGGTTCTACAACCTTTACCTCTGCATAAGGTTTTCAAATGCTACCGAAAAAGAACGCAGCATATCCGTTTGCTCCTTTTCGGGCAACAAAGTGACCTTCACGGCGTCAAGCACGAATTGTTGAATGGTTTCCTCATCCCAGCCAAAGGTTCGCTGTCCGACCAGATATTCGTTGGTCAGTGTAGTGTTGAACATGGGGGGATCATCGCTATTAATAGTTACGTACAGTCCCTGTGCCATTAGCTCTGGCAGACTGTGCTCTTTCCAGGAAGGATACACATTCAGACAAACATTGCTGGTAGGGCAGACTTCCAGCGGAATTTGTGTTTCGCGCAAATAAGCTACCAATTCCGGGTCTTCGATCGCGCGCACGCCGTGGCCGATGCGTCTGCTGTCCGCCACGTGGATGGCGCTCCAGATGCTGGGCGGCCCCACCGTCTCGCCGGCATGCAGGATACAGGGGATACCCGCCGCGCGGACACGGTCGAACGCGGCCCGGTATTTTTCAGGCGGATTGTCCACTTCGGGACCACCCAGCCCCAGGGCAATCAAACCGTCGCCGTAACGCTCTATCGCCCAATCAGCGATCATCAGGCCATCTTCGGGAGGAATGATCCTGGGGATGTCCATGATGATCCCCATGCGCACGCCCAACTCCTTCTCCGCCCAGGCGCGGGCACGATTGACGGCATCGATTTGTTCGTGGAAACCAAGCTGGTTGTTGAAATACTGGTTGAAGGGCGTGAACGTCACTTCACTGTAGAGGATGTTTTGTTCGGCCTGCCCCATCAAGAATTCGCGTGCAATTAATTCAATATCATCTGCTGTGCGCAGGCAGGATGAGATAGTCATGTAGATTTCGATGAAATGGTTGAAATCGCGGAAGGTGTACCATTTCCGCAAGCCATCCACGTCATCTGCGGGAAGCGCTATATGGTGACGCTTCGCAAGTTTGAGCAGGGTTTCCGGGCGGACAGACCCTTCCAGGTGGACATGCAATTCCACTTTGGGCATTTTTGTAACGAAGTGTTCGAGCAGCATCATTGTGGCCAAAAACTCCCGCTTTTTGTTGGTGATAGCATCAAGATCGAAGGAAATGTCAATCCTGACGGTTCCTTCACAGTTACCCATGTCGAAATGCCCAGCGCAGATGATCTGACGCATTTGCCGCAAGTTGGTGACAACTCTACCAACGGGAATATCAATGATGCCAATAGTAACGATGCTAACACAAACGATGCCAATACCAATCTCAACACCAACGATACAAAAGGCAATGATGTCAACGGCAACGATATCAACAGCAATAATGCCAATATGAACGACGACAACAGCAACACTGGCATCGGCAACAGCAATAGCAACGATGACAACTACAATGATACCAACAGCAATGATAGCGTTGGTAATGGCAATAGCAACACCAGCATCGGTAACAGCAACGATGTTGATCACAACGGCAATTCCAGTATCGATAACGGCAACAGCAATGATAGTGGCAACAGCAACAGTTCCGACTTCAATGGAAACAGCAACGACCATGAAGACGATCACGAAGGGAATAGCAACTCCATATGGGCACTCGCGCTCCTCGGCATCTCGGACGCTTTTCTATACCGTATGAGCATCACCCGGGCCCAATCTCTTTCGCTCGGGGTGCTTGCACTCGGTCTCGCCTGGATGTTCGAAGGCAAACACCGGCATTTAGCAGTTCTGGCTTTCCTGTATGTCTGGATGTATGATGCTTTTCCCCTATTGCTCATTTTGGCCGTTCTGCACCTGATCAGCATTGCATTGATCGAACATCGCTTGGAGTATCGGCCGCTGCTTTTTATCGGCATAGGCATTGTTCTGGGGATGCTTATCAATCCTTATTTCCCCCACAACATTATTTTCTCGTATCGCCATATGCTGCCAAAGTTGACCGGAGCCACTTCTGTCAGCGTGGGCAATGAATGGTACCCTTACGACACCGGCCAATTGCTGAAGAACTCCCTGCCTGCACTGGTCGCGTTCGGCAGCGGGATTTTGGCCCTCGGACTGGCCGGCCGCAAAATGGATGTGCGCACCGGAACGAGTTTGCTTGCGGCGCTCCTGTTTGGATTAATGCTCTTCCAGGCCCGCCGTTTTATCGAATATTTCCCGCCCTTTGCCTTAATCTTCGCTGCATTCGCCTGGACGCCGCTCATCCGGGACCCGGGACCTGCCACCGTTTCCCAAACGCAATCCAATCCCCGGGGACTTTGGCAACGTACCCTGCCCGCGTTTGTGCTTGCGTTTGCAGTCATAGCTGCCGCCGGCAAATCCTTGCCCGCCACACGCGCGAGCATACAGGCCTCAAAACCTTACAATCTGTACGAAAGCGCTTCCGAATGGCTTAAAAAAAATACTCCCGCCGGAGCACTCGTCTTCCAAACAGATTGGGACGATTTCCCGCGACTGTTCTTCTACAACACGCACAATACCTACCTGGCCGGTCTCGACCCGACCTACATGCAGCTTTACGACCCCGAATTATATGACCTGTGGGTACTCATCACACGTGGGGATGTTCAGCAACCGTCACAGTTTATTGCCAACCGCTTCCATGCACAATATGTTCACAGCGATCTGAAACACGGAGATTTCCTGCGTAAGGCCGAGCAGGACCCAGGCTTGCATGAAGTGTACCGCGATGACCAGGCGGTGGTTTTTGAAGTGACCAGATAAAAACGGTTGCTAGCCTTCGAGGAAAGCTACTCGCCTACCACAAAGGCCGCGCCAATCAGCCCTGAACCTGAGTGGACCGAGAGTCCCGGCGTCAATTCGCCGTAGAGCACCTCTTCCGGGCAATCCAGGTTTACGTGCAACTGACTTTCCAGTTGTCTGGCATCTTGCGCGGCGCTGACATGTATCATGCCCATTCGTTCAATCTTGTGGCCCCCTACCGCTTCGGTGCACAATTCGATGACGCGTTCCAGCGATCTCTTCTGGGTACGGATGCGTTCCAGCAGATCGAGCTTTCCATCGCGAATGGTCAGGATCGGCCTGACGTTCAGCAGATCGGCCATCCCGGCGGCCAGGTGACCGACACGCCCGCTCATGGCAAGATACTTCAGGGTGGGGAGCACGGCAAAAAGCCGGGTGCGCTGACCGACATCCATAGCGGTGGCAACCGCCTCGTCCACGGACGAACCGCCGGCAATCGCTTCAGCAGCGGCCAGCACCATAAATCCCTGTCCGAGTGCCAGGCTACGTGTGTCTACCACAGTGATGTCATCATCAGGATGCAGGTTCCTGGCATCAACAGCAGCAGCATAGGTGGCGCTGATCTCCCCACTGACCGTCAGGCATAACACGCTCTCAGCACCGTTATCGAACGCAGATTGATAAGCCGCGCCGAAATCGCCGGGCGAAGGCGCAGATGTAGTTGGCAGTTTGCCCTCCCGGTCGATACGAGCGAAGGTGGCCACATCGTCCAAATCATAGACGGCGCGGAAGCTTTCGTCGCCGAAGTGCACCATGATGGGCACCTGCGTGATGCCGTATTGGCTGGCAAGCTCCAGCGGCAGGCTGGCATCGGTATCCGTGACGATTGCGATTTTTGGCATGCTACATTCTCCATTTTCCTTTGGCTTTGTAACATTATCCCATACTCTGCGTACAGGAATGAGAAAAGGCAAACCGCGGCCCCTTTAAAGGCCGTGTCGTTTCTACTTTTTATTCCGAAAGCCAGTCCTTTTTATGCTTACTTTTTAAAAAGGCAAGAATTGTCTCATCAAATTTTTCTGGCACCAATAAATTGGATGGATCGCCCCCGCCTTTCAATATCTGAAATTGCGCACAAGGAATCCCCTCTGCGGTCGTGTGGGCCATATCGATGGCTAATTTTCCGAACGCATCGCCCACTAACACCAGGGTTGGGATGTTCATTTCCGAAAGTTCGTTGAGAATAGTAAAACGATTCACCTCCTGCCTGGCCGCAAGCAGCCAACGTGAATCCATGTGCAAAACGCGTTCTTCAAAGTACTTACCCACATCAGCATGTCCCAACTTTTTATACGAGCTACTTATCATAGAGGCTTGCAATTTAGACGGAAATATCTTCAAGATGAAGGCAGCTAGGCTGGCATTGAAACGTTCAACGGAACGAGAAATCCCGCTCAGGCTATCAACGATTATCTGGCTGATCGCACGATCGGGATATTGCGCGACAAATTGTTGCACGACCATACCACCCATGCTGACGCCGATAAAATATGCGCGTTGAATATCAAGGTCATTCAGGATATCGCGCAAATCCCGTGCACAATCGGCAATACGGAATATGGCCGGTATCTCGGAAACTCCATGACCTCGCAAATCAGGAACGATTACAAAATAACCCGCATCTGGGAAAGACTCGATTTGCGGCTTCCACATCTCGTGATCGGCACCAATCCCATGAACCAACACAATTGGCGGTTCCTTCGGATCGCCATAGGTTTCATAGTACAACGAAAGCTGGTCAAACGTCTGGATCTTCATGTCACCTTTCCCTGCCCTGGCATTGCTTCACTCCCCGGTAAATCGTCTCTTTTGCGCCAAAACAGGTATGCCACCACGATGGCCGCTAGCGCCAGGCCCACTCCAAACTCGTCGATCACGTATGGAGTCAGACCGGTATCTCCGGTCAATGGCGTGAAAATACCCTGAATAAAAAGGTTGTGGCTGGCATGCAATATAACTGCGGTCCACAGGCTGCCCGATTTAAGCCGCAACCAGGCAAATGCAAAGCTCATCCCGATGACCATCACTGCAAAACACGTTAACCCATACCAAGTCGAAACACCTGTGTTATTGTAATCCGCAAACAATATCACCGGTGAATGCCAGACCGTCCAGATGATGCCACTAAAAAAAGCAGCTTTTGCAAAGGAGAATTCCCGGTACAGTTCCGGTACTAACAAACCTCGCCAACCAATCTCCTCCCCCAAAGCGGAAGTCATATTTATGACTACCCCAATCGTTCCCATCCCCAAGATATAGATGATCAAAAAAATGACGGGAGACCGAACTTCGATGTTCATCTGTTCAGCCACCTGATATACCCTCTCGAATGGAACCAGCTTGCCCAGGCCGGTCAGCCACACGATGCCATATACCACTCCGCCATATAGAACGGGCAGGCCATAGCTCCAAAGCCAGTACTTGAGCTTCCCAACCCGCCATCCCAGGCCACGCAAGCTACGATGAAAGATCAACTGGGTCAGGATGGCAGCCACACCGGGGCACCACATTATGCCAAAAGAATAGGGATGCAAAGACCCGGAGCTAAGAATCAGGTAATAGAAAATCGAACTGAACGCAAAAGTCAAAAACAGGAAGACAAGTATTTTCTTGCGAGCTGTTGTAAGCATATTTCGGTCTCCTTCGATTTTGCAAACTAAGCCTGAGCTAGCGAAGTAGGATTAATCGCCGCCAAATAACCTGGCATACCTATCGCTTGCTCAGTTCGATCAAATCCCACAAATTCCCATATAAATCTTCAAAAACAGCCACCGTCCCGTAGGATTCTGTTTTCGGTTCCCTGACAAACTTGATGCCAAGTGAAAGCATCTCATTGTAGTCACGCCAGAAGTCATCCGTGCTGAGAAACAGGAAAACCCGGCCACCGCTCTGCCTGCCGATAAAGGCTTCCTGCTCTGGAGTCGCGGCGCGCGCCAACAACAGGCTGGTACCGTTTGATCCGGGCGGAGAGACAACCACCCAACGCTTGTCTTGCTCTCGGGCTGTAGTAGGTGTATCTTCGACCAGCTCGAAATGCAATTTCTGACAGAAGAATGCAATGGCTTCGTCATAGTCACGAACGACCAGTGCAACATGGATAATCGATTGTTTCATAATTCAGGCACCTACTGCTTCTTGCATAAATATCTGAACGTGCATCTAACGAATTGTCTTCAAATATCAGGAGTCTGGTTCGGATATTTACGCAGCACTCTGTAAGATCAAGATAATTCATCGTCTTGTGCGTCAAGCAATGCCAGTAATCTCTGACGATAAGTCTGCTCGCGGTCGGCCAGTTCGGGCGAGACCAGGGCTCCTTCCTCCAGAAAGTGACGTTTCCCGCGCCCAAGTCGCCGTCCTGCTTCGGTGTGCATATCGAGTGCATACTCGGGCACGACCGGGCGCTGTCCTTCTATTTCGATGGCGTGTTTGACCCAATTGAGCAACTCATCGCTGGAGCGGTCCTTCGTGCAGCCGCACAGGTAGCGTACCGCGTGCAGGGCAAACAGAAAGCGGTCCCCCTGTGAACGGGGAAAGTTGTCATGCATCTGAAAGAGCGTCTGAATCAAAATCGGCGCATCCGCCTGCCCGTAGCCGATATCTTCCACGCTGATGACCTGTAGTCGCTGCCAGAGCTTGGCTTCCAGCTCTTCACTGGTTGTGAGCATCTCGTAGGCCAGGAAGGCCGCATTTTCAGTGTGCCCACGCCGAATTTCCTTTTGGAGTGCGGAAATCACTTCGTCCGCAGCCAGATCGTGCCGGGTTCGTAAACCGACCCAGGGATCGTGTTCTTCATCTACCATGCTTATTTTCCTTTGCCGTTGTGCGCTTTGACAGAAACATCTTCCTTATAAATCTATCCCAGCGAGTAGAGCCTTCATTTTCAAGCCAGCCTTCATAAATCTTCATCTACAAACCTTCCAAGAAGATAATCTCCTCACAGTAAGCCGTATACGGCCTGAGACAGCCATAATTCCGTCCAAAGCGCAGACCCGGATGCAGTTGCACCAGAAATGCTTGAACCGGCTGGTGATAGGCTTGTTTGCAAATCACTCTGGTATCCAATCCAAATTTCTTACACGCTTCCAACGTGGGACAGGGATTCCACCAGCGCGATACGATCCTTTTATCGGAAAGCTCGACAATTTCACCATCTTCCGGTATGGACACGCCCAGATATTTTTCATAGAACCAGCGATAGCCATCCAGCACCGGATTTTCAGTCTGTTTCATTTCCCCAAGGTGCGCCTTTGCCCAGGCTAACCGTTTTTCTGTGACACAACACTCTAAAATCGAGAGGGCTTTATCCAACCCGATTTCTTCCGAAACACGCAGGATTTCCCGGAACAACTCGGTGGAATCGTCATGTGAGTTTTCATAATAGGTTTTGATACGTTGGGAATTATTCATCTGAATTTCCATCCTATGTAACTGATCGTCAGCTCCGAAATTCCCGTCACTTGTACAATCCCCCCATCCTTTGATACAGAGCAAGAATGACCCCTAAAAAACCTGCCGGTGCGAAAATCCACCGGTCTTTTCGAATCTTCTCCATCAAGCATGTCTACAAAACTACCAAATTATTCCGGAACTTCCGGCTCCCCACTTTCAACCGCGACCAGACTTTCGATCTGTAAACGCCTGGCTTCTCGCCAGCGTCGCCATAAGATGAACAGACCAACAATTCCTACTGTAGCCTGGCCAGCAAAGACATCCAGACCCTGCCCAAACAGCGCGGTAATCGCGCCCGGAAGCCCATCCCATAGGCCGTGCAAAATGGAGACACCCAGGTAAGCTCCAATCACTTTAAGATTAATGTGAAAATGTCCATCCCGGCTTTCACGGAACAGGACACTGACCAGGATCGCTGTCCAGGTGCCGTGGCCGATCGGAGATAGAATGCCGCGCAGCAGGGTCACAAAGACCGTCATAGTGAGACTGCCACCGCTGCGTAAGAAAGCGCTGAAGGCGTAACCGTTGCTTTCCAGCGCGGCAAAACCCATCCCGGCCGCTACCCCCAGCAGCAGCCCATCCATTTCAGAGTCGTGACCCAGGCGTCTGGCGATAATCAAGATGCCCAAAACCTTGACGAATTCCTCGATCAGACCCACTCCAAAGGCGGTAACAAAGTCTAATTGCCGAATGAAAAGCGGCTCCAGCACGGAGGCCGCCAACACACCGATCAAGCCTCCATAGATGAATCCCTGGGCAATTGCGGGAACCGTCAGGCGGCTCAGGCGACGCCGGTCATAGAAAAATGCCACATAAGTGACCGGGATCATGAAACTGCCTACCATCACCACTGTAGGAAAAAGGACCGGGTTGCTCGTCAATACCAATGCAACCAGGGACAGGAAGTAGAACAGAAGACCGATCAGCAGAACTCGCCACCAGGAGTTCGTTATTTTTGGCGCGCTTCGTATCAAACCGGTTTCTTGAGTTTCTCCCATTGGAAAATCCTTTCTGCTATATATCCCAATTCATGCCGATCCAGGTCGACAACAGTGCAAGTATTCACAAATACTATACAATCTTTATCCTACGGATTCAAGCCTTTAGTCAACTTCAATATTGACAGAACTTACGCAGTTGCACTTTCTCTAACCACCATTCCCCACCGAGAGACGTAGCCACGGAGAACGTCAGGTCTCTCAATGACGCCAGGGATTCTTGGCGATTTTGGCACTCATCTTGGCGAACTTGGCCCCTTGGCGGTTCAACTGCATAACTCCTACCGAGTGCTGCGAAAATATCCGAACCAGAATCCTGGTTTTTAGTGACCATTCGTTAGATACAGGTTCGGAATAATACGCAAGAAGCAGTAATTGATTTCTTTAGGTATAATTCCCCCACTTCACTCATTGGAGATCGAATGACCCCTAAAAAACTGACCGGTGCGGAAATCCGCCAGACCTTTATTGACTTCTTCGTCGAGCACGGACACACGGCCGTGCCCTCGGCTTCGCTCGTCCCCGGCGGCGATTCCACGCTGCTTTTTACCAACTCGGGCATGGTGCAGTTCAAGGACGTGTTCATCGGCACCGACAAGCGTCCCTACACGCGCGCCGTCAACTCGCAGAAGTGCATGCGCGTGGCCGGCAAACACAACGACCTGGAAGATGTCGGTCGCGATGGCACCCATCACACCTTCTTCGAAATGCTCGGCAACTGGTCTTTTGGCGATTACTACAAAAAGGAAGCCATCGAATGGGCCTGGCAATTGCTCACCGATGTCTGGGGGCTCGACAAAGAGCGTCTCTACACCACCGTCTTCAAGGACGAACACGGCGAAATCCCCACCGACGAAGAAGCCGCCAAATACTGGCTGGCGCAGCCCGGTTACGACCCCACGCACCTGTTCCACATGGGGCGCAAGGACAACTTCTGGGAAATGGCCGATACCGGTCCCTGTGGACCCTGCTCCGAGATCCATTATGACCTGCGTCCCGGCGAAGGCCCGGTCGATGAAGAAGTGCTCGATAGCGACCGCTTCGTCGAACTCTGGAACCTGGTCTTTATGCAGTACAACCGTCTCAGCCCCACGCATCTCGAACCGCTGCCCGGCCACTCACGTGGATACAGGCATGGGCTTCGAAAGAATCGTTTCCGTCTTGCAGAACGTTGATTCCAACTACAAAACCGACCTGTTCACCACATCCCTTGAAGTGTTGCGCGGGCTCACCGGTCACTCCGAAGCGCAGATGTACGCCGATTTCACGCCCTATCGCGTCATCTGCGACCATACGCGCTCGGCCGCCTTCCTGATCGCCGATGGCGTCGTGCCCGGCAACATCGGGCGCAACTACGTCTGCCGCATGATCATCCGCCGCGCCGCCCGCTTCGGTGGCAAGCTCAACCTCAACGAACCCTTCCTGGCCAAAGTCGCCGAAAAAGTGATCGAGACCTATGGTGACTTCTACCCCGAACTGGAAAAGAACCGCACCGCGATCCTCGACAACCTGACGCGAGAAGAAGTCCGCTTCGCACGGACCATTGAAGTTGGTACTAACCATTTATTAGCCATTGTCGATGATATGGTGCAGAAAGCTGAAACGGTACTAGATGGGCAAAAGGCTTTTGAACTTTATGCTACTTATGGATTGCCACTAGAAATTACTCGCGATATTTTACGTGAAAGATATATGGTAGTGCTTGATGGCAAACTACCTGATTCTATTACGAATATGGATCAAATAAGCGTGGACGAAGCCGGCTTCCGCACTGCCATGGACGAGCATCGCATCGCCTCCGGCGGCGGCAAAGCCATGGGCGCGCTGGGCGGCGAAGACGCCGAATTCTACGCCGGTGTGCTCAAAGCCCTGCAAGCCGACAAAAAACTCGGCCCCAACGGCATCGAATACGATCCGTACACCAGCCCGGTGGTCGAAGGTGAAATCCTGGCCCTGGTAGTAGACGGCCAATCGGTCAATTCCGTCTCCTTCGGTGATACTGTCGAAGTCATCCTGCCCAAAACCGGCTTCTACATCGAATCCGGCGGCCAAGTGAGTGATACGGGTTACATCCGCTCTCTCCCCTCGCCTTCCAGGAGAGGGGCCGGGGGTGAGGTCTGGGAAATCGAAATCACCGAAATGCGCAAACCCTCGGCGGGCATCATCGTCCATGTGGGCGAAGTCGTCTCCGGCCAGCCCAAAGTCGGCGATAAAGCCCTGGCCGAAGTGGACATGCCGCGCCGCCACGACATCATGCGCAACCACACCGCCACGCATTTTTGCACGCCGCCTCGCACCAGGTGCTGGGTGACATGGCGCGCCAGGCCGGTTCTTTAGTCGCTCCCGACCGGCTGCGCTTCGATTTCACCCATCCCGAAGCCATGACGCCCGAACAGATCGAACGCGTTGAGAAGATCGTCAATGATGCCGTCGCCGCGGATATGGCTGTCATGCCCAAAGAAAAACCGCGCGAAGAAGCCATCAAAGAAGGCGCGATGGCGCTCTTCGGCGAGAAATACGGTGAAACCGTCCGCACGATGACCATCGCTCCTGATGCCGAACACGAACGCTATTCTTACGAACTATGCGGCGGCACACATCTCGAACGCACATCGGATGTGGGCGCCTTCCTCATCACCAGCGAAGGCTCGGCTGCGGCCGGGATCCGCCGCATCGAAGCGGTGACAGGCCGCGGGGCGTATGAACTGATCGCTCGTCGCTTCAAGACCCTGAAACAGACTGCCGGGCTGTTGAAATCTTCCGTCGAGGAAATTCCCCACAAGGTCGAAAGTCTGCAGGAAGAAGTAACAGAACTGAAGAAAGAACTGGCATCTCTGCTTTCACAATCCGCCCTTTCGATCTTCGACCAGCAACTCTCGAAGATAGAGCAGGTTAAGGGCGTCAACCTGCTGGCGGTCGAAATGCCCGGCCTGGATAAAGACGCGCTCGGCAAGCTGGCCGATACCTTCCGCGAGAAGTACCCTGAGAATGGCATCTGTGTCGTCGCTTCGCCGGCTGAAAACAATGTGGTCGTGATGGCAACCGTCACACAGGACTTGATCAAGCGGGGTTTCAAAGCCGGTGACCTGGTCGGTCACATCTCGCGCCAACTGGGTGCGGGCGGCGGCGGCGCGCCACACCTGGCTTTTGGTGGTGGCAAGGATGTGGACAAAATTAGCGAAGCGCTGGCCTCCGTTCCAAAATGGGTGGAAGCGCAATCGAAGTAGACACAAAGCCTGGTAGAGAACATCTATCAGGCTTTTTTCATCGTAGTTTCGTAGGAGTGCAAAATCTCCAGATTTTGCCGCCAAAGTCGGGAGACTTTGGACTCCGCTTCCAACGATTTTTAGTGCACCCATTTTGCATAGAACCCTGTTTTGTGTTTGATTTTCAGATATAATTCAGCAGATTAGTCCCTTTTATGCTGGTTACGCATTGGAGTAAGGCTATCTCAAAAAGGAGCGTTGGATGTCACGCCTGTCAAAAATCTTATTGGGGTCTGTCATAAGTTTGTTCATTCTAAGCTGTGCTCTGGTCACAAAACCCATCAACGATGTCGAAAAGGCCGCTTCAACGGCCAAGGCATTCGCTTCGGCCCTGCCGGTCGAGACCATCGAGGCACTTTCGACGAATATCCCCGTGCAAACAATTGAAGCGTTTCCTTCATCAATTCCTGACTGTGGGGAACTACTTCAGCCCAACCGGGACTCCTGTCGATCAATGGAATGACATTCCGATCATGCCGCAAGCGATAGCAGGACAAGAATTCAATGACAAAACGTACAGCTATACCGTTCCCCTTTCCGCAACCGACGTGCAAACGTTCTACAACCAGAAAATGGAAGAACTTGGCTGGTCATCCTCATTTGGCTTCCAGGCCACCGAGGAAGGTGGTTTCCTGTTGTTCCAAAAAGACTCCGATTTTGTTACGATTACGATTGTGCCAGACCAGGATGGCAGCAATGGTGTTGATGTACTCTTGCAAAAGCAATAAATAAGTAAAGGAGAGCATAAGATGAAAAATACATTCACAATGTGGCACACTTCATTGACACAGTTGATTAAGATGGAAGATAAGAAGGAATGGGATGCCTTGGACATCCTTTCCAAGTGGTTTATCGCCACCCGTTCTGCGGTTGGCACAATTACCATTTATTCAGGGATCATCGGCGGGTTGCTGGCCTGGCAATATCTCTTCGCGAAAGGTCAACCGCTCAACTTTCTTGTCTGGCTGATCCTTACGCTGGGATTGTTCATCGCGCACGGCACGAATAACCTGATCAACGACTTTACAGATTTCAGTCGTGGTATCGACAAGGACAACTATTTCCGCACGCAATATGGCGTCCATCCCCTGGCACAGGGGTTCTGGAATAAACCCACACACTTGATATGGTTTGGGGTCAGCGGCTTGCTGGCTGTCCTGGCCGGTATTTATGCGTTGATTTATACAGGCTTTGCTGCCCCGGTCGTCTGGCTGTTTGCGTTTGGTTCTTTTATCCTGTTATTCTATACGTATCCACTGAAATATTTCGCCGTTGGTGAACTCTCTATCTTCCTGATCTGGGGACCGATGATGATCGGCGGCGTCTATTTCGTGCTCACCGGGCAGTGGAGTTGGGCGGTCATCCTGGCCAGCATCCCCGTCGGATTGAACGTGGTCACCATCAATCTGGGGAAACACACCGACAAGCTGCGTGAAGACAAAGTGAAAGGCGTCAGGACGCTCCCCGTTCTGGTTGGAGAACCTGCGGCGCGCTTCATTACCATGTCTGCCATAGTGATTTCTTACATCATCGTTCTGTACCTGGTTTTCGTAACACACTTTTTCACCCCCATTATGTTGCTGGTCTTTTTCGCCATCAAACCCGCACGGACTGCCATTCAGCGCATGTCGAAGCCCCGCCCGGATGGGCCACCCGAAGGCTATCCCATCTGGCCGCGTTGGTTCTCAACCGTCTGCTTTGTGCATAACCGCGTTTTCAGCAACTATTTCGTGCTGGCGCTGGTCATCGATACTGCCCTGCGTTTCATCTTTCCCGGTTTCTGGCACTAACATACAACTGCGTAACCGCCAAAAGCGTTGAGCCGCGAAGCAAATCCTCGCGGCTTTTTTCATGCCTCGTATACCACTTTCCCATCTACCATGGTGAGCAGCGGTTTGACGTTTGCGATGTCTTCTGGGGCAGTTTGGAATATATCCGCAGAGAGTAGAACCATATCCGCCAGATAGCCTTCTCTCAATTGTCCCTTCTGGTGTTCCTGGAATTCGGCATAAGCTGCATCGCGGGTGTATCCGATCAGCGTTTCTTCAAGGGTTAAGCGTTGGTCCGGGTTGTCAGGTTCCCACTTCTGGCGGTTGAGAGCCGCATGCAGCCCGAGCATGGGGTTATAGGAAGCAACCGTCCAATCACTACCGAAGGCCAGCGTGGCACCGGCGTTCTTCAAATCACGCCAGGCAAACGAGAATGGCCAGCGCTGTGGTCCGGTCCTGGCCAGCCAGACGTCCGCATCCTGGGACGTCAACGGTGAGTGGAGCGGCTGCATCGAAGCGATCACGCCCAGTCCTTTGAAACGCGGCATGTCATCAGGATGAACGACTTCGATATGCTCCACGCGATGACGGCTGTCGCGCACGCCGTTCAGCTTTTGGGCTGCTTCGTAACCATCCAATGTCCGGCGCACCGCCCCATCGCCGCAGGCATGTACGAAAATCTGTAAATCCAGCCTGTCACAAGCCGCTGCCATCTGGGTAAACCGTTCCAGGCTCCAGATACCATCCCCGCTTGCATCCGGGTCATCGGCATAAGGTTCCAGGTTCAAAGCCGTATAAGACTCCCACACGCCGTCCATAAAGAACTTGACCGCACCCCCGCGCGCGAACTCCCCCTGGACTTGCTTCATCGCGGCGGCTTCTGCTAGCATCGCTTCGGTCGCTTCCGGCCTGACCCAGTAAGGGACGTACACGCGCAGGGTCATCTCGCCCGCATCTTCCAAGGCGGCGTAGGTCAGCATTTCTTCCATATCGCCGTTCATATTATGCACGCTGGTAACTCCGGCCGCATTAATCTGCTTCATCGCCGACTTGAGCAGTTCGCGTTTACGCGCCTGGCTGGGCTTCGGAACCAAATCCAGCACAACCTGTTTGGCACCCTCACGTAATTCGCCAGTTGCTAAACCTGATTCGTCACGCACGACGGTACTATTGGAGCCGAGCACTTTTCCTGGTTGTAAAATGCCAGCCAACTCTAAAGCCCGGGTGTTTGCCCAGCCCGTATGCCCGTCATAGGCTTCGATATACACCGGACGGTCGGGGATAATGGCGTCCAACTCCTGACGAGTGGACAGGATACCGTATTTGATCCCGTTGCCGATTACCCACGGGGAAGTTTTGTTTTCAGCTGCAAAGGCCAGCATTACATCGTGCAAATCGCTCGGAGTTTTAACTTCCTGAAGTTGGGCATCTGCCAGTTCGATACTGCCCCACAACAAATGGAAATGTGAATCGATAAACCCGGGCAGCAAGGTGTACCCTCCTCCATCAAAGACACGCGTATCCCGACCGCGCCACTCTTCGACCCCCAACTTGCTCCCGACATAGACGATCCGGTTGCCCCTGACAGCGACCGCCTCGGCACGTGGATTTGATTCGTCAGCGGTAAAGACATTTGCATTCGTAATGATCGCATCAGCAAAGGGTGACATAGGCTCTCCAAATGGTTCGCTCATCTGATTGGTATCGGATAACATCCGAAATTATAAGGCAGTATAATCACCCCTGCATGAAAACCCAGCTCATCCCGCTCGAATCGCACGATGACCTGATCTCCGTCCGTGACCGGATGTCGTGGGCCAAGACGCCGCGCATTTTGCTGGTCTGGCCCAAATCCGAGCGCATCCCCTTGCGCCCGCTGGACTTGAAGGTCTTGCAACGCCACGCGGCCTCGCTGGGTGCGCAACTGGGACTGGTCACCCGTCACCGCAACATCCGCCGCGAGGCCCAGGCGTTGGGTATTCCGGTCTTCAATTCCACCGGACAGGCCCAGCGCAATCCCTGGCCGGAACGCGATTTGCGGGGGAAACGAACTCGGCGCAAACCACGTCAGGACCTGCGTGAGATACGGAAGCAGGTTCAGGTCAAGGAAGAAGCGTGGCGCAGCCATCCGGTTACACGGATCGGCTTCTTCGCGTTGGGCGTCCTGGCAGTGCTGGTTATGGCGTCTCTTTTCATCCCGCATGCACAGATCACCCTGACACCCGAAACCGATATGCAGTCGGTGACCTTGCCCGTGCAGGCCGATCCATCCGTAGAAACGGTCTTCATCACGGGCAGCATTCCCGCGCGGGAGTTAAGCGTGGTTGTGGAAGGGGTGCAGGAAACGCTCGTCAGCGGGTATGTGCCTGTTCCGCTGACCAAAGCTGAGGGTCTGGTGACATTTCGTAACCTGACCGAGGAACCGGTGAGCATCCCGGCCGGGACAGTGCTGACTTCGACCGGTTTGCCGGGTGTGCGCTTCCAGACGACCGAGCAGGGCGAATTGGAAGCCGGGCTAAAAGCGACCGTCGATGTTCCCGTGCAGGCTGAAGATGCCGGCTCGGCAGGCAACGTTGATGCGGAAACCATCTTGGCTATCGAAGGCAATCTCGGCCTTCAAGCAACCGTGACAAACGCCGAGCCCACCCACGGCGGACGTGACCGTCAAACGAACGCCGCTACCGAAGAAGACCAGGCAAGCCTGCGCGAAAGTTTGTTGGCTGAGTTAAAGGCCCAGGCATTGCAAGAGATGGAAACCATGCTGGCAAGCGGCGATCAGATTTTCCCAGACACCTTAAAAGCGGCACAAATTCTCGAAGAGACTTATGATCCCCCACTCGGGCAACCGGGCAGTCATGTGAAACTGAGCATGCGCATCGAGTACACGGCCTCGTATGCATCAGGGAAAGACCTGACTGAATTGGCCAGCACAGTACTGAACGCATCCTTACCAGAAGGGTTCGTGGATACGGGGGAACCCCTGGAATTCGAGACGGTAGATTCATACCAAACGAACAGCACAGGAGTAACTCGCTGGACAGTCCGTGTATCCCGGCAACTGGAAAAGCAAGTAAGCCCGGGCCAGGTCATCCCATTGGTACAGGGACGCAGTATGGCCGTTGCAGCCGGACAACTGGAAACAATACTCAAGTTGAGCGCTGCGCCCGAAATCCGGCTGACCCCCAAGTGGTGGCCCTGGCTGCCGTTGATTCCGTTCAACATCACAGTAGACACACGTTAGTATCTCCACAAAGAACACGAATACCACCAAGAATAATTCGTGACCTTCGTGTTCTTTGTGGAGAGATTAATCCATGAGAATTCTTGCAGTTGATCACGGCGAAAAGCGCATCGGACTCGCCATCAGCGACACGACCGGCACCATCGCCAACCCGTTGAGCGTCGTCCAACACGTTTCGCGCGCCATCGACGCGGCTCAGGTGGCTACCATCGCATCAGAGCAGGAAGCCGGGATGATCGTTATCGGTCAATCCTTTAACGATGATGGCAGGCCCAACCTGGCAGGCCGTCGCGCGGCACGGTTTGCCGAGGCCTTGCAAGGCCAGACCGATATTCCCATCCAGATGTGGGACGAATTTTTCAGCACCCAACAGGCGCGCACTGCCCGCATCCAGATGGGCGTTTCGCGCAAACAGCGCTCCGGCCACCTGGATGAGATCGCCGCTACTGTTATCTTACAATCCTACCTCGATGCCCACTCCTCCCCAAACCCATAAAATGTCCCGACGCCTGATCACATTTTTCGTCTTTCTGATATTCCTGTGTCTTTTGGTTCTTGGCGTGCTATTTGGCATTCCCATGCTGGCGAGGCAGCAATATGGCCCGCCCAGCGCGGCGTTGAGTCCGCTTGGCCGGTTTGAGTTTTCCGCCCGCCTGCTATGGTACGGCGGGCAATTGACCCAGCCGCTCAACCCCGGCGGCACCGAGCAACCTTTTACCATCGAACCCGGCGAAGGCGTACCATCCGTCGCTATCCGCCTGGAAGAAGTCGGGCTTATCCGCAGCGCGGCCGCCTTTCGTGCCTATCTGGTCTACACCGGCCTCGACACCAGCATCCAGGCTGGCGATTACAGTCTCAGCCCGGCCCTGTCCATTGTAGATATCGCCCATAAGTTGCAGGACGCCACGCCCGAGCAGGTCACCTTTGTAATTCTGCCCGGTTGGCGGATGGAAGAGATCGCCGCCTCGCTCTCGACTTCCGGCCTGGACATCACCCCCGACCAATTCCTGGCAGCGGCACACTCTGCGCCTCCCGGCCTGGACTTTCTGCCTGCTTCCGCTTCCACCGAAGGATTCCTCTACCCGGACACCTACATCCTCCCCCGCGATATGACAGCACAAGCGCTCGTGGACGAATTCCTGCGCAATTTCTCCCTGCACCTGACCGTCGATCTGCGCGAGGGCTTTTCCCGGCAGGGGCTGGACGTGTACCAGGCCGTGACGCTGGCCTCCATCGTCCAGCGCGAAGCCGTTGTCCCCGATGAACGCGCACAGATTGCATCGGTTTTCTATAACCGCTTGCATTCAGATATAAAACTGGATACCGACCCAACAGTGCAATATGCGCTTGGATATAACGAAGCCCAAAGCACATGGTGGACCAACCCACTTAGCGCATCAGACTTGCAATTCGATTCTCTTTACAATACGTACATCTATGCCGGGTTACCTCCTGGCCCAATCTCCAATCCATCCTTGAGTGCTTTACAGGCAGTAGCCTTCCCGGCGGATACGCCCTATTACTTCTTCCGCGCCCGCTGTGACGGCTCCGGCTTACATGACTTTGCCATCACCTTCGAAGAACATTTGCAAAACGGCTGTCAATAAGAAACAGGACGAGCACTTGCTCGTCCTGAAATCAGACCTGTTCTGTCAGTTAAGGTTTAACTGTCGGGATGGCGTCAAAGTCGCCATAGGCCTGGGCCGTGGTCAATGAAACCCAGCATTTTCCCCCACTCGGAATGACCACATACCACCAGGTATTATTGTAATCCGGGTTACGCCCCACGATTTGCACTGTTTCCCCTTCGAAAAAAGACATCACTACCTCATACTGTGACCCGGGGCCCTCACGACAATTCGCATTCTTGATGAAGGTGGCTACCGGTCCGCTTAACGTTGCGGCTGGGGCAGTAGTGGCTGTACTGACCGCTGTTTCAACTGGGGCGAGCGTAAAGGTAGGCGGAGGCACAGTGGGTGGAGAGACAGTAGGCAAAGGCAGGGTAGGTGAGGCTTGTACCTGCTCCTGCTCATTGGGCACAACAACGACTTGCGTAATAACAACCGGCGTAGGGGTCATTCCCGCCGGAACAGCACAGGCCAGCATCCCAGCCAACAATACAACAAGAGCAAAGATGGCATTTCGATTCATTTGGCTTCTCCTCGGCCACATGATACCATCAGCCTGGGACTATCGATCTATTTTATTTACTTCAATTATGGATAAAAATAGGCTCTTAACTGGAATCAAGGAGCTAGGAGAATCGCTAACAAGGAATGAAGCAAAGCCTTGCCGCGTCGGCGAACATTGTGGATGAATTCAAAGAAGCCCAGATACCAGGGTAACTTCTCTTGAGAAATATTTTCGCCCTGAGCGGAGCGCCCTGTGAAAATAGGAAGTGATGCCTACCAAAACGAACAACAGATCACCGCAGCGGACTTGTATCTCAAGTCCACGCTCATCTTACCGATTAACTTTGAGTCCGTTGCAATCTCTTCCGTAACAGGAAGTTGAGCGCCACCATGATCAAGCCGATCAGCGCCATGATCCCGGCTACCAGCAGGATAGGTTGAACGGCATCGCGGACAATCGTTGCAGTCAGATCCCTGAATACACTCACAATATCTGGCGGGAGAGCTGCGGGCAAAGCAGGCGCGATGAAAAGCCGGAACGTCACGGATGCCATTGGCCCGCTCAAAGCGCTCAGGGACATGCTGACGAGACCGGCAATCAGCAGTGGATAACCCCACCAGGTCAGCCAATCGTTCAGAGAACGAACCGCCAGAGCGGTAACCACCAATAAACATAACACCGGCACAAGCGGACTCAAGCGCATGAACAGTCGCAAAGTTTTCAAATTTCGCAGGGTTTGTACCCGGTTTCCGTCAGTTGAAACAATGATCATCTGCTCGGGGATCAACGTCATGGCATTTTTGATTTCTGTTTTAACAATCGGACGCAGGTCGACGAACATGAAACTCTCAGGCGGATTGCATAGGGTCAAAGCTTGCTGGTTGAGCGCCATAGCGGTCAACTGCTCCACTGTGCAATCGGGTTCTGCTTTCAACATTCCATAGACTGCATTGATTCCTTCCGGTGATTGCAGATACGCTTTGAGATTGGTCAATGATAAAACTACCTGATTGCTCTCGCCATTGAGATAAGCCATGATTTGAGTGACCATATCTACGGCCATGTTCCTCAACACATCCGGGGGGAATAATTCAGTCACCAGGGTCTGCCACTCTTGATCAGAAAGGTTCCTAAAAAGAGAAAGCATGCCGTTGCGCTCCGGTCGCTGCGCGGCCATTGACAGGGACTGAGCGGTCAGTTCGGGCAAACGCTGATACACGTTTTCTTCGTCAAGCGCACGAATGTATAGGTCCGCATTAAAGGCGCTTTGTTCCACATGATAGAGCGCGAAAGCCAGCGCCGTTGAACCGACAAACAAAATGGCGAAAAGACCCGCCAGAACACCTGTCAAGGTTTTCGAGGAAGTTTGCATGTTACACCTTTGTATGCCTTGCTATTATTCGCTGACAACCTCGATGTAATCCTGCGCCATCGTTTCGCTGCCGGTTGCACCAAGCAACGTGATCAACTCCAGCGCCAGTCCGGCCTTATGTTCGGCATCCTTGCGACTCCAGGTACGACTCTTGATCTCCAGGAATTGTCCCAAACCGGGCTTTTCCATCGCATCCAGATTAACGAAAAATTCCGTATCCTTGTATTTGATATGCCAGCGTAAGCGGTCCTTCTGGATGATCTCTTCCCCTGCCGGCTTGAAATATTCCCGATAGAAACGCAACGTGTGTACCGCCGGAGCCAGGAAGCGACTACGCGAGAGCAGCACATCGTGATCGAACTTGTCTTCACGGGGTCCTAGCAGGGTAAGCCGGGAACGCACGTTGGCTACTTTACCTTTGTTGTCAATCAACTCGTCTTCGCGAAAACGCAGGCGTCCCTGTTCAGGGTCATCGAACGAGAAGTAATTGTCAAATTGACGGTAATGCTTATGCGCAGTGATCTTAATTTCCGGATTCTTGATATTAGACAGGACAACAGACTGATCCGCCAACTTGACCTTGACCTGTAACTCAAACGATTCCTGTTCCATCGATCCACCCAATGCGATCAATTTCGACAGAACAGACTGCTCCCGTTCAATCAGGAACGCGTCAATCTGACGAGCGATCTCGCGCGCCTGCGCCAACAATTCGGCTTCGTCCAGGGTCAGCAGTTGGTGACCACGCATCAGCCATTTCCCGTTGACCATCACATCGCTGACGTCGGTGGATTTGCTGGAATAAACGATCTGCGCATACGCATTGTCCGGATCCCGTTGGAAGCGCGGGGAGCTGTGTACGGGACTCGTATCCACCAGGATCAGGTCGGCGCGTTTGCCGGGTTCGAGCGAGCCGGTCAAGTGTCCGATATGCAACGCTTTGGCGCCGATACGCGTCGCCATGGCCAACGCCATTGGCGCGGGAACAGCCGTCGGGTCATTGCTGACCGCTTTGGCGATGAACGAAGCCAAACGCACCTCCTCGAACATGTCCAGGTCATTGTTGGAGGCCGGACCGTCCGTCCCGATGCCCACGTTGAGCCCCACTTCCAGCATTTGCGGAACCGGCGCAAAACCGGATGCTAGCTTCAAGTTGGACGAGGGATTGTGTGCCACGCCCGCGCCGGCATGTAACAACGTGCGCATTTCGCCCATATCGATGTGCACGCAATGCGCGGCAATGACCTTGGCTTCCAACAATCCCTGCTTCTTGACATACGGGATGACCGGCATGCCTTGTTCGTTGCGCATGTTCTCGCGCTCGAGAGCGGTTTCGGCCAGATGGGTATGCAACGGCACATCGAACTCAACAGCCAGGTCGGCAGTCGCGCGCAGGATTTCGTCGGTGCAGGTATAGGGAGCGTGCGGTGCGACTGAAGGGACGATCAACGGATGATCCTTCCAACGCTCGATAAAGCCGCGCGCTAAAGCCAGCGCGTCTTCCCATGAATCGGCATCTGGTGAGGGGAACTTGAGCACAGTCTGG
The DNA here is from genome assembly GCA_963829615.1 of uncultured Chloroflexia bacterium. Classification (GTDB taxonomy): domain Bacteria; phylum Chloroflexota; class Anaerolineae; order Anaerolineales; family Villigracilaceae; genus JAABUE01. The sequence continues at coordinate 64,522 of CAWHJM010000041.1, forward strand.
GCACAAACCGCGCGCAGGCCTGCCTCGGCGGTGGCTTTGGCGACATCTTCCTCGAAATAATACATATCACAGAAGGATGTCACGCCAGAGCGGATGAACTCCGCGCAGGCCAGCGAAGTGCCCAACCGGACAAATTCCGGCGAAACGAACTCGCGCTCGACCGGCATCATATAGCCCATCAGCCAGACATCCAGGCGCAGGTCATCGGCCAGACCGCGCAGCAGTGTCATCGGGACGTGTGTATGCGCGTTGACCAAACCCGGCATCAGGATTTTTCCGTCGCAATCCACTGTCTCCTTGGCTAGCGTATTCTTTGCTTATCTCATCGGCAGGGCCAACAGCGACGATGTCATTTCCATGAACAACCACCGCACCGGGAGAATATTGCGTAAATTTTTCATCCATCGTCAGGACGAGAGCGTTGGTAAGAATAACATCCACAGATTTTGGCATGATTGCTCCTATTTGTTTGCAAAGACTTCCGAAGTCAGGAGGACTCCGGAAGTCGGGTAGGTTTATGGAAGTGTGCCTATACTATCATAGTCGAGCGTGAAAAACAAACTCGTTCCAGCAAAGCAGGTTTATAATTTCCTCGAGGCTTTTGCCTCGAAAACTTATTCGTATGGAGGTTCGTATGCGATAGAAATTGTTCGCTATCGGAATCAGTATTCTGGCAAGTCTGGTCTTCATGATAACCGCATGTGCTCCTGCCAAACCATCTTTCAAAGGAGGAGCGATCAATCCACCCTTCCCTGCAGCTGAGATCAAATTGACCGATCATAATGGCCAGCCATTCACTTTAAGCGCGCAACGCGGTAAGGTGGTCCTGGTGTATTTTGGTTTTACCAACTGCCCGGATGAATGCCCGTTGACCATGGCCCATGTAAAAGAGGCGTTGCAGAACCTGGGGGATGGAGCCAAGAACGTTCAGGTAGTTATGGTCACCACAGACCCGGCGCGGGATACTCCCCAGGTTTTGAAAGATTACATGGGAAATTTCAATCCGACTTTCCTAGGGCTGACCGGAACCGATGAAGAACTGAAAAAGGTTTGGAGTGATTACGGCGTGCTCGTGGAACAAGGCGGTGAAACCCATAGCACTTTTCTGTATGTGATCGACCCCGCAGGGAATCTTCGAGAAACTTTCTTGCCCGATTCAGAACCAGCCGACATCAGCGCAGATGTCAGTTTATTGCTAAAGGGGAATTAAAAAGAACAACGAAAAATCAAGGCATCTGTTTAGTTTTCAAAGGACTGTCATCTCGTAAATGATAGTCCTTTTTTCTTGACATTATCGCGCCGCGGGTCTAAAATCCTTCAGTCAGTCCAAACTTGCAAAGGAGATTTCTCAAACCTGATGTCAGAAGACCCTGTCCCCAGTCATAGATCGAAGAGAATCATTCTCAACCTTTAACCCTCGGACAGGCGTAGCTTACACCTCCCGGGGGAATACAACATTGGAGGTGCTCCATGATTTTTAATCTCGAAGATGTTTTGAACAAGCTCCAGTTGTCGTTGGAACACGACAAGCTGGATGAAGCCATTGCGCTGATCGAATCCCTACGCTCACCGGACCAGGCGGAGGTGTTTTCGGAACTGGAAGAGCACGAGCAGACAGCGCTCTTACCGCGCCTGAATCCATCCAATTCAGCGGATATCCTGGAAGAGTTGGATGAGCAAAACGCAGCCAGGCTGGTTGCGAACATGCCAACCGCTACGGTCGCTCGTATCATGGACGAGATGGAACCGGACGAAGCTGCCGATCTGCTGGGCGATATGTCGCCACTCCAGGCCAAGGCAGTGCTGGAAAAATTGGTAGAGCCGGATGAAGTCCGCCCACTGTTGATCCATCCGGATGACAGCGCCGGGGGCCTGATGACATCCGAGTTCCTGGCCTTGCGTCCACGCACGACCGTTCGGGAGGCGCTCGATGCCATACGTAAGTGGAAACCAGATGCGGAGGCTTTTTATTATCTGTTCGTAGTTGATCAATCCAAGAAGTTGTGCGGCGTGGTGGGACTGCGTCAATTGATCGTCGCTTCGCTGGATACGCCTATACGGGACCTGATGGACCCAAACGTAATTTCCGTGAAGGCAGGCACTGACCAGGAAGAATGTGCGCGCATCCTGTCCCACTATGATTTGCTGGCGCTCCCGGTGGTGGACAACAACAACGTATTGCTGGGCATCATCACCATCGATGATGTGGTAGATGTGTTGGAAGATGAAGCTACGGAAGACATTCAGCGCATGGGCGGCGCACAGCCCCTGGACCAGCCTTACCTGGAAACAGGCGTGTTCCAGATTGCAAAGAAGCGCGTCGGCTGGCTGATGCTGCTCTTTATCACTGAAATGCTGACCGGTACCGTCCTGCGGCATTTCCAAGATGAGTTACAAGTTGTGGTGGCGCTGTCCTTTTTCGTGCCGCTATTAATCGGCACAGGTGGGAATGCCGGATCACAGACCACCAGCACCATTATCCGTGCTCTGGCAGTAGGCGATGTTACCCTAAAAGACGCTCTTCATGCGCTCTGGCACGAGCTACGCACCGGCCTTTTGCTCGGGCTGGCGATGTCTGTGATTGCTTTTATCCGCGCGTTGACCTGGGGCACAACCATTCCGCTGGCCGAAACGGTCTCCCTGACGATCTTCGTCATCGTTGTCTGGGCCAATGTGTTGGGCGCAGTTTTACCGCTGCTGGCAGCAAGAGTTGGCATCGACCCGCCGATTGTGTCCGGCCCGGTGATGAGCACGCTGGTCGATGCGACCGGGTTGTTCATCTATTTTTCGATTGCCAGGATTTTGTTGGGGTTGTGATGTAAAACCGTCTGAGCGCAAAGGACGCTAAGATTTTCTCAAGCTGCCAAGATTCTCTTGGCGATTTAAGATAACCTTGGCGTTCTCGCATTTTGGCGGTTAGAAAAATACTAGCTCTGTTGATAGCGAGATTTTTACCACGGAGACACAGAATTGCTCTACCAATTTGGTTCCAGTTCCAGAGTGTACCTTTTCAAAATCTCCGTAACTCCGTGTCTCAGTGGTTAATTACTGCTTTCGCTTGGAATTTTCCCATTGAAAACGGTAGACAAAATACTATTTCCAGTTCAGTAATATCTTCAAGGCCTTCAAATTCTGCGAAAAATCCGTATCGCGGTGGTTGCGTAATTCCATATCTACTGCCGCCGCACCAACCGAAACAGCGTAATCTGCCAGCGTGCCGGTGTAGTAACAGCCAGTATCAATGGGTGGATAGGGATATTTTGTCACTTTGGAGAGCGCTTTGGCCAGGCTGATAGACTCTGCTTCCCAGGGTTCACCGCCGGGAAAAACGCCCAGCGCCGCGCTATGATAGCTGATCAACGCCTGTACATGCCGAGAGGACAGGAAGTTCATGACCGCACGCGTCTCCGGCTCCGAACCAGGGCCAGAACCACCCGTTGTCGGGGCATAATCCCAACAGCCGTCGCGGTCCCATTCAGCCTGCCAGTTTTCCGGAAAGTTGCGGTTCAAGTCCACACCATGATCGTTGACACGGCCATCGATTGAATGCGCACGCGCGTCGCCATCCGGGTTGATGTTGCGCAGGATAAATAAGGTCACATCGCTGGGAATAATGTCGGGGTGCTCGTTAACGTAAATGATCAATTCATCGGCCAGTGCAATCGTATTCCACTCATAGCCCCCGTGAATGCCTGCCGCGATCATCACCTGCTGCTCGCCCTGCCCAAATTTATAGACTTCCAGCGGCCGCCCGGAAACAGAATAACCGATGATGATCGGTCGCGGTCCCTGGGGCAGTGCAAAAGGCGTGGGAGTGTTGTAAGCCTCGATGGGCGTAGTCAATGGATTGGGTGTGACAGATGGCAGGTAGTGAATTCCCGGCAAAAGCGTGGGAGAGGGCGTTCCCTCAATGGCGAGTTCCAACATCTCTGGCTTTGAAACCGGCTTTGGTCGATTTTGGAAAAGCATCACTCCTGCTAATACGCCGACCAGCCCGACCGCATTCAGCCCCCAAATAGCTGTCACCAGCCAGGTAGCCTTGCCGGAGCGCCTGCCTTTCATGTCAGTCCTCGTCCTGCGCTGCGAGCCGCAACCAGTTCAGTCCTAGGTTGACCGCCCAACGCGGCAACAATCCCGGATGGCCTCCAAAAGTGCGCTGACGTGTTTGGGTTCTTTCGGGCGTGATGAGCACCAACTCAACCGAGCGGGTTTCGGGGAAAGCCGCAATCCCAAGCGCGGCGAGGGCGTTGTTTTTTTCCCGGACTGATTGCAAGAACACGGACAGTTCTCCCGGCTTGAGTTCAGCCGAACTCGACCGCCAGCAAATTCCTCGCCCCGACATTGGCAAGTCGACGCGTCAGGGCCCCGCCCAAGCCTGATTCAACGGCGACCAGGTTCCAGGTCCGGCCTGAAGCGGCTTCCAGCGCCACTCCTTCCAGCGTATCTTCGTCCACTCCAAACACAACCGGGCCCAGTCGTTCCCGCATCTGATTCTCGACGTCTGCAATCATGCGATCAGCTTCGGCTTCGGTTTCCGCCTTGGCCGCAATACGAATGTCTACGATACCGGAATGCGCAGCCAGACCAACGGTAGGATTTGCGAGGGTCTCAAATGCGCCAATCTTTTCGTCGATGTCGGATTCGCCAGCACCTGCGGTATGCAGTAGGCGGACTTTGATAACCTGATCCAGATTGTAGTGGCTTTGTAAATAAGGGATGACAAATTCGTGCAGGATGTGTTCCATCTCTTTGGGAACACCAGGGAGAGAAATCACAGCAGCTCCCCTCACTGTTTCGACAGGCTCAACACGACGCCCTGTCCCCTCTCCCTGGGGGAGAGGGGAATTTTCCATGATAAAGCAAGGCGCAGTACCAACGTTGTTTTTTATGGCAATGGCACCTTTGGGCACATAGGCCTGGCGCTTTTGGTTCTCACTGGCCTCGCGGCCATAACGTGTGACGATCTCCAGGATCTGTTCCCAGAGTTCCTGACGAAATTCGGTCTCGACATTGAAAGCGCGCGCAACCGCCTCGCGGGTGGGATCATCCACAGTCGGGCCAAGTCCGCCGGTTGTGATGATGATATCAGCGTGTGCCATTGAATTGCGGATGGCTTCGGCAATACGCTCGACGTTATCACCGATGGTGATGGTGCGATACAAATCCACACCCAAGCCGCGCAACAAACGCGCGATATAGCGGGTGTTGGTATCGACGATTTCGCCGAGTAAGATCTCGGTACCGATAGTGATAATTTCAGCAGAAGGCATGGTTCAGTGTTTAGTAAGCTCGTTTAGGTTACCGCGAGGAGGGTTAACACGCTCGTGTTTTTTGGGCTGGGAAAACCCAACGAAGCAGTCCCTCCGCCAACGAGGAGATTGTTTCGTCACACCATACGCTGCTCGCAACGACATCAAACAACATTGTACTCTTGAATAAGGCGTCCTTGTTTGAAACGCGCCAATATAGGCAGGCTTTCTAGCGAGAGCCAGACGTTGATCTCCGTCGAAAATTAGAAATTCACTTCCACACCCAGGCCCTGTTCCCAGGCATTTTTCAAGGCCAGTTGCGCGGCCATCGCATCCTGGACGGCTACGCCAACCGACTTGAAATACGTGATCTGATCGGGCGATTTCCGGCCCGTTTTTCGTCCCAGCACTATCTCGCCCAATTCTCCATATATATGTTCCTCCCCAAACAAGCCCGCCTGCATCGGCCGCAACAAATCACCCGTCTCGGCCAGCGTGGCTGAGCGCGAGTCCACCACCACCAACGCGCGGGCAACCGTCTCGGCTGGCACTTCCTGCATCTCCGGTGTATACGAGCCAATCGCACTGATATGCGTTCCAGGCTTCACATCGGCATCTGCGAACACTGGCGTAGTAGAAGTGGTTGCTGTGCAAATAATGTCTGCTTCAGAGACAGCCTGCTCAGAGCTGCTTGCTACACACAAGTCCTTGGGGATGGGCCCATTCCCGGCCATTTCTTCGACAAAGGCCTGTGCCCGTTCAATAGACGTATCGAATACCCAGGCTTTCTCGATCTTTCTCACGCTGCAAGCTGCTTCCAGTTGTGTGCGGCCCTGTGCCCCCGCGCCAAATACCGCCACTACCTTGCTGTTGGAGCGTGCCAACAAGTCAATGGCTGCGCCGCTGCCTGCGCCCGTGCGGATAGCGGTCAATGAGCTACCTTCAAGCAGAGCCGTCGTGCGGCCTGTTTCTGCATCGAGAACAAGCACAGCTGCTTGAATAAAGGCCAGGCTACGCTCCCGCTCCGGGTTCCTCGGGAACAGGGAAACAACTTTGACGGCCAAAGCATCACCACTTTCAGTTTGAACATAAGCCGGCATGAACAAACTGACAGCATCCTGCGGCGGCACGCTGAGTCGCGTCCGAAGCGGCACTTCAGCCTTCCCGTCCGAGAGAGAGGCGTAGGCATATTTCATCGCTTCGATAGCTTCTTTCATCGGTAATGCTTTTTGTACTTGAGCAGCTGTCAAAATCAGCATCGTTACATCTCCATTTCAACCCGAAAAGGTATACAAAAGCGCAGAGGTCATAATTGTACCTCTGCGCTTCGATTTTGGCGTTTTATAGCTATTCGATACCCAGATATGCCTTTTGCACCATCTCGTTCTTCTGCAAGTTGGCAGCGGTATCACTCAAAACAATTTGACCCGTCTGGAGTACATAACCGCGATGAGCAATGGAGAGCGCCATGGTCGCATTCTGTTCCACTAATAGGATCGTTGTGCCTTCTTTATTTACCTTTTCGATTGTATCGAAGATAGCCTCCACCAGGACCGGCGCAAGACCCATAGAGGGCTCGTCCATGAGAAGGACATGCGGCTTTGTCATCAGGGCCCGTGCAGTTGCCAGCATTTGCTGCTCGCCGCCGGAAAGGGTACCTGCAACCTGCTTTTGACGTTCTTTTAGTCTGGGCAGGAGCTCAAAGACCCATTCCAGATCTTTTTGAATGCCAACTTTATCGTTGCGGCTGTATGCGCCCATCTCCAGATTCTCAAGCACTGACATCTTCGAGAAAATACCGCGTCCTTCGGGAACCATTGCAATGCCTTTGTAAACCAAACCATGCGCAGGGGCATGAGTGATATCTTCTCCATCAAAGATGACACTTCCTTCACGCGGATGCAGCAGGCCACTGATAGTGCGCAACGTGGTTGTTTTTCCGGCGCCATTCGCACCAATCAGGGTAACGATTTCGCCTTTTTCAACCTTCAGGGAAATGCCTTTCAGGGCGTGAATATTGCCGTAGTAGGTGTGAATGCTATCGATTTCCAATATTGCCATTGTATAAGCTCCCTGTTTTAGGCCTGTGCGTTTTTGCGTTCAAGTTCCAAGCCAGCAGCAGCGCCGCGCCCAAGGTAGGCCTCGATCACCCTCGGATTATGCTGAATTTCTTTTGGGTTTCCTTCTGCAATCTTCTGGCCAAAGTCCATCACGGAAATTTGCTCACTGATGCCCATAACAACACGCATATCATGCTCAATGAGCAGGATAGTGATACTCAGTTCATCTCGCAAACGCTGGATAAAGTGCATCATTTCAGCCGATTCATTGGGATTCATCCCCGCGGTTGGTTCATCAAGCAGGAGCAACTTGGGCTTGCTAGCCAAGGCGCGCGCAATCTCCAGGCGTCGTTGGGCGCCATAAGGTAAGTTGTGAGCGAGGTCATCTCCCATCCCAGCCAAGCCGACAAAACTCAACAGACGGATAGCCTCGTCAAGTGCATCTTTCTCCTCCTTGAGAAAACGCGGACTTTTGAACAAGGCCTCGATCCAGAGTGTTTTTAAGTGCGGGTGTTGGCCAACCAAAATATTCTCTATGGCGGTCATGTTAGAAAAGAGCCGAATATTTTGGTAGGTGCGAGAAATACCGAAATAAGTGATGCGATCTGTGGACAATCCTTGAATCCTATGGCCATCAAATACAATCTCACCTTCCTCAGGAACATAAAAGCCAGTAATGCAATTAAAGAACGTAGTTTTCCCTGCTCCATTAGGACCGATCACGCTCGAGATCGATTTCTCTTCAATGCTCAAGTTGAAATCATTGACGGCAATAAGACCGCCAAAGCGTTTGGTTACCTGATTGGCTGTAAGTATTGCGCTCATGCCGTTCTCCTAACTTTCTGATCCGGCAGTTTTTTCTTTGCCAGCTAGTAATTCTTGCTTGAGCCTGGCTTCTGGCCAGAAGCCTTCCGGTTTGACTAACATCATTACGATTAAAAGAATACCGTACATCAACAAGCGATATTCCGCAAACTCGCGTAACATTTCAGGCAGACCAACCAGGATTAAAGCGCCAACGATAACCCCCGGAATGCTTCCTATGCCGCCAACGATGATCAACGAGAGTGCATTGATAGATATCAAAAGGTTGAAACTGTGAGGAAAGATATTTCCTAGGCGGGCAGCAAAGATAGCACCCGCCAGAGCTGAGAACGCTGCGCCAATGCCAAAGGCAAGGAGTTTGGTTTGTACCAGGTTGATACCCATGGCCTCTGCGACATCCTCATCTTCGCGCATGGCCATCCATTGCCGCCCCAGGCGCGAATTTCGGAGGCGGATCGTCACGAACGCAGCTAGGCCTGCTCCCAAAACAACCAGATAATACATCGATTGCGGGCTGTCAAATAAAAAGCCAAATATCTGAGGTTGAGGGATGTGCAGAACACCTTGTGCACCGCCTTCGAGCGGGGCCAACCAGTTCGAAAGCGCTAAAATGCGTATGATCTCGCCAAACCCAAGTGTAACGATAGCCAGGTAGTCACCACGCATGCGTAATACCGGGAAGCCAAGCAGCACACCCCAAAGAACCCCGGCCAGCACGGCAAAGGGGATTGCCAGCCAAAAGTTCAGGTCACTCCGGCCAAGTGGTCCAGTAGACGTAAGTACGCCCATGGTATAAGCGCCGAAGGCGAAAAAGGCAACGTATCCCAGATCGAGCAACCCAGCATAACCGACTACTATGTTCAAACCAAGCCCCATCAGGACAAATAAGCCGATCATGAAGAGCGCTTGGCTCAGAAAGAGGCCCACTAACCATGGTAGAGCAATCAGCAAAATAATTCCCAGAACGATCAGGCCAACTCTGCCTCGCTTTTGGCGACTTTCAGGCATCTGGTTCCACCTGGCACGTGTCACTTTGTTGACCCTGAAATATCCAAATGCAAAAGTAAGAATAAAAATAACCACTGCCACACCAGGATTGAGCGCCTTATTCGAGAACAGGACTTTATTGAAGCTACCCCCCAGAATTTGGATAACAATTTGAGCAACATTCTCGGAAAACAAGCCTAAGCCCAGTACCCAAAGTAAACCGTTGATCCAGCCATGTCTCCATTTTTCAGGTAAGAGCACGAAAGAGGCACCAACTAAACCCATAAAACCGCTGAAAAGGATGAGAATAATGTTTCCAAGCACCAGTCCTTGTCCAAATGTCAGAAAATCAAGCAAGACCGGAGAGAAATTGACAAACATATCGCGCAACTTAAATACGGCTGCTGCATCACCAACCTGAACAACAAATACCTGGATAATTACCGTCAAAAGGATCAGGAAAACACTCGAGATCATCCCTGCGATGGCTCCACCAACGGCAGACTCCCGATTGTCTGCATTTTCTTTTTTCAACGTCCTGGCTGACAATGTTCCAGCGCCAACTGCCCCCATGACCAGAAACACATGCCCGAGGGAGAGGAACGTACCCACCAGATTCCGTTGCGAAAAAGTTTCCACGACCCCAATGGCAGCTACATAAAAAGCCACGATACTGCCAAGAATTCCATATTGAAGAATGGTGCGGGAGTTTTGTTGTAGAGTTTTGAACATCACTGCACCTTTCAGGCTTTCTTTTCCGTCAACCGCTCACCAAAGATACCTTGTGGACGGAAGATCAGAATGATAACAAGCAATGTAAACGCGAAGGCGTCTCGCAATTGGTTTACAGCCGGAATACCCAATCCTTCCAAAATCAGGTTGGGACCTACTGCTTCAAAAACACCCAGGAAGATGCCACCTACCATGGCACCGGGAATGTTTCCGATACCACCGAGGACGGCTGCGGTGAAAGCCTTAATCCCCGGGATGAAGCCCATAAAGAAGAAAACACCTTGGGGCCGGAAGAGACCATTGAAGATGCCCGCGGCACCCGCCAATGCTCCACCAACGGCAAAGGTGATCGTGATGGTTTTATCGACATCAATGCCCATCAATCGGGCAACTTCTTTATCCTCAGATACGGCACGCATCGCCTTGCCAATTTTCGTACGTTCTACGAAGAAATATAATCCAGCCATCAGGATCACTGCCGCGATCAACACCACGATTTGAACGACCGGAATTTCGTAGCCACCAAGATTGACCACACCTTCCAAGGCCGGGACAGTCGGATAAGCACGAAATTCTGCGCCATACAGACCTCGAAACGAGTATTCAATCGTGAAGGAGGCGCCAATGGCCGTGATCAAAGGCACCAGACGAGGCGCTCCGCGTAATGGACGGTATGCAACGCGTTCAACCACAACATTGAGCACCATCGAGATAGTTGTAGATATCAGGATGAGAATAAGGATTGCCCATACTGGGTGGCTTGCCAGAAATCCCGATGCAGCAAAACTGTCAGCCACGAATACAGCAGTGAAGGCGCCCGCCATATAAACGTCACCGTGGGCGAAATTGATCATCAATAAGATGCCATAAACCAGTGTATAACCCAGAGCAATGAGAGCGTAAATACTACCCTGTGCCAAGCCAGCAAAAATCAAGGTTACCCATTGACCGGATGTGTAGCGAGCAGCGATGACTGAATTGTAAATACCTATGGCGATAGCTATAAAGGCAGCAACCTGAAATAATTTCAGGAAAAAGTTAACCCACGAGAATCGTTCAAAATATTGTTTAAGCATGTAGAAGCTCCCAACGGGGTATGATCATTATTTCAGGCCTAACCTGAAATTTTCGCGCCAAATTTGGCTTTTGGCAAAACAATAATTCCATCCCTGTGATGTAGAGCACAAAAAGAATTGCAAAAAGTGTATATTGCATGTTTATCTGGAAGTGCTCACGCATAGTATCACAGTGAGTCAGAGGGGAGCCCTCTGACTCACTAAGGTATCTTGTGATGACTAGTTGCCAGGAGTATAGACTACTGGTGGCGGCCAATTGCCATCCAGTTCGGCCTGGGTGATATGGAAGATACCCAAAGCCTGAGCCGGTACCGCAGTCGCCATGGCTTTTATTGGTGATGCCAAAGGAACTAAAGTCATTATCACTGCAATTGAACTTGCCGGTCAGGCCGTTGTAATCGGTTATGCCAGTGATCGCATCGCGCAGACGCCTGGCGGCCAATATGGACAGTGCCATCGCTATCGACAACAGCCACCTTCTCGATCGAATCAAACAGGATGTTGGTGCCATCATAAGCAAAAGCATGGAAGCCACTCGGGGGTACGCCACCGAATTTGGTCTTCCACTTGGCCAGGAATTCATCATAAGCAGCGCCAGCTCACATACGGGCCAGAAAGGTACATGCCAACCACATTCGGGCCAGCATTTTCGGGGAACGAGTCAGACAGCAAACCGTCCGCACCCATCAGAGTGGTGTTCTCCAGACCAGCAATCTCCGAAGATTGAGCGACAATGAAATCGCCTTCAGGCTCGAAGATCGGGAAGTACAGTACATCAGGGGAATCAGCCGCTACACTGGTCAAAACAGCGCGCATGTCAGTATCACCAACATTGACAGCGCCCTGGAAGGTGACCGTGCCGCCCAATTCCTTGAAGCGGCCCGCGAACACTTGTTGGAGCTGATCGGCATAAGGGCTACCATCATGGATGGTCGCAGCAGTGCGAGCGCCCAGTTCATTGTACGCATACTCAGCCGCCACCGAACCCTGGAACAGGTCGGTGTGGCAGATACGATAGTAACCAGGCTGCCAGGTCTCACCTTCAAGAGTCAGAGCCGGGGCAGTGTTGGACGGCGAAAGCATAACAAGACCAGCGTTACTAATGGTCGGCATAGCCGCGGTGGCAGCGCTGGAGCAGTTGGTGCCAATCACACCAATAACAGTGGGATCGGCAGCAATCTTAGTGGCCGCGGTCTGGCCACCTTCAGCGCTACAACCGGAATCTTCGCCAGTCAGCGAGATGTCGTGGTCAAGCAGCTTGCCGCCACGGTCATCAACAGCAATTTCGACCGCACCTTTGGAATCTTCACCCAGGTAGGCGGTTGCGCCAGAGATGGTCAACATGTAAGCGATATGGATTGGATCACCGGGTGCAACATCTACACAGCCAATCGCGTCGGTGCATTCAAACTTGGGGCCGCCGCCACAAGCTGTAAGCAGGATGCTGGCAACAATTAACGCTGCAAGCAAAGCAAACAAACGTTTGGACATTTCTTCCTCCTCCGAAAGAATGAGAAACTAAGATACCCTTTACGGGCTATGCACAATTAGCAGACAAAGCTTCCTGTGTCAGCACCACCTCCTCTACAAAACTATTTATCTGGAGAGATCCCATTCATCTCTCACTCAATTCAAAAAACACTTAAAGTCTATTATTGGTACGAAAGTATACCAAACTAATGCTCAATATTGAGAGCGCTTGGTCAAGAGTCCGGTCAAACACAAAAAATATTTACTTATTTTTTATCATCTTGGGACTTGTAGAGTAGCTGTTCACGGATGCGCAGGTCAGTATTGCGGATTTTCATAGCAAGATCCGCTGCAAGATTATACATAAGTCGATAGCCCAATTGAGGGTACGTTTCACAAAGCATAATCAACTTATCCCGCGAAATGACAAGCAAACGTGTTTCTTTTTGCGCAACACACGCCGATGCAGAACGGAGTCCTTCGTCTACGAGCGCCACTTCCCCAAATGATTGTCCACGATGTAATGTAGCAATCACTAAGTCTGTATGTTTGTTCTTTGAAGAAGAGCCTACTGTAGATGGGTTAATTGAAATTTCCACTTCCCCCTGAGCAATAACATAAAGTTCTTTGCTGCCGCTATTTTCCTTAAAAATAGTTTCCCCGGCTTGAAAGACAACTTCTTGACACAAATTGGCAACCATCTCAAGTTGTGTGGGAGTAAATTGATAAAAAATATCGCTTTGTTTGAGATAGTTTACAATATTACTCATAACAATGATCCCTCGAATTGAAGTGTAGCATAAACAAAAACAATGTGCAACAAGGGATTCTTGAAATAATATTTCTGAAAAATCGCTTGCGCACCCCGAACGAACGTGCTATAATAATTCTACGTTCCCCGCGTCTTTACAACTTCCTTTTGAGTGCCCGATCCGCGTTTAGCCATTTTGCCTAACCGGGTTGTGCGTAAGTAAATTTGAATAAAAACCCAATTTCTCCAAATTTATGATGTGAATCACCAGCCCACATATGGGGGTGCTGGTTTGTTTCTGTTTTTCTACCCACCATTATTTATCAACATTGAGAAGAGGACATGAAGATACTCGAACTTGAAAACGAACCCCTGGTCAAGCTGCGCGCTATGGCCAAAGATTTTGGTATTAAAAACGCCAATCGTCTAAAGAAAGAAGCCTTAGCCATCCAAATACGCCAGGCAGAAGCTGAAAAAGAAGGTGTTGAGTTGCGTGGCGGCATCCTTGAAATTATGGGGGAAGGGATTGGCTTCCTGAGATCAGCCAATTATCGCATCAGTGATCAGGATGTATACGTTTCCCAAGCACAGTTGAGACGCCATAGCCTGCGCTCGGGAGATTTGGTCATCGGGAACGTGCGCCCTCCGCGCGAATCAGAACGCCATTATGGCCTGTTAAAAGTCGAAACGGTCAATGGCCTGGACCCGGAGGAGGCTTCCCGTAGACCGTTCTTTGAAAACCTGACCCCGATATTTCCCGATGAACGCTTTGACTTGGAAGCATCCCGCGAACCTTATGCACCTCGTCTCATCAACCTGATCGCCCCAATAGGACGAGGCCAGCGCGGCCTGATCGTTTCTCCTCCCAAGGCGGGTAAAACCACAATTCTCAAACAAATCGCAAACGCAATTTCAAAACAATATTCCGACATTCATTTGATGGTTGCATTAATCGGTGAACGTCCCGAAGAAGTGACCGACATGGATCGCTCTGTGGATGCCGAAGTAATTGCATCTACATTCGATGAGCCGGTTACCGCCCACGTACGCACCGCTGAAATTGCATTAGACAGAGCTAAGAGATTGGTGGAGATCGGGCGTGACGTGGTAATCTTAATGGACTCGATTACCCGTTTAGCGCGCGCCTATAATCTGGTTGTCAACCCTTCCGGGCGTACACTTTCGGGTGGTATGGATCCATCAGCACTCTATCCGCCCAAACGCTTTTTCGGCGCAGCGCGTAATATCGAAGAAGGCGGATCACTGACTATCATCGCTACTTGTTTGGTAGATACTGGCTCCCGTCTGGATGATGTCGTCTACGAAGAATTCAAAGGTACCGGTAACATGGAACTACATCTCAGCCGCCGCTTGCAAGAACGCCGCATCTTCCCGGCTGTGGATATCGAACGCTCCTCCACGCGCCGTGAGGAAGTATTACTCGGTCCTGATCTGCTTCAACGTGTCTGGCTGATGCGCCGCATGTATAGTCAGATGATTTCCCCACAACCGCAGGGGGCGGGTATGGACTCTGCCGTGGCAACTGAAGCCATCATCACGCGTCTCGAAAGAGCCAAAGATAATATTGAATTTTTGGAGAATCTAACACAAGATATATGAAAGCTTTAGAGTACTTAAAACGTAACCGCTTTAATGTTATTAGTTGGTTCGTAACGATTCTGATCGTTGCCGGGATCGTAGGCGGTGGATTCTGGTACCAGGGAACTACTTCCGCAGCCGCGCTTGTGCCCGAGCCCACCGCCCAACCAGAAAAGAAGCCGCCGGAAGTGGCATTGCCAGTTTCCGGTTCTGAGAATAGTAGCGGAAGCGGCTTTGAATCTATCACCCGTAACATCCAACTCAAAACCGACATGCCCGAACGACCGCGTTATTCTGTTGATAAATATACGGTAGCGCGAGGTGATTCCGTCTTTGCCATTGCACAAAAATACGACATCACACCTGAAACTCTGCTATGGGCCAATTACGACGACACTGCAAGATAACCCACACAACTTGAAGCCCGGTATTGTCCTTAACGTGCCGCCGACGAATGGTATCTATTACCAGTGGAAAGACGGTGATACACTCGATTCCGTTGCCAACGAGTTCAAAGCCAATGTTGATGACATCATCGGTTGGCCCGGCAATGACATCGATTTGACTAACCCAACCGTCGAACCTGGCTCATGGGTCATGGTGCCTGGCGGCCAGCGTGATTTTGTGCAATGGCTCATCCCGACAATTGCTACGGGTAGTTCCGGTACTTCTAACACCAGCTCCAGCTCTTGCCCAGGTGGCGCGGTTGGAAGCGGTGCATTTGTATGGCCGGCTGACAATCACTTCCTGTCTGGCAACGACTACTGGTCTGGTCACTTGGGTATCGATATTGCTGCCGGCGAAGGTGCGCCAGTTTACGCGGCTGATGCAGGAGTAGTGACCATGGCACAGGGTGGCGACAACTACGGTTATGGCAACGTCATCCAGATCGACCATGGCAATGGCTACTCCACTTTGTATGCCCACTTGAGCGTGATTGGTGTGGGCGTGTGTCAGAGTGTGTATGCCGGTCAATGGATTGGCTCGGCAGGTAGCACTGGTAATTCCACAGGCGCCCACCTGCATTTCGAAGTCCGGCGAGAGCGGCGGGTTCATCAATCCCTGGTTCGTTCTCCCGTAAATACAAACCTGGCAGGTTATTCCAACCTGTCAGGTTTTTTGATTCCTATGAGCGAAACACAACTCGAACAATACCTTTCAGCCCTTCCCCTCAGCGCCTTTCGTTATTATGACACGCTCGGCTCCACAAACGATGAAGCGCTGGCCTGGGCCTCACAGGGCGCGCCAGACTTTTCCCTGATCCTCGCGGACGAACAAACCAACGGACGAGGGCGAATGAATCGGAAATGGTTCACGCCGCCTCGCTCTGCGCTGGCGATGAGCCTGATCCTGCGCCCCACGACGATCGAACGCGCGCATCCCACCCGAACGACAGGCTTGCTTGCGCTATCCCTGGCCGAATCTCTGCTCAAGCTGGGACTTGTCCCGCAAATCAAGTGGCCGAATGACGTGCTACTTACCGGTCGTAAGGTAGCCGGTATCCTGGTTGAAACGACCTGGATGGGTGAAGACCTGGACGCTCTAATCCTTGGGATGGGTGTGAACGTACTCAACATGTCCGTTCCGCCCGCTGAGCAACTGCTTTTCCCGGCAACCAGCATCGAAACTGAACTGGGGCATCCTATAGAACGGACTGAAGTGCTGAGAGATGTCCTCGCAAGAGTGCTGGATTGGCGTCCCAAATTGGGAACAGATGCGTTTCTTAAATCCTGGGAAGGGAGTCTTGCGTTTCGCGGCCAACAGGTTCAGGTCCAGGGAGGAAGCGAGAAACCAGTCATGGGTGAATTGCTCGGATTGGAGACGGACGGTAGTTTACGTCTACGCGATAAGCATGGCAAATCCGTAACAGTACAATTCGGGGAAGTACACTTGCGCCCGTTGGCGTGATATACTTTGGACATGTTCGATAACCTGCGTGATGATGCTTCGTCCTCTTTTTACGAGGAAGATACCCAACCTCCGGATGAAGAAGCAAATGCTGCTGTTGCTCCCAAACGCAAGAAAGGCGGCAAGCTTCTAGGGATGACCCCAGTACAGCGCCTTATCATCGCCGTGATGCTGATGATCGCTGTTTGCACTCTGGGAGCAATGTGCTTGCTGCTTACAGGAAAAATCGGCTTGATGTAACGAAAATGAGCGACCAAGCAGTCGCCCATTTTATTTTTCATCACAAGGATAAGCAAGCTTGTCCTTTTTTTATTACAGCATCTTCTGTTGCCCTTCTTCCTTTTCAACTCCATTTTCATCAACTTTTGCACCTGCTCGCTTCAAATCTTCAGCAGCGATGCGAGCCACAGATGCAACATAATCGCCATCATGCAGGCGCATCAGGCGCACGCCACGCGTCGAGCGGCCCGAAACTTTCACATCTTTGACCTTCAAACGAATAGCCACGCCATTAGCCGAGATCAAGGTTAGATGGTCAGCTTGCTGAACCACACGCGCAGCTGTAATCTTGCCAACAATTGAAATCGCTTTCTTGTCAATCGTCGAGATACCTCCTGTGGCGCGACCTTTGGCTGAGTATTCTTTTAAAGGAGTTTGCTTGCCAAAGCCATTGGTTGTGACGATCAGCAAGGAACCTTCCGGATGCACCTTGGTCATCGAAGTCACCTGGTCGCCTTTCGCCAGACGGATACCATTAACTCCTGCCGCTGTTCGTCCCATGGATCGGACCAGTTTTTCGCTGAAGCGCAGGGCTTGTCCCATTTCGGTGACGATGATGATCTCGTCGTTGCCGGAGGTCAGGCGGGCCCAGCCCAATTCATCGTCATCCGCTAGAGTCATGGCGATCAGGCCTGAGGGCCGTACCGAAGCGAACTCTTCCAGGTTCACACGTTTGATTTTGCCTTTGGCAGTCATCATAGTGCAATAACCGTGGGCACTGAATTCTGTAACGGCAATCGAGGCTGTAACGTGTTCCCCTGCACCCAAAGCCAGCACATTGACCAGCGGGATGCCCTTGCCCGTTCGGTCTGCATCGGGAATCTGGTAAACCCTCTCTGAATAAACCTTCCCGCGGTCTGAGAAGAACAACATGGTATCCAGCGTGCGCGCCGGGGTAAGCGAAAGCACTTCGTCTTCTTCCTTGGTGGCGTGTCCTTTCACGCCAACCCCGCCAATAGATTGAGACTTGAACGCCGTTGAAGCCACACGCTTGATATAACCACGCTCTGTCAGACTAATGAGGACAGCTTCATCCTGTACCATATCTTCGATGCGTAGTTCTTCGGTAGCATCAACAGCAATATGTGTGCGGCGATCGTCGCCATATTTCTCAGCCAATTCTGTCAGATCAGTCTGAATAAGCGCCAGGATTTTTTTCGGATGTGCTAACAAATCTTCGAGGAAATCGATCTGCGTCTTGATTTGCTTGTGCTCCTCTTCAATTTTCAAACGTTCCAGCGCTGCCAACCGGCGTAGCTGCATATCCAGAATAGCCTGCGCCTGAAGCTCTGAAAGTTCGAAGCGCTCCATCAGGCGCTCCTTGGCCTGGTTCACATCGGGGAATTCCTTAATAGTCTGAATGACTGCATCGATGTTTTCCAAGCGCAATCAACAAACCATCCAGGATATGGATGCGAGCACGCGCTTTTGCTAAATCATAATTTGAACGCCGCACGATAACGGTCTGGCGATGCTCGAGGAAAATCTGCAACGATCGTTTGAGAGGCAACAGACGTGGTTCACCGTTGACCAGCGCCAGCATCTGTACACCAAATGTAGATTGCAACGTCGTGAACTTATAAAGCTGGTTCAATACCTTTTTCGGTTGTGCGCCGCGTTTGAGTTCAATGACAATGCTCATACCACGCTGATCGGATTCGTCACGCAGGTCAGAGATCATGTCAATTTTATTTTCCCGGACCAACTCCGCAATTCGTTCGATCAGTGTGGTCTTGTTAAACTTGATACGGGATTTCAGTAATCACGATCTGATAACGATTGGCTTTTCCCTCTTCAATGTGCGCCAGTCCACGCACAACGATGCGTCCCTTACCGGTCGAATAAGCGGACTCAATCCCCTCGCGCCCGACGATGATACCGCCAGTTGGAAAATCCGGACCAGGGATACGGTTCATCAACTCTTCCAGAGGGATCTCATCGAGCTTGTCGTAGTTATCAATCAAATAATTAAGCGCTGCAACCACTTCACGCAGGTTATGTGACGGAATATTGGTCGCCATACCGACAGCAATACCTGATGAGCCATTCAAAAGCAGATTTGGAAGGCGAGAAGGCAAAACAGTTGGTTCTTCAAGCGAGTCATCAAAGTTGGGAGCAAAGTCAACTGTGTCTTTTTCAATATCGGCCAACATCTCCTCGGCCATCCTGTGCATGCGCGCTTCGGTATAACGCATCGCTGCGGGCGAATCCCCATCAATGGAGCCGAAGTTGCCCTGTCCATCTACAAGCATATAGCGCATGGAAAAGTCTTGCGCCATGCGCGCCATACTTTCATAAACTGCCGAGTCACCGTGTGGATGGTATTTGCCCAATACTTCTCCAACGATACGAGCCGATTTCTTGTAAGATGTATTCGAGCGTAATCCCAGATCTGACATCGCATATAAAATCCTGCGATGAACCGGTTTGAGACCGTCCCGAGCATCAGGTAAGGCGCGTGCAACGATCACGCTCATAGCGTAATCAAGATAGGCCTCGCGCATTTGAGCATCAATGTCTACTTGTTGAATACTACCGATTTCCATAAGTTTCCTGCTTCTGAGAGTGAAATGTGCTAAATAGCATAAAAAGACACGAAGACTATTTCGCTACGACTTCGCGCCTACTTAATAGATGAAAGGTTGACTTTTGAATAGCTAAATTATACCATCTGCTCTACTCTAACCCTCTATTTTCACAACAGCAGAAAGCGCCCAAAGAAAAACAAAAACCCGCCTTTCAGCGGGTTTTCCGTGTGCCGAAGGAGGGATTTGAACCCTCATGAGCGTATGCTCACTACGCCCTGAACGTAGCGCGTCTGCCAGTTCCGCCACTTCGGCCAGCGGAGTGTATTTTATCCCAAATAACCATTTTGTCAACCATAGGACACCATAGGACGACAGTTATCGCAGAAGCGACCCAAAACACTTCACAAGAACGACAAAATTTATACATACTGGTTACACCAAAAAACACTCGTGAAGTTTTAGAATGTGAACCATGCAATTGCATTTGCAAAACTGTAAAGAATAGTACTTTCGGACTTGCAAAAAAGTGCAACGTTTTAGCACCAATTTCGTTAAACTAATTAAGAAAGGAGGCAGCCATGTACATCCTGACAGCTATTGTCGCAGTTTTGCTCATTGTTCTGGCTGGGGCGGAATTGTTTCTCGCCCAGTTCAATGCGGACGAATTGAGCAACATGGGCGTCGAGAAACCATGATCGATACCGACCCCCATACCCCATAAGCCCGGCGGATACCGCACAATCCAGCCGGGCATTTTTTATTAACTATTTTGCTATTGATTATTAGCCTTCAACATTCGCTTGAAGGAACAGGGAAATTTATTTCAAGCGTGCCAGCACATCCGCAGCTTCAAACAGAATATATTCGGCATTATCCAACTTAAACTCAGTGCCGCTGTACTTGGCAAACAAAACCTTGTCGCCCACCTTCAGCTTGATTTCTTCATCATCACCAATCGCTGCAACCTCACCGGTCTGTGGCTTCTCCTTGGCCGTTTCCGGCAACAACAGGCCAGAAGCTGTTTTGCTCTCCTGCTCTAGCGGGCGGATCAACACGCGACTGCCCAGGGGTTCAATATTGATATCAGACATTGTGAAAAATACTGATCGCCGCCCTACCGACCGTTCGGTTGTTTTTTTGAATCTTAAGTTATAATACAGGCACCTCATCTTTGGAGCCTCTACGTGAATTTTTCCCTTTCCAACGAACATCTGATGGTGCAAAAAATGGTGCGCGACTTCGCCCAGAAGGAAGTTGCGCCTGTGATCAAGGAATATGATCGCAAGCAAGAACCCATTCCCTGGGTGCTGGATCGCATGGGCGAGCTTGGCATCCTGGGAATTTGTTTTCCTGTCAAGTACGGCGGGGGTGGCATGGACTACATCTCCCTCGGCCTGGCCTGCGAGGAACTCGAAGCAGTGGACAGCACCCTGCGCGTGGTCATGTCGGTCCATGTCGGGTTGTGTGGCATGACCCTCCTGCAGTGGGGCACGGAGGAACAGAAGCAGGAATTTCTCGTCCCGTTGGCAAAAGGGGAGAAAATCGGCTGCGGCGCGTTCACGGAACCCGGCATGGGCTCAGACGTGGCCTCCATGCGCACGCAGGCCAAACGTCAGGGCGATGCGTACATCCTCAATGGCGAGAAAATGTGGATTTCGCTGGCATCGATAGCGGACTATGCATTGGTGACCGCCGTCACCAATCCGGATGCGAAGAAACCCTCTCAGCGATTGTCATGTTTCGTGGTGGATCTGTATTCGAAAGGCGTCACGCGCGGCGACCTGCATGGTAAGCTGGGTGTGCGGGCGGGCTCGACCGGCTGGATCAACTTCCAGGACGTGGAAGTCCCGGCGGAGAACCGTATCGGCGAGGAAGGCGAGGGCTTCAAGATCACGATGAGCGCCTTCGATAGCGGACGTTACACCGTTGGCGCCGGCGCAACCGGGCTGGTGCGCGCCTCTCTCGAGGCCAGCGTGAAATACGCCAAGGAACGCAGCGCTTTCGGACAACCGATTTCCGAATACCAGTTGATCCAACAGAAGATCGCAAAAATGGCGCAGGATCATGAGATCGCGCGCCTGCTGTACTTGCAGGTCGGTTGGATGAAAAACATGGGCCAGCGCAGCACCTTGCAGACTTCGTACTGCAAGAAGTTTGCAACCGAAGCTTCATTCGAGGCGGCTAACGAGGCTATCCAAATCCACGGCGCGTACGGTTTTAGCGACGAATACGATGTGGAGCGTTATCTGCGCAACAGTCGCGGAGCGATCATTTATGAAGGCTCCAGCGAAATCCAATCCATCATCCAGGCCGGTTATGCGTTAGGCGAACGCAACGACAAGCCGCTACGCTGCGAGATGCCTGCGTACGATGAAGATGAGTGGCAATCCTGATGTCATTGCCTGCGAGGAGGCTGCAGGCCGACGAAGCAATCTCATCTCGATGAAGTTCATCTGAAATTAGGAGATTGCTTCGCCTTTGTTGGGCTCGCAATGACATTTGAAAATAAGATGAGTGAATCCTATGGCTAAGTTCGAACCTTTACACACACAAATCCAAAAAACCACTCAAATAATGATCGGGACGGTTGTCCTGGAAGACCCTGTTGGTTTTCCGAAGGATCAGTCAAATCTGTACTGTCTTGGAAAGAATGGCGAAATGGTCTGGCAGGCTGAGAAGCCGGAGCCAGCGGGACTGTACAGCCGGGTCATGTTAAATACGGACGGGAATACACTCTCCGCCTACGCAGTCACCGGGCAAGCCTGTGAACTCGATCTGATCAGTGGCAAATTGCTCAGCCAGGCCAAGATCATGTAACCGAATGCGCCTCATTAGCAACAACAAAGGACACTCAGAAACGTCATCGTACTCTTCGAGACCTTTGTGTTTGAAACACCAATAACCAAAATACAAAACCTTCAACATCACTAAGGAGGAAGACTTGAAAATCGTAGCCTGTATCAAACAAGTCCCTGAACTCGGCGGCTAAAGTCGTCGCCGAGGACGGGCAAGTCTCGTGGGGAGATGCGCCGCTGGTCATCAACCCCTGGGACGAGTTCTCCGTCGAGGCTGCGCTCCAACAAAAGGAAGCGCACGGCGGTGAAGTGATCGCCATCAGCATGGGCGATGAGAATTCCAAAGAAGCGCTCAAGCATGCACTCGCCATGGGCTGTGACTCGGCCATCCTGATCGCCGATCCTGCCCTCAAAGGGATCGACACGGGCGGCACGGCCCACGTGCTGGCTGCTGCCATCCAAAAAGTCGGTGAAGTAGATGCCGCCTTCTTTGGCCGCCAGGCCATCGACGGCGATGCCGGCATCACCCCTGCCCAGACCGCGCGCGTGCTCGGCTGGCCGATGCTCAGTTTTGCTGCTGTCATCACGGTGGACGGTGGCAAAGCCAGGGTCGAGCGCTCCACCGAAGAAGGACGCCAGGCCGTCAGCGCTGATCTACCGGCTGTGTTCAGTGTCGTCAAAGACTTTGGCGAACCGCGTTACCCATCCTTCATGGGCATCCGCAAAGCCTCCCGCGCCGAAATCCCGGCCTGGACGCTGGCCGACCTGGGTATCGCAGCACCCGTCGCGGTCGTCGAATGGCCCGAACTGATGAACCCGCCCAGCCGCGAAGTCGCCTGCGAGATCATCGAGGGCAGCAGTCCTGAAGAAATCGCCGATAAATTGGCTGACAAAATCATCGGGGAGAAAGTGCTATGAAAACCTGGGTTTACATCGACCATTTCAAAGGCGAGCCCCTGCCCGCCTCCTGGGAAGCGATTGGCGTCGGCAAGACGCTCGGAAACGTCACAGCCCTGGTCTTCGGCTCGGGTGTGGAAGCAGTTGCCAAGTCCGCGTTCGAGTACGGTGCGGATGAAGTCCTGCTGGCGGATGACGCTGCTTTAGCGGACTTCCGCGTCGAGGCTTTTACCTCCACCCTGTCCAAAGTCGCATCAGAAGGTAGCCCCGACCTGATCCTGTTCCCGACCACAACTCGTGGCCGCGAGCTGGCCGGCATGGCCGCTATCGATCTGAATACCGGCGTGCTGGTGGATGTCATCGGCCTCGAAGCCGACGGCGACAAGGTTGTGGCTACACGCCCTATCTATGCGGGCAAGCTGCTCGAAAAGACGGTCTGCAATGCCAAGCCGCAACTGGTCACCCTGCGTGGACGCGCCTTCCCCAAGCCCGAACAAAACGCGGGCGCGTCTGGCACGATCACCAAAGTGGACGCGGTTACCGAAGCCAAGACCGAAGTCGAAGGCTACAGCACCGGCGAAGGCGGCGTTTCGCTGACCGACGCGGGCGTGATCGTCTCCGGCGGACGCGGCACCTCCAACAACCCGGCGCTGACCGCCCCCGCTGGCATGGACGATAAAGAAGCCGAGATCTGGAAAGCGCAGGAAGGCTTCAAGACCGTCGGCGAGCTGGCCAAGGTTCTGGGCGGCGCGATGGGCGCTTCGCGTGCCGCAGTCGATGCGGGCTATATCCCCTACTCCCACCAGGTTGGGCAGACCGGCAAAGTCGTCAGCCCTGACCTGTACATCGCCAACGGCATCTCCGGCGCCATCCAGCACCTGGCTGGCATGCGCACCAGCAAGGTCATCGTGGCGATCAACAAGGACCCCGATGCGCCCATCTTCAAGGTGGCGCGCTACGGCGTGGTCGGCGACATGCACCAGATCGTCCCGGCGCTGACGGAGGCATTCAAGAAGAAGTTGGGGAAGTAGCGGTTAGACGTTAGACTTAAGACATTAGAAAAGCAACCTTCCGAAGGTTTGAAACCTTCGGAAGGTTTTTTTCTAGATCTCTGAGGTGGACTTTCGGCAACCGATAACATAGCACATCCGCATACCAGATTACACGCCAGGCATGTTTTAGATTTGCTCCGCTCCCAAGCGGACATGGAAACACCGGCTACTCACTTCCCCAACACGTCGGCAACACATCCTTGAACATGCTGCAGTTTCCGGTATGAAGACAGCACCTGGAACGTAATCGGGAGCAACGAAAACCGATGTTGTTGTTGGTATTCGTTGGATCGTTCCTGTTGCGGTTGGCAGAACGGACGTTGTTATCGTTGTTGTTCCACGTGCCGCCCCGCAGCACTCCTCCGGCGTCCCTGCATAACAATTATGTCACTGCGAGGAACGAAGCAGTCTGCAAGTTACAGGGGATTGCTTCGTCGCAACGAACGTTCCTCGCAATGACAACAAATTAATATTCTGGAACGGTTTTCAACCAACCGCCCAACAATTTTCCTATTTCGACCAACACGTCAGACGCAAAATGATATTGAGAAATGCTGGTCAATTTACGCTGCTGTGCCATACGCACATACAAACGCAGCTTTTCCAACTCGACATCAGCCTGAATGAGCAAGTATGGCTTTTTCTTTTTGTAGAGCGTGTGGCTTCGATCAACAATTCGTAAAATGAGAAAACGCTGTCTTCCAGACGTTTCGCCATACGGAAGCGTTCGCTTTTGGGAAATTTTTCAGTGTGGCTTGAGCAGCCAGAGTATAAAATCTGATGTCCGTGTAAAGATTGGTGATTGTTTTCTTTCATCCATCCTGACCTCCATAAATTCCTGACTTGATAAGAATTGAACATTTCAAATCCCAGGTATCGCCGTAGCTGGCATGATTTAGCCAGCTTACCAGGCGGCCTGAAAAATCCTTTTGGGATAAATTTCCATTTTGAACATCAAGGACCATCCGCCTGAGACGACGTTGAAAAGCATAACCATTTAAAGACCGAATACGCCGATGGGTGGGGAAAACCTGGAAGCCCAAAAATGGAATTCCGGTCCCCGTTGGACGCGACTGTGCTTTCGTCTCGTGAATTGTCAATCGCAATGTTCTCAGAAAAGAGATAATTTCGGTCCGCCAATCGAGCAAGGTTCTTTTTTCCTGCGCGAACAAAAGCACGTCATCCACATAGCGAATATACGCCTGGCATTTCAAGACACGTTTGGCATACTGGTCGAGCTGGTTCAAATAGACATTAGCCCAATGTTGTGAAGTGAGATTGCCGATCGGTAACCCGCGCGGACGGCTGGCTGAAAACAGATCGTCGCCTGGGAAATAAACCATCTCATATTCGTCTGCCTGCACCTCAGCCCCACTGGCAATGATCTTCTTCGCCAGGTTCATCACGCGTTTATCGCCAATTGTGCGTGACAGGATGCCGACCAAAATTTCGTGGTCGATTGAAGGAAAGAACTGGCGCACATCCAGGTGTATCACGTACTGGTATCGCCGTAAAAAATACGTGCAGCGGTCGAGTGCTTTATGTGTGCCTTTGCCCACCCGGTTGGCATAGCTATCAAAGATAAATTGCCGTTCGAACAACGGCTCGATCACGTTCATCAGGACATGGTGTACCACCCGGTCACGAAAGGGTGCAGCGCTGATCAATCGTCTTTTGGGTTTCTGGATATAAAAATTATGGTATTCCCTTGGTTGGTAAGTTTCAGTCAGTTAATTCGCGATGTAACGTTATCAAATTCTTTTCAAGATCATATTCAAAATGGGCTGCGGCAGGTTTATAACGTTTCCCTTGGCTGCTTGTTTATAAGCAAACCAGAGATTCAAAGGGCTGGATATTTTTTCATACAGGTTGAAATACTTTTTAGCCATTTTTCGTTGGGGGCTTCGCCCTCGCGCAGCATCCCGTAGGGGCAAACCCCCGCTTCAGTTTTTCAGAAAACCAGAAAACAGAATGCCAGAACTATGGTGAGCGGGAGCAACGAAAACCGAGGTCGCTGTGGTAACCGTGGGATGGTCCCAGTTGCGGTTGGCAGAACGGACGTAGCTAATCGTCGTAGTACCACGAGCCGCCCCGCAGCACTCGAATGTGCCGGAGATTGGTCCCATAGGATTGGATGATGGCGAATTGAATAATAATTTTCATCATACCAATCCGCTACCCATTCCCAAACATTGCCAGCCATATCATAAGCGCCATAAAAACTTGCGCCTTTTTCATAGCTGCCAACAGCGGTTGTATCACCAATATTCTGAGTTATAGTTAGCATAGCTATCATCGATCGTATCTCCCCAAGGATACACCCTTTGGACTGCTCATCCGTCATCCCAACCAGCCGCTTTCTCCCATTCGGCTTCGGTCGGCAGGCGACGTTCAGCCCATTCACAGTAGGCTACCGCATCATCCCAGGAAACATAAATCACAGGGTAATCATCGAATTCGGAATTGCCATAATAACTATCGTGAGTATATGATCTGGTTGAACTGGGCGGGTCACATTCCCCAGCATCCACACATTTGGCATACATGGCGTTGGTCACTTCGGTCTGGTCGATCCAGAAGGCATCCAGGTCAACGGTGTGAACCGGTTTTTCATCGCTAGAACCGTTCTCACTGCCCATCTGGAATTCCCCGGCGGGCACGTATACCATCGTCATGCCGTCTTTTTCCGAAATCATGGTGCTGCCAACGCCAAGCGTAGGAGTCGGTGAAGGTGGAATTTCTGTTGGCAAACTGTTGGAGTAGAAGTTGGCGTAGATGAATTTCTGTTGAAGTAGCAGACGGCAAAGCAGGAGTTGCGGAATTTTCAGTTGGCGAAGAAGGCGCAGAAGGAGCAAGAGCATTTTTGAGGATATAGCCAAGAAGAAAAAGGATCACAATCCCACCACCAATAAAGAAGGTCATTTTTCTTCCACCACTGAATATATTCTTTATGCGTGCTATAGCTTCTTGCTGGCGTGCCTTTCTTAGCGCGGCTTTACGCGCTTTTTCTTCTGCTTCCTTTTTCTCACTGGCAATTCTTTCCTTGCGTGCATTTTCAAGAGCTTCATTCTTCCTTTCGGGCATTCTCTTCCGCTGCGCGTTTTTCCTGCTCTCTTCTCTCTACTCTATTTCTCTCTTCTGCTTCGCGGGCTTCTCTTTCATTTCGTTCACGCTCTTCCTGCAACCTGCGTGCTTTCAGAATTCGAGAGTCTTCAGCCGCTTTCAACGCCAATTCCAACTGCGAGATCAAACGATAGGCATCGGCATTGAAGGAGTGGTGATTAACCTGCAAGGCATTACGGCGCGCTAAAGGCTTCAGGTTTCCTGGCAGTTCGGTCGAGAGCGGCATGGGCGCTCCATCCACCAGCACCGGGATAACGCGGATATCACGGTCCAACGCAGCGGCAATCTCTACCCGCACAAAGTCTTCGGGATTATCCAGGCGACGCTTTCCGTTTACATCTTTGATATTAAGCCATCGGCGGCCAATCAGGGCCACCAACACATCACAGGATTGCACCGCATTTTGCAGCACTTCCACAAAATCAACGCCCGCCTCGATGGTATCCACATCCATGAAGACCGCATCTACCCCAAAATGCGCCGTGAGACGGTCATAGATACGCCCGGCGTACCCGGCGCTGTCCGTTCGGCGATAGCTGATGAAGATGCGTCCTTTTTGTGGAGTGGTCAAAGAAAGGCCCTCTGTGATTAATGGAACGATTAATGAAATTATACCGTAAGCAAGGCCGTAACCGATTGCGTCGCACCTGCCCGACAAGTTAATTCTGTTTATCGGTATAAAGCTAAAGACAGGATATTCCCGTCAAACCAGGCCCCCTTCGGGGATGATATGCGACGCACCATCTTGTCCCCTAAAGTTTTACTTCGCACTCAGCGTTATATCCGGCAGGCGGAATCCCCAGGGCCTGGATCAGCCGCGCCCAGTAGTTGACCTGAGCAGCAGTACTGGCCAGGATGACCATCTCACGTTCGCTGAACACGGATTTCACACGCTCCACCACGTCGGGAGGAAAAGCGAGCGGCGTTTGCGAGATGAGACGGCTATAAACAATCGCCAACCGCTCGCGCTCCGAAAAAGTGGAAACAGATTCGGGGTCCGCATGGAGGCGCAGGGCCTCGGCCTCTTCGTCGCTAATATCGCAATCCTGATATTCAAATGAGTTCATGTCAATGCAAAAGGGACAGGCAGCGGCAAAGGATGCGGTCATGCGAATAAGCTTGAGCATGCGTTTGTCCATCTGGCCGTCTTCGTGCGCAACCAGAGATTCCAATACTCCTGAACCAACAGCAGCCCTGGGATACCAGGCCAGGATGCGCGCGGGCAACATGATTTTTCCTGTAATACGCTCCGAAATCGAGATACCGATTTTCAGCCAGAAAGGAATCCGGGCAGGCGGGTCAATAAATGCAGTCATAGGTCCTCCAGGCTGATTTTACTTTAGAGTCGGCTAAGAGTGCCTTAGAGGAAAAGATGAGTGCGTCGCACCTGACAGACTGGATCACTCCGTTTACCAGCATGAAGCCAAAGAAAGGAAAATCCCGTCAAACCAGGTCCCCTTCGGGGATGATATGCGACGCACTTCTCAATGGCGATGGCTGGCCGAACCAAAGGCGTGCTCATAGACCAGCATGGCATAATAGCGCCAGGGGAAATTAGCATTGTAGGAAATGGACTGAACATCTTCTCGAGAAGAATCGCCTTTCAGATTCTCATTCAAGAAAGCCAACATCTGCGCCCAGGCCTGACCCTGCACGCCGCCTGCGCGGATGGACTCTATATCGGTCACAAAGGCATGCGGCTGCCCATCGTAGACGGTAATCTCATGACGCACCCCGGCTGCCCTTAAGCCTGCTTCAAAGGCATTAACATCTTCCACGGAAATAGATTGATCCGCGCCGCCAAAAATCCCTAGCAACGGGCCGGAAAGATTTTTTAATACTTCGGGGTCTGTTTCCGGCGAGCCGTAGAAGACCACTGTTGCAGCCAACCTGTTATTGTGTAAGCTGTATAGCAGGGATGCACGGCCACCGTAACAGAACCCGGCAATTGCGATGCGGTCATCTGCTACTTCCGGTTGGGACTCAAGCCAGGCATAGACTGAATCTAAATCTTTGTTCACCCTTTCGGATGGTGTGCTGATAACCTGGTAAATGGCTCGCGGAATCCAGGAAGTGGTCGAGCCGCGGAAGGTGTCAGGAGCGACCACGTAATAGCCTTCATCAGCCAATCCCTCGGCTTTGCCGATAATCGATTCGTTCATTCCAAAGAATTCATAAATCATGATAACTGTCGGGAACGGGCCATCCCCTTCTGGCTTGGCGACATACGCCAGCACATCCGGCTCGCCGTTTACACCAGGGACAACTGTGTTGGCCAACGACATAACGCGGTCGCCACCCATGGCAGCATCCACGACAACCGATCCGACCAGAAAGATGACCAGAACTGCGAGCGCAATTAAAAGTCCGAGAACAATTCGTTTTAGCAGCTTCATTGTGCCTCCATATTTCTCGATTAATTTTGGACAAGTTTACTCTCATTTCTTGTCTGAAATAGTAGCACAGAAACCAAGCTTACGATAATTGCCGGAGAAAAATCGCCGCTTTCTTGATCTTTAAGGGAAATTCAATATTCTTGAGAACTATTCGTCACAAAATAAACAATACTAAAGTGTTGTTGACAATTATTAAATATTTAAGTATAATGTGTTCAATATTTCAAAATACGAGTTGAGTATTCTTAATGATTTACGACAAGAACGAGGAAAAATGAAAAGTCCAATTCAACCTGTCCCCCACAACTGGGCTGCCCGTTTCTTTACCGTCTGGGGCGGACAAGCCTTTTCGCTATTCGGCAGCGCGCTGGTGCAGTTCGCGCTGGTATGGTACCTGACCAAACAAACCGGTTCGGCCACTGTGCTGGCAACCGCGACGCTGGTCGCGATGCTGCCACAAATCGTGCTGGGACCCTTTGCAGGCGCACTGGTGGACCGTTGGAACCGTCGTATCATCATGATGGTCGCAGATGGGGGCATCGCACTGGTAACCGTTCTCCTGGCCTATCTGTTCGCCAGCGGGCAGGTACAAATCTGGCACATCTACGTGATCTTGATGCTCCGCTCGCTGGGTGGCGCATTCCACTATCCTGCCATGCAAGCCTCCACCAGTCTGATGGTGCCTGAGAAGCAACTCACCCGTATCTCCGGCGCCAACCAGACGCTCATGGGCGCAATCAACATCGTCGCGCCCCCGACCGGGGCCCTGCTGCTGGATGTCGTTCCCATGCAAGGCGTGCTTTTCATCGATATAGCGACCGCAATACTGGCAATTACGCCCTTGATATTCATTTCCATCCCGCAACCCGTGCGCAGCACAGAAACACAAGAAGTAGGCGGCCAGGAAAAAACAAGCGGATTTATGCAAGATGTGCGTGAGGGACTGCGATATGTTGCCTCCTGGCCGGGACTGCTGGCAATTCTGATCATGGCGACCCTGATCAACTTCCTGCTCACGCCCACCAGCGCGTTGATGCCGCTGCTGGTCACCAAACATTTCGGCCTGGGCGCCCTGGAATTTGGCCTGATGGACTCGGCCTGGGGCTTTGGCGTCATCCTCGGTGGCTTGGTCTTGAGTGCATGGGGCGGCTTCAGACGAAAGGTTGCCACCTCGATGATGGGCATCATCGGGATTGGTGTAGGCGTGACAATCGTTGGCCTGACACCTGCCAACATGTACTGGCTGGCAATTGCGGGGATGGCTTTCAGCGGCATTATGAACCCGATCACAAATGGACCACTATTCGCTCTAATCCAATCCACTGTCCGCCCGGATATGCAGGGACGGGTGATGTCGCTGGTCATGAGCGCGGCCACAGCCATGTCCCCGCTCAGTTTAATGGTGGCAGGCCCGCTGTCCGACGCGATTGGCGTTCAAACCTGGTTCTGGTTCGGGGGCGTCATCTGTCTCTTGATCGGAATCGGAGCCTTTTTCGTTCCAGCGATCATGAATGTGGAAAGCAATCACAACAATGAAAAGCCCGCCTCCGTTGACACATCAGGGGCAGCGGTGTCAGCAGACTAAAGCAAGTTGTTTTCCAGTCAAGACCACCCGTAAAACGGGTGGCTTGACCTGGCCCTATAAGGGCCTGTTACTTGCGGCGCCTCAAGGCGCTGCTTTCTCTTCGTTCAAGCCTGGTGCACCGATTACCTAGCTACCCCTAAAGGGGTCTTCGGCTTCCTTCGTACTGATCCGATCCATCATCTGATCTGCCTTCTCTTGCTCTCGCACGTACTTCGCTATGGTCGCTTCGTTCAATCCCACTGTGCTCACATAGTACCCTCGCGCCCAAAAGTGCCGGTTCCCGTACTTGTATTTCAAGTTCGCATGCCGATCAAAGATCATTAGCGCACTTTTCCCTTTCAGGTACCCCATGAAGCTCGATACACTCATCTTCGGCGGAATTGACACCAGCAGGTGAATATGATCCACCATCGCTTTCCCCTCTATGATCTCTACCCCTTTCCACTTGCATAGATCTTTCAATATCTGTACGATGCTTTCTTTGTA
Source organism: uncultured Chloroflexia bacterium (assembly GCA_963829615.1). GTDB lineage: Bacteria > Chloroflexota > Anaerolineae > Anaerolineales > Villigracilaceae > JAABUE01. The sequence continues at coordinate 96,320 of CAWHJM010000041.1, forward strand.
TTTGTTGTAGATTATCTTTCGCCTGTATTTCGGCGTGAACACAATGTGATATTTACACATCCACTTCGTATGTGCTAGACTGTTTGCCATGGAAATCACTCCTTCCTTTTCTGGCGGCTTGAACTCTGCCATTTTAGCGGAGTGATTTCCCTTTCTATAAGTTCCTATCTTCCACCCGCTAAGTAGTCGTGTAAAAATAACTTCCGCACTTTAAAAACTGATCTCAGGTGCAAACAAAGCTGATCGTGGGTGAATAGTATAGTTCCACTTGGGACAAATCGCATGTTGTATCAGGTGCAAACCTTGCATAACTTCATCTGTGACTTTTATTCCACGGGCATAAATCTTCTCAACCAGGGAGGCCGATACCTGCAAGCCGGTGTTGGTGGTCGTGCCACGAATACAAGCCAGCATGATTTCAAAGGTGCGTAAGGGTTTAGCCGCCCAATTGATGCTGATGGGGCCGAACAAGCGATGTTCAATGGGGTTCCATTTGGATGCGCCTGTCGGATAATGGCAAACCATAACCGTCAATCCCTGCGCATCCGCCAACTTTTCCTGGAGTTGTGCTTTCCACAAGCGCGAACGATAGCCGTTACTGCCACCACCATCACAGAGCGCTAACAGGCAAGGTGCATTCGGGAACGCGACACACCCAAACTCTTGCCACCAACTGGAAAGCACATCGACGGCAAACTCAGCGGTGTCAGCCGATTGGCCGACATACACATAGCCGCGATTGTGGTTCACATCGTAAATCCCGTAGGGAACCGCACGACCTTGTGCCTCGCTGGCAAAGTCATGATCATTGACCAACTCGGCTTGCTGACACCAGGATTGGCCAGCATTCTTGAAATTGCCGATCAACTCCTTCTTTTTAGCATCCAGGCTGATAATCGGCCAGCCTTGGCTCAAAAACAACTGCCTTTGTGCATCAATATACTCAAATTGTGTGTTCTGGTCCGGATGTTGCGAGCCAGCCTGACGTTTGGCATTCGCCTTCAGCGAGTAGTCCTGATCTTTCAGCAAGCGAGCAACTGTTTTTGGGCAAACCCTATGCCCCTGCGCTTTCAGTTCCTCGCTCAAATGGCGTAAACTGCTGCGCATCCACTTCTCGGCACCCATCGGATTACCAGCCGTTTCGGGTGCCACTATGTTCTGCAAAGCGTCTACTATCGCCGGGTCTTTTTTTCAACCCGTTGACGGCCACCGCCGCTGAGACGCACATGCTCAACCGGGCGATCTGCCAAACCTTGCGCTAATTCCTGCTGCCCGCGTTGGATGGTTCTCTCGTCCATGCCTGTGATCTGGGAAAGCAAATGTACACCTCCATGTCCCATACGATTGGCTTCCACTGCTACATACCAACGTCGTTGTTGTTCATCCAAACGGCTCAACAACAAGTTCATCTGCTGATGCAACTTCTTGTCCGGGTGTTCTTCAACTTGTTGGCAATGCGCACACTGACAACTATGCACTTCTGAGATCGGCATCAGGTACCCTTTACTCTAAAGGCGTTTTTCCTAACAATTCTACTTGCCTTTTGGCTCCTCACCCAAAAAACGGAAGTTATTTTTACACAAGTCCTAAGCGGGTGGTTTTTTGTTTCGGGCTATCGCCCTCAACTCGCTAAAGCGTAGCAGA
>CAWHJM010000042.1:0-36923 GCA_963829615.1 uncultured Chloroflexia bacterium
CTCCACATTGATGCGATGTGCCATTTCAGGAGATTCCTGGGCTTTCGAAGAAAGCGACGCGGCCAGGTGAAAAATCACGTCGAAATCATAATCGTAAAAATTTTTGACTTTGTTGACCAAATCTCCCCGCACATGTTCTGCGACCAGCGGAGCGATCGTATCCGGCAGCGGCGCTAAATCAGCGGTGACAATTCGATAGCCTCCGCGTTGCGCCAACCCTTGTACCAGCGCCTGCCCGATCTCGCCGCAAGCACCTGTCACAAGGACCTGTGTTTCAGTCATAGTTTTCTCCTTTGTGCTAGAATGGACGACGAAAATATCCGCAGACAGGACGGAATCTCGCAGTTTCTCTGCGCTTATCCGTACAACCTGCGGATATAGTCACCAGCGAGCAATAGTTGCTCCATTGCTGTCTTATTGTACAACATCCCTGGCTGGATTTTTGTCACCAAATGCACATGACTTTCCCCCGACTTCTCATCATCACATGTGGACTACTGCTCACGGCCTGTTCCGGTCTTGGCTTAGGATTGGAACAGGTTGTGACAGCCACGCCGCCTGCGCCCACAGCGACTCCGCTTCAGACCCCGACCGCAATCTGGTTCCCGGCAACTGCCACGCCTACGCCCCAACCGATATTTACCCAACCGCCTACCCCCGATATGTTGATCGGCGTGGGAGAATTGATCGCCAGCGATGATTTTACAGACCCAGAAGAGTGGAACACGGCCGTCTCTGACCAGGGCAGCGCTTCGGTCAGCCGCGAGCGCCTGACTCTGGCTGTTCGGCCTGGCATATACATGGTCAGTTTGCAGAGGCAGATGGTTCTGGCAAACTTTTACGCCGAGATTACCGCCCGTCCCAGCCTGTGCCGCGGCGCGGACGAATATGGCTTCCTGGTGCGCGCCAATGCGGCCACTTACTATCGCTTTGCCCTGACCTGCAACGGACAGGCGCACGCCGAACGCATCAGCCTCAAGGAGCAGCACGACTTGCAAGACCCCATCCTGAGCGGTGACGTGCCGCCCGGCGCACCGGGGGAAGTCCGCATCGGGGTGTGGGCCGCCGGATCAGAACTACGATTGTTCCTGAACGGTCGTTACCAGTTCAGCATCAACGACCTGAACCTGTCATCCGGCACGGTGGGTGTCTTTGCCCAGGCCGCAGGAGATACGCCTGTCACCGTCACCTTTTCGGACCTGAGAGTGCGCTCCGTGGATTACTTCCCGCCGACGCGAACGCCAAATCCATGATGCTTTTGTAGGGGCGGGGTTACCCCGCCCCTACACGATATAATAAGATATGCCCCGCCCAAACAAACTCAACAACCTCGACCCCAAATCCTGGCTTAAATTCCAGAAATCCTGGTTCATCCACAACCCGCCGCCGCGCAAGAAGGGCGTGCTCGTGCATCCGGCCAAATTCCCCGAGACCATGGCACAGGAGTTCATCGAGTTTTTCACCAAGGAGGAGGAAACTGTGCTCGATCCGATGGCAGGCACAGGGTCCACGCTGGTGGCGGCCTTGCGCTGCGGCCGTAATTCTTATGGCATCGAACTCAATCCCAAATACGCCGAAATCGCCCAGCAGATCATCGCCGAAGAACGCGAGTCTCTTGGCTCGTCAATCGAAAATCTGAAATCCGAAATCATTAACGGCGATGCCAATCACGCAACACAATTTGAAATCTCCACTATCGATTATGTGCTCACCTCCCCGCCCTACTGGGACATGTTGCGCGCCCGCGGCGCTGAGACCCAGAAGAAACGCCGCACATCCGACGACCTGGACGTTTTCTACTCGGACGACCCGGACGACGTGGGCAATATCCACGATTACGAAGTGTTTCTGGAGAAGTTAGTCGGGATTTATGCAGGGCTGCAACCTCTACTGAAGGAAAAAGCCTACCTGACGATCATCGTCAAAAACGTCAAAAAGGGCGGTAAGATTTACCCGCTGGCCTGGGACCTTGGCCGCGAGCTTGGCAAGACGTACACGTTAAAGGATGAGAAAATCTGGTTGCAAGACAATCAGCGCCTGGCCCCTACGGCATGAACAGCGCCTGGGTCAGCAATACATTCCATCACTATTGTTTGCAGTTCAGGAACGACTGATCCAATGCGTTGCACCTTCTTTGATGGACAATTCTGATCGAATGAGTTTCCATTGCTTATCGGAATAAGACTATTCGTCTGGTGCGACGCATTCAAGATTTTAAAGGGGAACAACTGAGAGGAAAACATGAACTACCAACCCATTGAAAATTACGGCGTGATCGGTGACCTGCATACGGTTGCTTTAATCGGTATGAACGGGTCGGTGGATTACATGTGTTTCCCCATGTTTGACTCCCCCTCTATCTTCCTGCGGCTGCTCGATTACGAAAAAGGCGGCTATTTCTCGCTGGCTCCGGTGCTTGAAGAAGCTCATCAAAAACAACTTTACATCCCGGATACCAACATCCTGCTCTCGCGCTTCCTCTCCGACGATGGCGTCGCCGAAGTTTCGGACTTCATGCCGATCGAAGCCACCGAGCAGGCCCACGACCTGATCCGTCGCGCCAAAACCGTGCGGGGCGAGATCAAATACCGCATGGTCTGCAAACCGGCCTTCGACTATGCCCGGGCCACGCATCAAGTGGAACTACACGACGGCGAGGCCATCTTCACTTCCAATGGGGACGATAAAACCGTTCTGCGACTCCGCTCCAGTCTGCCTCTGCACGAGGAAAATGGAGCAGTCGTCAGCGAATTCACCCTGAAGACCGGCGAGACGGCTTCCTTCGTGCTCGAAAACGCTAATGAAACGGTGGGCGATTCGTCCGATCCGGGATACGTGGGGAGAGCCTTTAAGGAAACGGTCAATTACTGGCGTACCTGGGTTGGCAAATCCAAATATCGGGGTCGCTGGCGCGAGATGGTTAACCGTTCGGCGCTGACCCTAAAACTGCTTACTTCCTGGCATCATGGTCCTATCCTGGCCGCACCCACCTTCGGCCTGCCGGAACAGATCGGCGGCGAACGCAACTGGGACTATCGCTTCACCTGGATCCGCGACGCATCCTTCACCATTTATGCCTTTATCCGCCTGGGATACACCGAGGAGGCCGCTGCCTTCATGGGATGGATCGAAGAACGCTGCGACGACCTGGCTCCCGATGGCACGCTGCAAACCGTCTATGGCCTGGATGGGCGTCACAACCTGACCGAGTTCGAGCTTCCGCATCTGGAAGGCTATCAAGGTTCGAAACCCGTCCGTGTAGGCAACGCCGCGCACCAGCAGCTTCAACTCGATATCTACGGTGAACTGATGGACTCGGTCTACCTGTACGACAAATACGGGAAACCGATCTCCCATGATTTATGGAAAAATCTGGTTCGTCTGGTGGACTGGCTGTGTGACAACTGGCAAAAGCCTGATAACGGCATCTGGGAGGTGCGCGGCGGACAACGCGAATTCCTATACTCGCGTTTGATGAGTTGGGTGGCCGTCGACCGGGCGCTGCGTCTGGCTCAGAAGCGCTCTTTCCCCGCTCCACTCGAACGCTGGCACGCCGTGCGCGATGAAATCTACAACGATATTTTCGACAACTTCTGGGACGACAAATTGGGCGCGTTCGTCCAGTACCGCGGATCGCACGCGCTGGACGCTTCCAGCCTGTTGATGCCGATGGTGCGCTTCATTAGTCCCACTGATCAGCGCTGGCTCTCGCACCTGAAAGCCGTCGAAAGGGACCTGGTCTACGATTCGCTGGTGTACCGCTACCGCATCGAAGATACGCCCGTCGACAACCTCGAAGGCATCGAGGGCACCTTCAACATGTGCAGTTTCTGGTTTGTGGAATGTCTCTCGCGTGCCGGACAACTGCAAAAAGCACGCCTGTACTTCGAGAAGATGTTGGGCTATGCCAACCACCTGGGCCTGTACGCCGAAGAGACCGGTCCGCGCGGCGAGCACCTGGGCAACTACCCGCAGGCCTTCACCCACCTGGCGCTGATCAGCGCTGCCTACGACATCGACCGGCGGCTGTCCGCGGCAGGCTGGCAAGCATAAAGGCAATGCACACAAATTACTGTTTATCGTTGAGAAATGAGTAAGAATATGGGAATTGCTTGTTGCAACAATAGTGATATATGATTTGAATGAGAATTCGCCTAAACTTTAGAGTGAGATCGTTCTAGAGCAGACAGTGAGGGTACTATGAATGCAAGCATAATAATCGGAATAGGAATTGCTGTTGTATTCGTTATTGTCTTATTAGCAATATTAGTTCTCTTGATTTTTCAAATTCGTAAAGTACAAGGCAAATCAGATAGCCTTTCTATATCTCTACAAAACTTATCAGAACAGCTCCGACAAGGGGAAAATAATACAAACATACTTCTTGAGAGATTTTCAACTCTTCAACAAAACCAACAATTAGCCAATCAAGCTGTTGGGAAAGTAAATACAGATCTTACAAACGCAGAAAAAACAATTACTTCCGAAGTTGGTTCTATCCGAAAAGACTTTACAAAATCTTTATATGAAGTTGGAAAGGGGTTATCTGATGAGATAGCCAAAATTCGGCAAGAATTGACAACGGAGGTAAATGCTGTTCGAAATGACTTAACAAATTCTCTATACCAGGTCGGAAAAAGTTTATCGGATGAAGTTGCAAAGGTCCAGCAAGAACTAGCTGTTCTTCAAGCAAGTGCAAAGGCAAGACAGGAAATTGAACAGAAAACAGCCGAGTCAATAAGCCGACTTGAAACAATCATCGCTGGCACGCAATCTAAAGGTTCGGCGGGGGAAAATATAGTAGAGTTGATCTTTGCGAAACTTCCTGTTGAATGGCAAGTTCGTAATTTCAAAGTCAATGGGAAAACAGTTGAATTCGGTCTTAAGTTCCCAAATAATCTTGTATTACCAATTGATAGTAAGTGGGCAGCTACTGATCTTCTTGAACAATTTATAAATACAGAAAATCCAGATGAACAACAAAAGTTAAAATCTGAGATAGAAAAAGCTGTAATCCAAAAAGCAAAAGAAGTTCGGAAATATATTGATCCCAGCATTACCACAACATTTGGTGTAGCAGTTGTGCCAGATGCGATTTATGAATTGTGTGTCAGTATATATCCAGAGATTTTTAAGATTGGCATTGTATTGGTTAGCTACAGTATGTTTGTGCCGTACTTGCTCTTAGTCTTCCACACAATACTAAAAACAGAACAAACTATTGATTTACAAAAACTTGATGCCTATATTCAAACAGCACAAAGCAGTTTGAACGATTTACAGGATGAAATTAACGGGAGATTCTCCAGAGCAATAACTATGCTTAATAATTCTCGCGATGACATGCAAGCACATATAAGTAGCGTGAACACCAGCCTTACCGGAGTAAAAGTTGGCACTATTACAAAGAATTCCCAACCCAAACTTCCTGATACAGGCACCTTAAATGAATAGTGCTCTCCCCACCCTCCCCGACATCCGCCAGGCCGCCGAACGCATCCGGCCTTATGCCCACCGCACGCCTGTCCTGACCTGCGCCAGCCTCGACCAGCAGGTCGGCGCGCAGGTCTTTATGAAATGCGAAAACCTGCAAAAGGTGGGCGCATTCAAATTCCGTGGGGCTTGCAACGCCGTTTTCTCGCTCACGGACGAAGAGGCCGCACGTGGAGTCGCCACCCACTCCTCCGGCAATCACGCCCAGGCCGTGGCGCTGGCGGCGCGACTGCGCGGTATCCCGGCTTACATCGTCATGCCGAACAACGCCCCGGCGGTCAAGAAAGCGGCGGTGGCAGGCTATGGCGGACAGATCACCTTCTGCGAGCCGACCTTGCAGGCGCGCGAGTCCACCACGGAACAGATCGTGGAAGAAACCGGCGCGACCGTGGTGCATCCGTACAACGATGTCCGCGTCATCGCCGGGCAGGGAACGGCTGCGCTGGAACTGCTCGAGGAAGTCCCTGACCTGGACGTGATCATCGCCCCGGTCGGCGGCGGCGGCTTGTTGAGCGGCACGGCCATCGCCACTAAAGGACTCGCGCCCCGCGTCCGCGTGCTGGGAGCCGAACCCGAAATGGCCGATGATGCCTATCGCTCCCTGCAAGCGGGTCACATCATCCCGTCTGAACATCCAAAAACGATCGCTGATGGCCTGCTGACCTCGCTCGGCACGCTGACCTTTCCCATCCTCCAGCAACACGTGGAGCAGATCGTCACGGTCAGCGAAGCGGGTATCCTGGCAGCCATGCGGTTCATCTGGGAACGTGCCAAGATCATCGTTGAACCGTCTGCTGCCGTGCCGGTCGGCCTGCTGTGGGAGCGCAAAATCGACCTGAGCGGCCTGCGCGTGGGCGTGATTCTCTCCGGCGGCAACGTGGATTTGGATCAACTGCCATGGCAAACTAATTTCGAACGGAGCGACAAACGAGCGGACGAAGAACGCAGTCGAAGGTCAACTTATGAAAACGAGCTTTATCTCTGTCGCGTGCTTAGCTGGTTCGGAAAACCGCTCAGCGTGAATATACACATGATCACCCCATCCGATTTCCTGCACATCCCCTACACCCCCGACCTGAGCGAGGGCGGCATCGCCTACGCCATCCGCTCGCTGCCCTACACCTACGACCGCATGGGCGGCTCGCCCTTCTCCCGTCTGCGGCGCATCGTGGCAGGCGTGGCCGTCGAACTGGCCTTCCGCCGCCATCTCAGCCAGGCTGACATCCCCTATGACGTCAAAGGCGCCACCCCCTTTACCGACCCGGACCGATACGACGTCTCGCTGGGCGGACATCGCTGTGACATCAAGTCCTTTCTCATCTCGCACCGACGACAGATCAGCTCGCTGCGGACTCAGCCGGAATTGCTCCTGAAAGCCCCGGCCCTGGTCCCGCTCGACCAGTACGCCGCCGACGGCCACCGCGACGATGACTTGTATCTCTTCGCCTTTCTGTCCGGTCTCATCGCCGCCTCACAAGATGATCTGGGCAAGGTACTGGATGCGGGCCAGCCTGCCTATTTGATCCACGCTATGCCCAAGGCCTGGTCCAAACCCGTGAACTGGCAACCCCTCAACCCGCTGACGCTCAAATCCGAATCGGACCAGACTCTCACCGTCGAAATCGGCGGGCAGGCCCAGGGTCGCGAGTTCCTGACGCGCAGAGTGGAACTGCCTCCGCGGAAACGTGTCCGGGTAGATGATGAGTTCTTTTCGTTGTCATCCGTCCACGTCGATCAATTGCCCGGTGCAAGAGTAGGCATCCACAGCCCTTACATGGATGAAGCGTACATCATCGACCCGTTCGGCTGGGGTAACATCTGGGTTTACGGCATGGAAATCATCCTGACAGGCTACATCCCGCGCGAAGAATTCCGCCGCAAAAGCAGCCTGATCCAACCCGGCAGCCGCGTGTTCCAGTACAGCAAAACGCGCACCAAAAACCTGGCCGTCCCCGTAGCGGATTTGAAGCCATTACCGGAACTGTTCGAGCATGTCAAAGAGTGGGAAGCAGCGCAAGAAAAATAGGCTTTTTACCACGAAGGCACCAAAGCCCAAAGTTACCAAATAATATTTTGTGTCCCCGTGCCTTCGTGTCTTTGTGGTAACAGTCTCGAAAAAGATTAAACTCCCTTTCATCTTCTCGTGATAAACTCGCCTCATGTCGAAACGCACGAAAACCATCTTAATCGTACTGGCGAGCCTGTTCCTGCTGGCGATCCTGGTATATCAAATCCCGCGAGTTAAATCCGCCGTTTCCTGGCGTTTAGAAAAATACACCATTTATGCAAAAAATGTGATCGACCCGCCCGGCCCGGTGCCGACCGCGCTGCCGGTCACACCTGCGCCACCGACCGCGACGCCGCCCGTCCAGGTGCAGATCACACCAACCGTTACCCCGCTCCCTGCAACGCCAACCGCTACCAGCGCGCCACTGCCCGCGCAGGCCTCGCTTCCCAGTCCACCCTACGAACAACAAACCCCCAACAATTGCGGCCCGGCCACACTCTCGATGGCCCTGCACATATACGGTTGGGAGGGCAGCCAGGAAGACATTGCGGCGCAGGTCAAGCCGGTGTTGCAAGACCGCAATGTCAATCCCGAAGAGCTGGCCTATTATGTGCGTAACTTCGCGGGCTGGTTAAACATCCAATACCGCGTGGACGGCGACCTGGCCACGCTCAAACGGCTGCTGGCCGCGCGCTATCCGGTCATGGTCGAAGGCGTCACGGAGCTCGATCCCAACGATGCCCTCGGTCCCAACGACGACCTGTGGGCCGCGCACTATCTCCTGCTGACCGGCTACGATGATGCAACCCAGGCCTTCACCGTTCAGGATTCCTACCACGGTGCAGACCGGACCGTTTCTTACGATCAACTCCAGAGCGAGTGGGAGCCGTTCAACAATCTGTACATGGTGATCTACTTCCCGCAGAACGAAGCCGAACTCCAGTCCTTGCTCGGGGCCGATTGGGATGCGGATGCCAACCGCCAGCGCGCATTGGACGAAGCCCAGGCCGCGACCGTAGCCGATCCCAACGACGCCTTCGCCTGGTTCAACCTGGGTAGCGATCTGGTCTACTTCGAGCGCTATGACGAGGCTGCCCTGGCTTACGACAAATCCCGCGCCATCGGCCTGCCCCTGCGCATGTTCCGCTACCAATTTGGCCCGTTTTGGGCTTACTTCCACGCCGACCGCATCGACGACCTGCTGGTACTGACCGAATACGCGCGCGGCATCACGGATATGTCCGAAGAAACCTGGCTCTGGTACGGTTGGGCACTCTACCGCAAAGACGATTTCAAGGGCGCCAAAGCCGCCTGGCAGAAAGCGCTCTCGATCAACGATTCCCCTTATGTGGACGCTCGTAACGCGCTACAATACGTAAATCCATGACAAACAACCGCATCGCTTCTCATTAGCTTGACGTTGTTGCTCGCTGCCTGTAGTTCCCCTCTCCCTCAGGGAGAGGGGGTAGGGGAAGTCCCGCAAAGCGGGGTGAGGGCGACTGCTACCGCTGCCTCTTACCCAACCGTCACCTGCCGCCGTTTCAACAGTTCTACTCCTGACATTGACAGCACTTCCACTAACCTCCATGCCCGCCAACAGCAACCCCAACCGAAGCCGCCTTTATCCAACGCACCTCGCCTATCGACGGGATGCCGCAGGTTTACGTGCCTACCGGAAGCGTGCGCATGGGCGGCCTGGATGTCCACGCCGATGGCAAGGACGAACTCCCCGCTCATAACGTCTCGTTGGATGCCTTCTGGATTGACCAACTGGAAGTCACCAACGCCATGTACATGCTGTGCGTACAGGCTGGTTCTTGTACCCCGCCGGGAGTTTGGGCTTCCAGCAAACGCCCGTCTTATTTCAATAACTCGGAATACAAAGATTACCCGGTTGTCCACGTCACCTGGGAGCAGGCCGGTACCTACTGCACCTGGGCCGAACGCCGCCTGCCCACCGAAGCCGAATGGGAACGAGCCGCGCGTGGCGACGATTTCCGCAACTATCCCTGGGGCGATGAGCCGCCGAGTGAAGTGTATGCTAATTTCAACCGTCTGATCGACGACACCAGCCGGGTCGGTTCGTATGCTGCGGGGGCCAGTCCTTTTGGTGCGCTGGATATGGCCGGCAATGTTTGGGAATGGGTGGCAGATTTCTACGGGACCGAGTATTACAAAGCTTCGCCGGAACTCAATCCCACTGGCCCGGCTACATCTTCCACCCATTTGCGCGTCATCCGCGGCGGCTCGTTCCAGGATGAGTGGGCGGACCTGCGCGTTTCCAAGCGGGGTGCGGCCCTCGGCTCTGACCCAGGTGCGCGCTACGATGATCCGAACCGGAACGGGGAACACTCGTCCAAAATTGGCTTCCGCTGCGTAGCAGATGAATAGCTAATCTGCGAGGCGGGCTGTCTGCCCTCTAATAGCCCGGTTTATAATACTGGTATGACTCCCAAACTCAACCAACCTGCCCCTGAATTTACCCTGCCCGATCTGGATGGGCGCATCCACATGCTGAACGATTATCGCGGTAAGATCGTGGTGATTAATTTCTGGTCGGCGGAATGTCCACATGCCGAGCGAGCGGACCGTGAATTCGTGGAATATCTCATGGATTGGGGGGAACATGTCGTTTTACTGTCAATTGCTTCGAACGGGAACGAATCCCCTGAACAGATTTCCTCGGTGGCACGTCAGCGCGGGATCAAACCTGTTTTAATGGATGCAGACCACTCGGTCGCGGATCGATACGAAGCACAGACCACGCCGCACGTTTTCATCGCGGATGAATTCGGTCTATTACGATATCGCGGCGCGTTCGATGATGTCGCATTCCGGCAACGTGAAGCCACCCAATTTTATGTAAAAAACGCTGTGGACGCCCTGCTGAATGGTAACATGCCCAATCCGTCGGACACCAAGCCGTTCGGTTGTACCATCGTGCGGTTTGCATGATTCATGCTAGAATAAAATCGAAATGGACGCTACCAAACGCGCGATATTCTTACGGAAAATCCATCTGTTCCTCGACTTGAATGACGAGCAGTTGTTACAAGTTGGGGAGAGATTTTCTGAGGAAACCTACGATGCCGGTGAAGTGATTCTTGAGCAGGGTAAGCAGGCCAAAAGTTTTTATTTGATTTATAGTGGCAAGGTGCGCGTGTATCGTCAGCGTGAGGGGCGCATACAGGAATTAGCAACTCTGGTAAGTGGTGATTATTTTGGCGAGATGGAAATACTTGGGCCCCGTGGACCTCGTACTGCGAGCATCTCTGCTTTAGAATCTGTTATGGTTTTTAGTATTTCAGGCGAAGGATTTGCCGAAATTCTAAAAACATATCCCAACATTAAACCTAACATCGAAATTGCCATAGCAAGCCGCAAATTAGCGCGCACAGTACGTTTCAAGTGGCTGCGCAAGGATGAAGTCGTATATTTTTTAGCACGGAAGCACTCGTTTTTCTTGTTGCAGGTTTTGGTTGTGCCAATCTTGTCGTTGCTGATCCCCGCCTTTTTATTCCTTTGGGGGGGCTTATCCGGGTCGATTGCCGCCATATCGTTTGGCGTGATTGCATTGTTGTCGGTCTTGGGTTGGATTGCCTGGAGCTACATTGACTGGGGCAATGATTATTATATTGTGACCAACCAGCGCGTAGTCTGGCTGGAAAAAATCATTGGAATATATGACAGCCGCAGTGAAGCGCCTTTGACACAAATCTTATCCGTCAGTGTGGAATCCGATTTTGTCGGACGGTCGCTTGGGTTTGGAAATGTGCTTGTGCGCACATTTGTAGGGGCAATTCCGTTCACGCACGTGCTTCATCCGTATCAGGCAGCGCACATGGTGGAAGAATACTGGCATCGCGCCCAGCAGGTTTCCGAACAAGAAGAGAAAGAAGCTTTCAAAACCGCTTTACGTGAACGTCTCGGTTTGTTAAAGCCGCCTGAGGAGAAAAAAGAAGCGCCCCAGGAAGAGAAGAAAGTTGTTTTACCGCGCCTGTATAAGCCCAATTTCTTCAAACTTTTTTTCGCAAACCTGTTCAAGATGCGATTGGAAGAAGGCGCTGTTATCACCTATCGCAAGCACTGGTTTGTGCTCATTCGCCAGGTTTCCATTCCTTCGCTGATTTTTCTTGGGTTACTGGGATTGCTGATCGCTCGTTTATACACCCTGGCGACCAGCCCTACTTTGGCATTTGTCCAGACCATGGCCGATGGTAGTCGCGGTCTGGATACGATTACCGTGTCGCTGCCGCTCCTGATGGTCCCGGTTATTGGCTGGTGGATCTACCAGTATATCGACTGGACAAATGACATTTTCCGAGTGACAGGCGATCAAATTCTCGATATTGACCGTAAACCTTTTGGCACTGAGGAGCGCCGCGCTGCACCCATCGATAACATTCTGAGCACTCGTTACGAACGATTGGGATTTATCGGTTATATACTGAATTTTGGAACTGTTTATATCGATATCGGTAGTTCGCAATTCGCGTTCGAAAACGTCTTAGATCCGGCAGGTGTCCAATCGGATGTGGACCGCCGTCGCCTGGCGCGCATCTCTGCCAAGCGAGAGGACGAACGGACAACGGAACGAAATCGCATGGCGGATTGGATGGCAACCTATCATCGGAACGTAGATGAACTCCGCCGCGAACAAGAACTCAAAGACACAAATCAAAAAACCGAGTAAAATCGGACTCGCAAACTTTACATTAGAGGCATGAAATGGCATTACGAACTATCGTTACTTTACCGGACCCGGTCTTGCGTCGCAAAGCGCGACCAGTGACCAATTTTGATAAAAATCTACAAACATTGATCGACGATATGATCGAAACCATGCGTGATGCGCCCGGCGTAGGTTTGGCTGCGCCGCAAGTAGGTGTATCTGAACGTGTGATCGTGGTGGAATATGCTGAACCAGAGGAAGTGGAAGAAGGCGAAGAACCTAAGGAAGTTGAACCTAAGTTGTATGTGATGGTCAACCCTGAGATCGTGAAGGCTTCGCCGGAAACCGTAATGGGTGTTGAAGGCTGCTTATCCATCCCAATACTGGTCGGCGAAGTGGAGCGGGCGGAGGAAGTCCGCATAAAAGGATTCAACCGCCATGGACAACCCATGAAACTCAAAGCTGATGGGTGGCTGGCGCGTATCTTCCAGCACGAAATCGATCATATCAATGGCGTTGTCTTTACCGACCTTGCTACGCAAGTCTGGCAGCCGGAGGAACCGGTAGAAGATAAGGTTTGACCTCACCCCGCCCTCTACCCTTACGGGCACACGCCCCTAAAAGGGAGAGGAAGAAAAGATGTACCTCAAACATCTTTCCCTGACCAATTTTCGCAACTTTGCCCGCCTGGACCTGGACTTGCCCCGGCGGGTTATCGTGTTGGTAGGCAGCAATGCCCAGGGCAAAACCAGTCTGCTGGAAGCTGTTTACTTTATGGCGGCTTTCACCTCTTTCCAGACGCACGCGGACCGGCAACTGGTCAATTTCATTGCAGCCCGAGAGGCACGCAAGCAAGTTGTGGTCGGTCGCCTGGTAGCGGACTACCAGCGCGGCAAGTCGGATCATCGTCTGGAAGCGCGCCTGATCATGGAGCCGACCGGCGTCAACGGCACACGCCTGCGCAAAGAAGTGCTACTGGATGGCGTGAAACGTTCGTTGAGCGAGGTCATCGGACAATTCAATGCGGTCGTTTTCGTGCCGCAGATGTCGCAGATTTTGGAAGGTGGGCCGGACGAGCGCCGTCGCTATCTGAACCTGATGCTGGCGCAGGCAATTCCGTCTTATGTGCGACCTGAGCGAATACAACCAGGCGCTCAGTCAGCGCAATGCATTGCTCAAGGCTTTGAGTGAACGTGGCGGCCCTCGACAGCTCAGGACAGCGAGCAGCTTGGGGTGTGGGACGAAGCGTTGGCGCGTTTGGGTGCGCAGATCATCCTGTGGCGCATCCAGGCTGTGCAGGAGATCGAACGCCTGGCAGCGCGTGTCCACCACGAGTTGACGCGCGGCAAAGAAGTCCTGCGCTTGGGTTATGAACCGGCTTTCGATCCGCTCCCGCAGCCGGAAGGGCAGTTGGGGTTGAAGATGGATACCCCCGTTGACCGTTCCGGGTTGAAATTGGAAGAGATCCGGGCGGGATTTGTAGAGCGGCTGGCACAGTTGCGGAGAGAGGAGATCGCGCGCGGCATGACCACCATTGGCCCGCATCGTGACGAATTGCGATTCCTGGCGAACAGCATCGACCTGGGGAATTACGGTTCGCGGGGGCAGATCCGTACGACGCTGCTGGCGCTGAAGATGGCCGAAGTGAACTGGATGAAGGAACGCACGGGCGAGTGGCCGGTGATCCTGCTGGACGAAGTGATGGCTGAGCTCGACCTGGAGCGCCGCGCTGATTTACTGGCATATCTCGGGCAGCGAGAACAGGTGCTGTTCACGACGACCGACTTGAATCTGTTTACTCCGGAATTTGCCCGTTCTGCTGAAATCTGGAAGGTGCAAGAGGGAACCGTGAATTCAAGAGGAGAAAGTTAATAAAATTGTTCAGAATTTTGGGCCGAATGGTAGAATGTTTTTATAGCTATTGATACCGAACGGAGGTAGATATGTCCGTCAAAAAGTCACATGAAGTAGAGGCCAAGAACGTTGCTGCGGGTAAGGACACCACCATCCAGGTGTTGATCTCTTCGCAGGAAGGCCCAAACTTTGCGCTGCGCAAATTCTCGATGAAACCGGGCGGTGGCATGCCCTTGCACACCAATACCGTCGAGCACGAACAGTATGTGCTCGGGGGGCGGGCAAAGATCGGGATTGGCGAGCAGGTTTATCGAGGTCCAGAGCGGGAGACGTGGTCTTCATCCCCGAAGGTGTTCCCCATTTTTACGACAATATTGGTGACGAGCCGTTCGAGTTCCTGTGCATTATCCCCAACAAGGAAGATGTGATCACGATTGTAGACGAAATCAGTTGTTGATGTCGTAGGGGCAGGTCTCAGACCTGCCCCTACAGTTACAACGGCTTCTTGGCCGGAACCCCGGGCTTGCGTGGGTATCCCGGTGGCGTGGCCGCAACCTTGTCCACCAGCACCAGATGCCGCTCCTCGACCACTCCCGGCAACGTGACGGGGACTAACTGCCGCACTTCTCCCCCCAACAATTTGATAGCGCTTTCCGCCGCATGAACTTCTGCCGGTCCGCTTTCCCCTTTTTGTGCCAGCATCTTCCCGCCGACTTGAACCAGCGGGAGTAAATATTCCGAAAGCACGCGCAGGTTGGCCACCGCGCGGGCCAGGCCCCAGTCGTATTGCTCGCGGTGTTCGCGCATCTGACCCAGTTCCTCCGCGCGGGCTTTGATGACGTCCACGCCATCCAGACCCAGCAGCCTGACGACGTGCTGGCAGAACATGGCCTTTTTGCCGACCGACTCGACCAGCGTCACTTTTGTATTGGGATAGATGATTTTCAGGGGAATGCCGGGAAAGCCTGCGCCGGTGCCGATATCGATGATGTTCGCTGGCGGGTTAGCCTTCCAGGCCAGCACACAGGAGAAAGAGTCCAGGAAATGCTTGGTGCGGATGCCGGCCACATCGCGAATGGCGGTCAGGTTGAATTTCTGGTTCCACTCGATCAGTTCGCGTTCGTAGGTGGTTAACGCAATAATCTGTCGTCCGGTCAAATGGACGTTGAACAGCGTTTGTGCATCTTGGACGAGTTTATCCATCGTGAGCGATTATAAATCAAAAGGCCTGACGGGCTGTTTTTACAACCTGTCAGGCCTCGGCGTTTGCTGGCTTTAATCGCTGGTTTCTTTCAGTTCTTTATCTTTTTTCACCCTGCGTGGGAACAGTTTGCGCCATGCGAGGCGGAACACTCTCCACAAGCGCCCACAACAAACCCAGGATGACCAGCCCGGCCGGGATGATCAGGATGATCAGCCAGATGACAAATCTGACAAATCCCTGCGCGAAGTCGATCAGAGACTGGAAGGCATTGCGAGCAGTACCGGTGATTTTCCAGCCGCCAACTTCAATCGGTTGGACGGATTCCTCGGCGATAACTCTGACACTGATGGCAGATAATGCGGCCGATTCTTCGTAATATTGGATCTGTCCCTTGACCACCTCGATCTGTTCGCGAATGGAGGTCAACTGGTTGAACACATTGAGCACATCTTCGGTCTTGTTGGCATCCTTCATGATTTTGACCAATTGTGCTTCGGTGGCTTCCAGGTTTTTCAGGCGGGATTGCAAATCAACATAATCCTTGGTCACGTCCTGGCCGGAACGGTTCTCGGATTGCACCTCGATTGTGTCAGATTTGATCGTATCTAGCGCCTCATCCAACTTTTCGACAGGCACCCGGATCGTGATCTGGCCCTCTGGAACCTTAACGTTCGTACTGGTATTGGTTTGATACAAATTGGATGAAACTACATACCCCTTCAAATTCTCAGCCATTTGCTCGATAGATTTCATTTTGGCTGCCGGGTCGGCTACCACGATGCTCAAGTCGGCGTTCTGGATGACGAGCCGTTCGACGCCAGCGGCCGTGGAGCCGCTTCCGGCAGAGTTTGCTATAGCATCGTTGGCAGGTACCGGGGCCTGCAACGGCGCCTCGGACATCATCTCTGGAGCAGCGGCGGGAGCTCCAGCGCTGTTAACTTGTGCAGATGGTGCGGGGACTGCCGCCCTCCCACACGCGGTCAGCATGAGTGCGGCGGCCAGCGCAATGAAGAAAATGCGTTTCATGGTCTTCTCCTCTCAGGGTAGGTAAGGTGATCTCTTACCCAAAGGACGCAATCAACCGCTAAAAAGTTCCGGCCATCACCTCCCCTATTTTCGCAGAAAATGGGGGAGGCTGGGAGGGGGCGGGCTTACCACCCCTCTGCCAGCCGGACGGCGTGTTTTTCCGGGAGATGCGCCTGGCGGATGCGCTCCTGCACTTCGGCGATGTTATATTCCACGCGACGCGCTTCCCAGGTTTTGGCTTCCGGGTCAAAGATGGCATAGGCTGCGCGCGGATCACGGTCACGAGGCTGGCCAACTGAGCCGGGATTCAGAATTGCCCGTTTGGTCAATGGCATCGCCTCGCCAATGTGTGGCGCATCCAGGGTGATGCGGTCGCGTTTCTCGTCCAATTGGAACAGGCACTGGATGTGGGAATGTCCCACAAAGCACAGATTGGTATCAAAAAAATCAAAATTCAAACGCGCAGAAAGCGTATTGATGATGTATTCCCACACCGGGTCGCGCGGGCTGCCGTGCGCCATGGTCACGTCGCCGCGCACTTTGGGATTCTCGGGCAAGGTGCGTAAAAAGTCCGCGTTGCTGGGCGACAGCACACGCTCGTGCCACACCAGAGAACGGCGTGCATCTCCATTGAAGGATTCGAAGGGCATCCTACCGATTACGGCTACGTCATGGTTGCCCAGCAGGCAGGTCAACATGGGCCTGTCGCGGATTTCCTCCACGCAGGCATTGGGGTCGGGACCGTATCCCACCAGATCGCCCAGGCACCAGGTCTCATCGACCGGTCCGGCGTCTTTCAGTACGGCTTCGAGGGCTGTGTAATTGGCGTGGATGTCTGATATGACCAAAATGCGCATGAACTACTCCAAAAGCGCCGCGATGCGAGCTACGATGGTTTCGGCCACTTCAGACTTGCTCATCAGCGGCAAGGCCTCGCTTCTGCCATCCGCATACAAAAGGGTCACCCGGTTGGTATCGACGGAGAACCCGGCGTCTGTAGCAGAAATATCGTTGGCGGCGATGATATCCAGTTTCTTGGATTGTAACTTAATTGTTGCGTTTTCTAATAAATCGCGGGATTCGGCTGCGAAACCGACGACTACCCTCGGTCGCTTCTCTCCAGGCCCCAGGCCTGCCACCGCTTCGAGAATATCAGGCGCGGCTTCGAGTTCTATCTGCGGGATCCCATCCTTTTTCTTCAGCTTGCTTTCGGCAACATTCTTCGGGCGGAAGTCCGCCACCGCAGCGGCCATGATGAGTGCATCGGCGGCAGCGGACTCCGCCAGAACGGCCTCCAGCATCTCCTGCGCAGTACGGACTTGCACCACGCGCGCGCCCACTGGAGGCGGCAGATTGACGGTTGAGATCAGGCAGACTTGCGCGCCCGCGTCGATGGCGGCCTGCGCCAGGGCATAGCCCTGCTTGCCTGATGAACGGTTGGTGATCACACGCACCGGGTCGAGCGGCTCGTGAGTCCCTCCGGCGGTGATCACGACTTTTTTAGCGGCCAGCAGGCCCGTCTGTCCGAGCACGAGGCGGATATGTCCCAGAAGTTCGGACGTTTCCAGCATGCGTCCTCGTCCGCTTTGGCCGGATGCCAGGTGTCCTTCCGCAGGTCCGGCCACGTACGCGCCACGCCCGGTCAATTTGACCAGGTTTTCCTGCGTGGCCGGGTGGGCATACATGTTGACTCTCCATGGCAGGAGCGAGCAGCAGCGGACAGTGCGCCGCCAGGGCCGTGATGGTCAGCAGGTATCGGCCTGGCCGTGCGCCAGCTTGGCCAGCGTGTTGGCCGTGCAGGGCGCAATCACCAGCAAATCAGCCTGGTGTGCCAAACCGACATGCAACACATGCGCTTCGCTGCCCCACAGGTCGGCATCCGTGTAAGCCCGGCGGCCCGTGACCGACTGGAATGTCAGCGGCGTGACGAATTTCTCGGCGGAAGGGGTCAGCACCACATCCACGAGCGCGCCAGCCTGCGCCAGCTTGGATGCCAAATCGGCAGCCTTGTAAGCCGCGATAGAGCCGGTCACGCCCAGCAGGATATGTTTGTCATTTAAAATGGGCATTCACCCCATTATACTTATAAAACGAGCGGCGGGCACTACGCGCCGCCTACGAATTCTCGAAGATAACAATTCTATGGGTAGAAACTTACCTCATACCCTTGCATCTCATCGCCCTGGTAAATGAATTTGGCCGAAAAGAACCTGTGCTTCTCAAGCCAGGAGAAGAAAATCTGATCGCTCTTCCACAGATTGAGCGAAGTGAGTTTCTCATCGGGAATCCATGCCAACTCACCTTCAGGCGAATCGATCAACTCGCCTTCGAATTCCCTGGCTGTGAAGACAAACACGTACCAATCGTTCCCTTTGAAGGCCGGGAACATGAGCAGGCCGTGGAGTTTCGGCTCCCGGATTTGCAGCCCCGATTCTTCCAGCACCTCGCGTTTGACGCATTCTTCCGGGCTTTCGCCTGGTTCGAACTTGCCACCTAAGCCATTCCATTTCCCTTGGTGAATATCATTGGCTTTTTTATTGCGGTACACCATCAACGTGTACCCATCTCGTTTGAGGTAACATAACGTGGCCAATAGCATAAGGTTTCTTCCAGAAATTCGAGGGATTATTTCATTTAGCAGAGGAGGATCATAAAACGGCTTTCGCCAGCGCCTCCAAGCCATCCAGGTCATCGAGATCGAGCCATTGCAGCATGACCCGGTCGAGGCCGGTCTCTGCCAGTTGCGCCAGTTGTTCGGAAACCTGCGCGCCTGTCCCAACGATGTTGCCTTCTTCCCGCAGTTCTTCTGGGGTGGTATCTCCGTACAGTTTGCTCCTTTCCCTGACTTCCGCATCCGATCTTCCAAAAACGCAGCCGGTCATCAGGGAGCGGCGCACATCGCCGGGATTTCTACCACCTTCTTCCAGCATGCCATCCAAAACGCGGTTCAACCTGCGGACTTCATCTGCTGTGGTGAAGACCGCGTTCCATTCATCGGCGAAGCGCGCTACCAGGGGCAGAGTCCGTTTCTCGCCGTTGCCACCGATCAGGATGGGTGGCCTACTTAGGATCGTGCCGGGCGCGGTAGCAGGACTGCATCTTGTAACGTGTAGAATTCGCCTGAAAAACTGGAGGGGGAATCGCTGCGTAGCAAACGCGTGACCACTTCCAGCCCTTCTTCCATGCGGCGGAAACGGCCATCGATATCTAGCAGTGAAAATCCGAATTTCTCATGCTCGCGGTCTTGCCAGCCTGCGCCCAGTCCCAATGTCAAGCGTCCTCCCGAAAGGTCATCGACGGCACTGGCCATACGCGCGGTATGGGCCGGATGCCGGAAAGAGAACGGCGTGACCAGGGGGCCAAATTCGATCCGTTCCGTGTTGTCAGCCAGCCAGGTCAGGGAAACCCATAACTCCAGTGAGTCAAGGTCCGGTGGGGATGGCGTTGGTGAAATGGTCTGAACGATATAAGCCTGCAAAACCCAGGTCTTCCACGAGGCGGGCAATTCTTTTCCAGCGGGGCCAGTTCAATCCATTCTGGCCTTCGATCATGATGGCGATGTCCATTTTTACTCCCACGGATTGAGCATGGTCTGGATCAGGATCGGCGTGCCGATTTTGACATTTGGCCGGCGGGTCAGCAACCAGATGGTCAGGTCAGCGATATCCTCGGGATACAGGCATTTCTCGTGGTCCAGGCCGGAACTGTTCTCCGTCATTTCGGTGACGACCATGCCCGGACAGATGGTGTTAACGCGAATGTTCAGTTCTTGATTCTCGCGCTGGATGTACTCGCCCATGTCATTGAGGGCGTGCTTGGAGAGACCATAAGAACCATCTCCGAGATAATATTCGAGCCCGGATTCGGAACTGATATTGATGATGTGACCGGATTTCTGCGTCCCGGAAAACTCCCAGCACCTCGCGCGCCATCAGGAACGCCCCGCGCAGGTTGACCGACATTACCTGATCCCAATCCTCGTCCGTCATTTTGTGGATTGCATCGCCGCCAGAAATGCCAGCGTTATTGATCAGAATATCCACGCCACCGAATTTTTCCAGCGCTACCTTGACAACCCGCTGTACATCCGGGGTTTGGGAGATGTCACCCTGGACGACGGTCACGTGCCCGCTGGCCTGCTCGATCATCCGGGCGGTTTTTTCGAGCGCCTCTTTTCGCCGTCCGCAGATGACCACGCTCACGCCCGCCTTTGCTAACGCCAGCGCAATCCCCTGACCGATACCGCTGCCTCCGCCGGTTACGATGGCGACTTTTCCTGTAAGTTCCATTTTTGTGTCCATCATTTTATCCTCCTAACAATAATGTGTAAATTGCTATTTCTCTCAATCGTCGGTGGTTCTGGATACGGTCCCGCAAAGAGCACGCAGAACTACTCGAACCAACGGAATTCTTTTGAAAGGACTTGGCAGCTGAAATATCAAATATATAGTTTTTCCGGGTCGATCTCTTCGCGCAGCAGGCGTAGTTCTTCGGCACTGGGCGGGGCATTGACTTCAACTTTGTCGGGGATGACCAGTTCGAAGCCTGTGGCTGCCACCACATCCTCCACGCTCACGCCGGGATGGGTGGCCTTGAGACGCATGCGTTTGCTGCTCAGGGTCGAAGTCCATCAGCGCCAAGGTCGAGACCACATAAGCCGGGCCGGTGCCTTTGGGCAGGCCAGCCTCTTCGCGTGCGCCGGGACCGGTCAGGTAGCCGGGCGTGGTGACGCAGTCCGTTTTGGGGACGAAGCGGCGTGTGTCATGCTGCATGATGGCCACCGTCTGCCAGCAGTGACTGCCTACGTCATTGCCGCCGCCGGAGCCTGGCAGGCGTGCCTTGGGATGGTCGTGTTCGCCGATGATGATCGAATTCAGGTTGCCGTAGGGATCGATCTGCGCGCCGCCCAGGAAACCATAGTCGATGAAGCCGCGCTGGGCGGTTTCCATCGTGTCGCAGATGCCGAGCGCGGAGATGCCCTTATGCCAGGTGCGCGCTTCGCCCACCGCACGCGGCAGTTCTTCCAGGATTGCGCCCGTCCCGCCGAACTCGAAGACCGGGACCAGGTTGGGCGCGGTCGTTTTGGCCGCCAGCATAGCCGCCAGCATGGGGATGCCGGTGCCGATGAAGCAGGTCGCGCCGTCTTCGAAGAGCCGCGCCGCCACGCAGATCAACAGTTCGTTTTTCGAGTAAGTCTGTTCAGACATGGTTTTATCCTTGTTTACCACGAAGGCACAAAGTCACGAAGACACTAAATTTAAAAAAATTGTGTCTTGGTGTCTCAGTGCCTCGTGGTTACTCTCGTTTCTCCCGCAGTTCGACACAGCCTTGCAAGCGTTCTTCCCCGATCAATTCCAGATACTCTCATGGTTCTTGACGCCGTAGACATATTTATCGAGGTACGCTTGCGCGCCCTCGGCGGTTTTGCTCATCTCGACCCACTCCTTGATGCCGGGTTCGTCGCGGCCATACATGTAGGCCATCTCGCCGGGATACGAGCCATAGGGTGCGTGCACGACTGCATCTACCAGGAAGTAGGGGATGATGGTGCGGTCGGGGTTCTTGCGGATCTCTTCGGTCGGTACGATCTCCTCGGCGCTGACGATCAGGCGCTTGCAGGCGCGGGACATTTCCACCGCAAAGCCGCTGATGCCCTCGATCTGGCAGTTGCCGTATTTATCGGCGCGGTGGACGTGGATCAGGGCCACATCCAGCACCAACGCAGGCAGCAGGGCGACTTTCATGCCGGTGAACGGGTCTTCGACCACTTTGGCGGCGCTGTATTTCAGCGTGTCCGTGCCGAGCATGGAACGCGTCGGCAGGAAGGGCACGCCCATGGCGGTCGCTTTCATGCGCCAGGTGATGGCCCCGTTCGACCACTCGACGCACTTCTCGACCTGTCCCGATTTCGACCGCCCGCCGTAGCGCGGACGAGGTCCCGTAGACTTCGAGACCGATATAGGTGATGTCGAGCTTCTTCACCAAACCGGCGGCCAGCCACAGGTCCAGTTCGAGCACGCCCTGTCCGCAGACGCGCAAGTCCTTTTTATTCTGGCGCACCACCTCGCGCGCCAGGGACATCGGGGCACGCACCGTCCCGTACAGTTCGGTGCCGATGTAGCAGCCATCGTAGACGAATTGACTGACGGCTTCTTGCTCGCTCATGCGTTTGTCGATCAACTTGCGGGATTTCTGGGTGCGGTTCCATTCGCGGAACTCGTCCAGGTCAAAGGGCTGGATCAATTCCCCCAGGCCCGATTGCAAAATGTCCATAGCTCCTCCTCCTTTTGTAAGAAACAAAAGCCAATTACCACCAGAACACCAAACCGAAGGCACGAAAAGTAAATTTTTGTGACTTGCCCGCCTCGGCGCGCCGATCGAGCCGGGGTGTCATCGTGTCTTCGTGGTCAGTCCTACGCTAAAAACAACAACGCCACGCCTCCAATCGCGACCAGCGTGCCGAGCACCGCGCCCCAGTCGAATTTCTCTTTGAACACCAGCCAACTGACGGGCAGCAGGAAGACCGGCGGCAGGGCGATCAAGGTGCTGGCGATGCCCACTTCAGTGTGTTGCAGGGCAAACAGTGACAAGGTTGCGCCCAGCACGGGCCCGGTGAAGGCCGCCAGGGTCAGCCAGCCGAACACCTTCGGTTTTTCGCGCATGCTGTCGATGGTTTCTCTGGCTTTGCCCTTGAAAGCTCGCCAGCGCCCATAGCACGATCACCGCCGCCAGCATGCGGATGGAATTGCCCGCGATGGGCGAAAAATTATCCGCCAGGCCCTGCTTGGAGAGCACATAGCCGACCGCCTGTCCTGTGGCCGCGCCCAACCCGAAGAGCACGCCCTGGGCAGGGCTGCAAAATTGACTGGATTCACTTTGGCCTTGCCGCAGAATGACCCAGGCGATGCCCATCAGCGTGACGAGCACGCCCAGCATCTGCATGCCGGTCAGGATTTCACCGAAGAAAACCCAGGCCAGGCCAGCGCTCATCAGCGGGGCCAGACTCATCATCAGCATGCCGCGCTGCGCCCCGATGCACAGGAAACTCTGGAACAGGAAAAGGTCTCCCATTGCGTAGCCGATGGCGCCGGAGAGCGCAAACCATAGCCAACGGTCTGCTCCGGCGTTGAAGGGTAACAGATAGCCATAGAATGCCCAGTTCAACAGCATCAGGAATACCAACCCCAGGATGACGCGAATGCGATTAACGATGATCGAGCCAACCTGTTGGGTAGCTTTTGTGAAAAGGACCGAAGTTCCGCTCCAGGAAACGGAAGTCAGCAATGCAGCCAGTTCGCCAATGAAGTTCAATGTTGCTCCTCTATATGATTTCTCGCCGAGCGGAGGCGTTCTTCCGTAGTCGAGGCGGATTCTTAGTGGCTAAACGTGCCCATCAATTCAGCTTCAGCCAGGATATGCCCATCCATGGCACTTAATAACTCCTGCTTAGTTGCGCCGGGCAACAGACTGATGGTTGTATCCAGCGCGTACAGTTTGAAGAAGTAGCGATGCGTTCCGGAAGGCGGGCATGGGCCTCCATAGTCAGCACGCCCCCACGAATTGTCGCCGACAAATATCGCATTGGGATCTTGATTTTTTCCGGTGATGGGCAAATTTTCCTGCAACTCTCGCAAGTCCGGGGAAATATTGAATAGGACCCAGTGAACCCAGGTGCCGCCGGGCGCATCCGGGTCGTCCATGATGAGCGCCAGGGATTGTGTCCCTGCGGGCGGATCGCCCCAGGCCAGCGAGGGCGAAATGTCTTCGCCGTTGCAGGAGTATTTCGCCGGGATCGGTTCTCCCTGCTCGAAAGCCGTACTGATCAATTCAAACGGCAAGGATGGCTCCATAACGCTGGGCGATGCTTCAGGTACAACGGTAGATGTAGGTGCGGAGGTTGCTGCCACCGGCGTCTCAACAACAGGTGGCGCCTGGGTCTGCTGTGCGGCGGGTGCGGAGCAGGCCGCCAGAAAGAACAGGCCCAGGCAAAGGGCGAATAAGCTACGGGCTTTCATCTCTACTCCTTACAGGTCCACTCTCTCGACACCTTTGAATCCCAGGATAAAGTCCGGGCCATAGGCCAGGGATGGGGTTTGGAACCCAGGTCTGCAGGTCCCCGGCAAGGATGCGCTTCATGATTTCCACCGTAGTCAGCGCGGTCAGGCTGTATCCGTCTGGCGTTTTCAATCTGGACGAGACCGACCCTCCGACATCGTTGGAGGCTTCGCCCACGATCAGGCTGAACCCGTTTCGACGCTGCTCCTCGGTCGGTCCGCTTCGCATCAGACGAAGGGCCTGCTTCAGCAATCCCTTGGCCGGACGCGTGTAAACCAGCGGACCGAGCACGCGCATAGCGCGCAGCGTTCGGATGGCAAAAGGCGGGAAGGCCATGTAGGTCTGGATGTTGGGGATGCCCGTGCTGTGGTAGGCGGTGGAGACATCGCCCCAGCCGATGGAAGCGAGCTTTAACCGGCCCGCGCCCGAAATCGACCTCGCGCACCTGCCAGGCGGGCGGGACCTGTACCAGTTCCTTGTCTCGGCGGATCATGCCGCCACGCTGCATGTTCTCGATGGCCGAGCGAGCGGTCCCGCGCGAAACGCCACCGCGCACACTGCGGATGTAGAGTCGCAGATGCGTCGCGGAAAGAAGACGCTTCTTGAGATGCATGGCCAGACAATCGCTGGGAACAACGTCAAAGCCCGCGCCGGGCAGCAGCATGACCTCTGCGCGTTTGGCGTCATCATCCAGTTTGGCGAGCGCTTCGAAGCCAGGGATCTCGCCGCTGATGTCCAGGTAGTGACGGCGCGTGACCAGGCAGGCTTCTGCCATTTGCTGGAAGGTGTGCACGAACGGACCGGCGCAATGCAAAACGCCCTCTACATCGCGCAAGGCGGAATAGAGGGCAGGTGTGTCGTCGAGCGAAAAGGCGCGGTATTCGAGATTCAGGGCTTCGGCCTGGGCGTGCAAGCGCGTCTCATCTCGCCCGGCCAGGACGGGTTTGAGTCCCTGCTGGACGGCGAGGTTCGCGATCAGTTGTCCGGTGTAGCCATAAGAGCCGTAAATGAGGAATGTTTTCACAAAAATATTATAGCGTTAATCATGCCAATGTGAGGAGGCCGAAGGCCGACGTGGCAATCTCATGGCATTACCCAACACCTGGTCACAGGTGACTTAAGCAGTTGCCGCGCTCGCTTTGCTTGCTCAGTAATGACATGTCTAACTACAACTTCTTTACGAAATGCACCAGGCGTTCGGCTTCTTCATAGCCCATCTTCAAATGCGCCTGGATGCTGACATCATTTTCCAGCCAGGTATCGGAGCCCATCTCGGTCAGGCCTTGTGAGCGCGCCCAATCTTCGGCGGCTTTCACCAATGCTTTGCCGACGCCCTGCTCGCGCAGGTCTTCGTCCACGTACCAGCCTTCGATGTAGCCGACCGGGCTGCTTTCACTGCCCTCGGCGTATTTGCGTGTGCCCGCTTCGAGAAAACCGCCCAAACCGCCGCCCGGGCGAGCAACCACGAACACAGGCATCAGCGGGTCGGCTAACAGGCCATCCATATCTTCGGAAAAACTTTCAACCGTGCCATCAGGCCAGAGTGACAGTCGCATGCGCAGCCATTCGGATTTGTCCGCGTACGTGGCGCGGCGGATGGTGATGTCAGTCATCGGGTGAACTCCCAAGAGGTAGATTTGTCATCTTCGGCGACGAGATGCGCGCCGAGTTTTTCGAGCAGGCGACGGGACAAAGCTAAAGATATGATAACGTCGGGGGGACGAGATACAGATGTTGGGTTCGAAGAGAAGCGGTCATTTATCATCGAAATGAAACACATCCCGAGGAAATATGTCCCTGGAGCGTGTTACGAGATGTCAGGGTTGCTTACTTCTTTTCATCCGGGTTTGCTCCTGACCCACGGATGTTGACCACTTTCTTGAGGATGTCGAACCAGAAGGGCGCACCCTGGGCTGCAGCGGCTGCGCTGAAGATGATGCCCAGGATTTTCAGGAACCACTTTGCAGAATCAGTGGGGGCATTGACGATCTTCTGGCATTTGTCAGCGGCATATTTATCTTTGATGCCCCAGACGACATCTTTACCGAATGGGATAAGCTGGCAGGTTTGATTCGGTTCCAGAGGCACGGGTTCGTAAGCCCATCCAATGGGAAGATTGAGACCCTCGAATTGCAAGTTGAAATAATCTACTGCGCCAATGATTTTATCGTCTTCGATAGGTATAGTCGGCAGTTCAGAATTCGCCTTGGCGAACTCGGTTGCATTTGCAACCAGCGCTTCGCGGACAGCCGGTTCCTTCCACAGATGATCGACCAGTGCAATCGAATCCACGTTCAGAGCTGTACTGTTCATGTTTCCGTCCTTTGCTTAGCACTTGTCCATCAAGACTATTCCAGTATAAATAATTTTGACGAGAAACTCAACAGCAATTTTTATAGTGTTTCAAATGGCAGGAGATTTCATACACGAGGTCATTAAAAGAAAAACGGGACAGGTGGCTACCTGTCCCGTAGTGCGGTCCGATAAATATTAAGCCAGGTTCAATACTCTCTCCAGCGGAAAGCTTAAGCTCGAGGTTGTTAACAGCAGTTCGATAGCTTTCTCTGCAATGGCTTGCGAGAGCCGGATAGGATATCTCTTTGCGGCTTCTTTGATCGTTTCAGGAATTCCTTCCTCGTGATATCTGATCAAATTCAGCATATCTTTTTTGATGTGTTCTTCCATCTCGAAAAGGCCTAACACATCTTTCCAAGCGCCGGTTTTGAAGTTTACCGATGTACCAAGTAACTCGTAAATGTGTGCAATGCGCTCCCTGATAGGTTCGGTTTCGTGATCGAACTCTTCCCATTCCGGGTCAACTCTAAATCCTGCCACATTGACATACTCTTCAATTGCCAGACAGGCTACCGACAAGACCTTAATTGGCATAATATACGGCGTGATTCCTCTGGATGAAAGTAAATCGTGCTCTTCTTTCATCCGATAGATCGAACTCAGGTATTCGTAGCCTTGGTTCTGAAAACGTCCGAAAATGGGGTTGGATGTATGGTTTTGTAGCATGGTTAACCTGATGTTTATGAATCTGTAGAGAAGTCCATTTTTCTGAATATAATTCAATCCCATGACGTGAAAACTACAAAAGGGTTACGCAAATTAGCTGACATATTTGCAAACTGGAAGAACATGCCCGTGGTAATATCTTCCCCATGGATCATCATGACCACGTGAACCTCCTGCGGCCTGCAGACCTATCCCCCGGCGCTACGTGGGCGGACCTCGGGGCTGGTTCCGGCGCGTTTACGTTAGCCCTGCGAGAGCTACTCGGCCTTAGCGCAGACATCTACGCAGTTGACCGCGACCGGGGCCGTCTCGCTGAACTGGAACGCACTCATCGCGCCCGCTTCGGCGCATCTGAACATCTGCACATCATCCCTGCTGACTTCACCCGCTCACTGGATATACCCACCCTCGACGGAATATTAATGGCAAACTCCCTGCATTTTTTCCGCGATAAAGAAAAAGTATTGCGTTATGTCGGCTCTTTCTTGAAACCTAATGGCGTATTGCTGCTGGTCGAATACAACGTGGACCGAGGCAATCCCTGGGTGCCGCATCCGTTGTCGTTCGAAACCTTCCGTAAGTTAGCCTCGCGTGTGGGTTTTAGTGAACCGCGATTGCTGGCAAAACACCCATCCAGTTTTTTGCACGAGTTTTATTCAGCGCTGGCATTTAAACAAACATAGTCGAGCTTTTAGCCCAACGAAATGATGTTGGCGGGTTGCCCTCTGCGGGGATGCTTCGCGAAAAAACCACCCTACAATGTTGGGGCACACCCTTCGTAGGGAACAATTTGTATTCCGTGTTCAAACGCAGTACCATATTACAAAGGAACTATGATGCTGACTTACGGAATGCTTGCTATCCTGATCATCCTGATTGTTGCTGTGCTAGCGATGGTATTGATGGCTTGGTACCTGATGTCCTCATCTAAACAATCCTCACCCTCAGCAAAAACGGATGTAAAGACTCAGCCTATTGTGCAAAGATTCGTTTCCAACGATCTCAAAAAGCGCTCTTTCATCATCCAGCTAAATGAGGGTGGTTATAAGGTAATTTATCAGCGCTACTCTGACGAGGTCGTTAGCCTGGGCGGAGAGGTAGCCGGATGGCAGTCTCTACCGAAAAAGCCGGTCACCGATTCCCTGGCCAGCGCAGTTGAAATCGCGCAGAGTTGGGTGCACGCAAATGACTCATAAATAATCCAAACCCCTCGCAGGCCAGTACTGCGAGGGGCTTGAGCACCGCATAAGAAATTTGCGGCAAAGCAGGGAGGAGAGTGGATGCGAGACCGTCAGTGTTTTTCTTCGATACCGATCCACAGGTGACCCGGTAAGACCGGGCGATAAGGGCGGACCATCACTTTGCCAGTTATGGTTTCTCACCTGCCCCGCCTTCACTGGCGGGGTTTTCCATCATACTGGGATGGATGAGACACAGGTTGGGGTCGCGCCCATATTTATGACGGTAATAGTCCACAGCCCGCTCGATCTTGGCTGTCAAAGCAGTTTTTGGATCGTTGTCAAACCATAACATTCCCGCATTCATATCAAGCTCCTAATTAGGTCATTGCCCGCCCCGCGTCCGTAGGATGCGGGGTCGAACCAGAGCATACCAGCATTCATTTTTTGCCTTCTTTCTGGTCTCGATATGGCGGCGTTGGTCGAGTAGTCCAAAGGGACATATCGAGACCCGCCGCCTACTCGACCACTACGCTTCCGGGATCCAGAACTTGAGCCACTCATTGCCTTCGCGCAAGGCGAACTGCAACCCGGCTTGCAGATGCTTCAAGGTCGCGCGAGAGATGCCAGTCAAGTTCTCAGCCGTACGGTCATCCTGGATGTTCCCGAAAACTCGCGTGCGAAAGGCCTCCAGCCATGATTCCACCTGGGTGGCCCGCTCGGCATTCATCGTGATGATCGGCCAGACCCGTCGTGCCGGTCCGCGCAAGAGCAGCCAGCGCAGGGTTTGACGGGCATCGAAATCGATGTGCTCCATGCTCTCCAGGTCATCGACCAGCAGCAGGATGGATTGATCACTGCCCTTGTTGGCATGTGCCCAGCCGGAGAGCGAACTCAGGAAATCGATAGCGGAATCATGATAGGTGGGGAAGATACCCACACAGTGTTCCAGTTCTGCCAGGTGTCCCCATTCGTCAGGATAGTTGGTCACGGCCCCGAACTGCACATCACCCGCTGTATGCATGTCTGCAGCAGCCTGGGCGATCATTTGCAGCAGGGCGGTCTTGCCAGCGCCTGGATCGGCTGCCACCAGCAGGGGACCGGGGTGTGGGTCGTGCAGGTTGAGCAGCACGGGCAGACCATCGGCAGCCAGTCCCAGCAGCAGGGCTTCTCGTGGCAGGGGACCCAGTTCGGACAACGAATCCGCCAGGGAGGGAGCAGCGGGCACGGGTTTAGGGAGAGGCCGCTTCGATCTCGGGTTGGAGTTCGGCCATGGCTTCGAGCATCAGGGAGAAGGAGCGCAAGGGATTGTTCATCAAATAGTCCTGTGGGGTACCTGTAATAAATAGAACTTATGTTCTAATAATACAACTATTTGATGTCCCGTGTCAAGAAAAACTCGATTTTTTAAGGGACGGCTCAAACCTAAAGCTTGCTTACAAAGTCCAAGCGGCTATAATCTTGTCATGCGTGCAAAATTCCCTGTTACCGTTCATCTGTTGTTCTTTCGTGAAAACCAGATCCTGTTGCTGCGGCGTTTCAATACCGGATTTGAAGACGGCAACTATAGCGTTCCTGCCGGGCATCTGGATGGAGGCGAAACTGTCCGTATGGCAGCCGCCCGCGAAGCGCTCGAAGAAACTGGCGTGCACATAAAGATGGAGAACATCGCTTTCTGCCACTGTAATGCACCGCAAATCGGAGGATACCCTTGTGGGCACAGGCGAACGCGTGGATTTCTTCGTCCACATCAAAGCCTGGGACGGCGAACCTTTCAACGCCGAGCCGGAGAAATGCGACGAGTTACGCTGGTATGACCTGGATGCTTTGCCGGAAAATACGATTCCTTATGTCAGGAGAGCTATCCAGAATTTTCTGGATGGTAGCCCTTATGATGAGTTTGGTTGGGACGGTTAACAAGCGCCAATCAGTGAAAACCCACAAGCTTTGAAAACCATCCTGGAGAATGGTTATTTTTTGATATTCAAGCTGTACCATATTACAAATTACCCTTCGATTGCCAAAGGAAAGGAGCACAGTACATGCTTGGACACACTCGCTCGATGCTTTACCTTGTATTTGGTGTAGGTCTACTGTTGGTGAGTGGTTGCGCTACGCCACCCGCAACCTTGCCGCCAGAGCCAACCTGCATCGCCTGTCCCCACAGCAACGACTGAACCGGCCAAACCGGAAGAGCCAGAACTGCTCATGACGCTAACGGGCGATGAAACACCGTTCGACATGCCATATGGGGTGGCAGTCGCCTCGGACGGCAGTATTTACGTTTCTGACAGCGGCAACAACCGCATTTTGAAGTTCGACAAAGCGGGTAAACTGCTAGAGACCTGGGATCAGGCCGGCAGCGGCGATGGCGAATTCAAGTCTCTGGGCTTCGGTGGTCTGGCTGTAGATGCGGATGGGAACGTTTTTGTGGTGGACAACGGCAACCATCGCATCCAGAAATTCGATAGCGAAGGCAATTATTTGACACAGTGGGGCAGCGAAGGCACAGAAGACGGTCAATTTGTGCGCGCGATTGGGATCGCGGTGGATGGCGAGGGCAACGTCTACGTGACCGATGATGGCAATCCTTACGTGCAGAAGTTCGATAACAACGGCCAATTCCTGATGAAGTGGGGTGGTCAGGGCAAGGGTGATGGCCAGTTCAATCACGCAACCGGCATTGCGGTGGATGCGCAGGGGAACGTCTTTGTCGCGGATTACAACAACCAGCGCGTGCAAAAATTCGACCCGCAGGGAGAGTTCATCACCGCCTGGACGATGGCATCAGACCTGAACTCGACCGGCACGCCGGAAGGCATCGCCATGGAATGCCAAGGACATGTCTATATCACCGATTATCAATTTGGCCGCGTGCAGGTGTTCAGCAATGACGGCAAACAACTCTTGGCCTGTGGCTCGCATGGCCTGGAAGCCGGGCAATTCAGGAGGCCGACTGGCATTGCCATTGATGCCCAGGGGAATGCCTACGTGGTCAGCCAGACGAACAACAACTTACAGGTATTTGCGTTGCCCGCCATCGAGGAGTAGGCATATACCCTGTTCATCTCCGTTCACTTGTCCTACACAGGGTATCTCTGGTAAAGTTCACCTACCTTCTGCTCTAAAGGAATAATATTCGTATGGCCACTGATCAAACTCATCGTCGCCTGCCCTGGCTCATGCTGGTTGCCCGCATCGTTCTGTTCGCGGCCTGGCAGGGAGTGATTGCCCTGCTCTATTTTCTATCTGGTTCAACCGCCGCCTGGGATGCATCCGCTGCCTGGTGGACGGTGACCGCCACGCTGACCAATCTGGTCTGTATTTATCTTGCTGGTCAGGTTATTCAAAATGGAAGGCCTGCGTTATCGTGACCTGTTCCGTTTCCAGCGTGAAACCGTAAAAACGGATCTGCTGTGGGTGCTGGGATTACTCATCCTAAGTATCCCGGCAGCCACGCTCCCGAATTACTTTACTGCCCAGTGGCTATTTGGCGATTCGCAAGCTGTTGTACCGCTCTTCTTCAGGGCGCTGCCGCTATGGGTCATCTTGCCGACGCTGGTGCTCTTCCCGCTCACAATCGCGCTGGCTGAAATCCCGACCTATTTCGGCTATGTGATGCCACGCCTGGAAAAACAGGTCGGGACATGGCTGGCTGTTCTCTTGGCTGCGCTGGCGCTGGCTGCACAGCATGTGACATTGCCGCTGGTCTTCGATGTGCGCTTTATTCTTTGGCGGCTGCTGATGTTCATTCCATTCGCGCTGCTATTGGCCATCGCCCTGCGTTGGCGTCCGCGTTTGCTGCCGTATATGGTCATTGTTCACGGGCTACTTGATCTTTCCGCCGCGTGGATGGTATATACGGCCTCGATTTAGCCATGCCAACCGAAAAAGAAGTCTACCAAGCACACGCCGACCAATACGAGCGCCTGATCCGGCGCGAAGACTACCAGGACAATATCCTGGCGGCCATCCAGGATTATTTCCCGCTCAACAAAAATCTGGATGTAGTCGAGCTCGGCGCAGGGACAGGCCGCCTGACGCGCCTGCTGGCGCCACGCGTAAAGTCCATCAAGGCCTTCGATAGCTCTGTGCATATGCTCGAAGTGGCTGAGCAATCGTTGCACGAAATGGGGTTCACCAACTGGGAAACTGGCGTAGCCGACCATCGCCAGGTTCCTGTTGCAGACCATAGCGCAGATTTGGTCATCGCAGGCTGGAGTTTTTGTTATTTGGCAGTTTGGGGTGGCGCGGATTGGGGTTCCGCGTTACAGGATGGTTTGAACGAAATCCAGCGCATCCTGCGGCCGGGCGGGATGGTACTCATCATCGAATCGCTGGGTACGGGTACCGAGAAGCCCCGTCCGCCGGAGCATCTGAGAGCGTATTTCGACTGGTTAGCGGAAGCAGGCTTTGAGCGCGGTTGGATACGCACGGATTATCGTTTCGAGTCCATCGAAGAAGCCGTCGAACTGTCCACATTTTTCTTCGGCGAGAAAATGGGTCAGGAAGTCCGCCAGAAAAATTGGGTCATCCTGCCCGAATGCACGGGGGTCTGGTGGAAGAGCGGGTAAAATCGGGTCATGTTCGATCTCACCAACTGTCGCTTTGCTTTTTTGGATTTGGAGACCACCGGCCTCTCGCCCTGGTTCGGCGATCGGATTTGCGAGGTGGGGATTGTGTTGACCGAAGGGAAACGCATCAAGGAGACGTTCGAGAGACTGGTGAACCCGGGAAGGGAACTCTCGCCTGCGGCGGCCAGCACCAACGGTCTGACGGACGCCGAGCTTGCTACCGCGTCCCCATTCGAAGACGTAGCTGACGCGTTGAGCGCCTACCTGCGTGACGCGGTGGTGGTCTGTCACAACGCACAATTCGACTTGCAATTTCTTGACAACGAATTCCGCCGTATCGGACGGGAAGTGCAGATCCCCAACCTGATCGACACACTGACCATCGCGCGCGAACGCTTCGACCTGCCGTCGAACACGCTGCTCTCGATTGCGGAGGCCTTCCACGTGCCGATGGACGTCTCACACCGCGCGCTGGCCGATGCGCTCACCGACCGCGGCATCTTCTTCGAGATGATGGATGCCATCCAACCGCCGGGTGGGAAGCTGGATGATTTTATCGGCATCTACAATTCCCCGGCCTGGTCAAAAGGCAGCATCCAACTGCCTACCGAGTTGAGCGAGGCTATCCAGAGCGGCAGGCGGCTGCGCATCACATATATTGACGGCAAGGGCAAGCGCAGCAAACGCTGGATCACGCCCTATCAGGTAATCGGCCTGTCGGATTATATCTACCTGCATGCGCATTGTCACCTGCGTAAGGCCGAGCGCAGTTTCCGCCTGGACCGCATCGTCGAGATCGGGGTTGAGGTGTAACATGGGATATTTGCTGTTGGAAGGCGGCGCGGAATTTGGTGGCGCCATGCGCGAACCGGACCTGCGCGCCATCCAATTGGCTGGCGGAGCGGACGCGCCTATTCGCATCATTCCAACCGCTGCCGCGCCAGACAACAATCACGTGAGGGCCGGGAACAACGGCGTGCGCTGGTTCCAAGGTCTGGGCGCACGAAACGTGGAGTCCTTGCCGTTGATCGACAAGGCCAGCGCGAATGACTCCCAAATTGTGGAATCTCTCCGCACCGCAAAATTGATCTATCTGCTGGGCGGGTTTACCCACTATCTCGGCCAAACATTATTGGGAAGCAAAGCCTGGGAGGCTGCGTTAGAGGCTTACCAGAACGGCGCGGTCATCGCCGGGTCGAGTGCCGGGGCGATGGTGTTGTGCGAGCATTACTATGATCCGGGTCGCGGAAAGGTGGAACAGGGACTGAACCTGGTGCCGAACGCCTGCGTCCTGCCGCATCACAACACCTTTGGGAAGAATTGGACCGGGAAGTTGAAAGATGCTTTTGCCCGGCGTGACTTTGCTTGGGATCGATGAATATACCGGCATGTTGATGGAAAATGGGGAATGGACTGTGTATGGTGGTGGCGGTGTGACGGTGTACCGGGGGGAAATTTTCGAAACATATGTTTCTGGAAAAACATTTAAGCTAGTTTGAAAGGCAAAAAAGATCTTAACGCGAATCCGCGAATGGGGCGAATGATGCAAAAAACGCAGATTTTTGCTTTTTGATCAGCGAAAATCTGCGTCCGAATTGGTTTTGGAAATAATCGCTAGCTTTCCCCGCTGACTTCCTTCCAGGCTTTCAGCATATTGAGCGCATCTTCTTCCATGATAGGGCTTTCGCACAGGATGCGCCCGGCACAGCCGAAATCACTCAGCGCGCGTAATAGGGCTTCCAAATCCAGGTCGGCTTCTTCCAGTTTCAGATGATTTTTCTCGCCCTTGGGGCCATACTCGATACCCGAAAGGTGGATGTGCAAGCGCTTCAATGATTTCTTCCCCAACGCTTTGCTGTAGGACTCCAGATACTTCGACCACTCGTCATAGGTGTTGACACTCCCATCGCCGGGGCGGGCGTGCAGGTGGGCAAAGTCGAGACAGGGTTCTACACCCTCGATGGCTTTGCTCATTGCGAGCGTGTCTTCCAACGAGCCGAGCATGGCCGATTTGCCCATGGTCTCGGGCCGCAAGGTGACCGGGTTACCCGCCGCGCGCAATTCGTCCACGCAACCTTGCAAACGCGGAATAGCAACTTTTAGCACTTCTTCGGGCGGACGCTCGAAATACGAACCGGGATGGAAGATGATATCGGTACAACCGGCCAGGTTGCCGTAATGGGCTGCATCCATCAGCCGCTGGCGGGACTTGGGCCATTCGGTCTCGTCCGCGTTCAGGTTGATGAAGTAGGGCGCATGTACACTCAAGCCAACGCCTTGCTCTTCCCCGGTCCGTTTGATGGCAGCACAGGTAGCTTCGCTGACGCGCACTGCACGCACCCAGCCTAACTCAAGTGCTTCCAGCCCGATGGATTTGCTGAATTCAATCGCGCCCACCGAGCCGCCCGGTTTCTTGGGCGTGCCCGTGGGGGAACCGACGGTGCCAAATCGAAACGATAAAGTCATAGAAGAACCCTTTCTACCACAGAGAACACCGAGTTCACGGAGATTTTTAAATGGTCTTTCTCTGTGGTCTCTGTGTACTCCGTGGTTACTTACCAAACCAGATAGAAATTTTTGCCCACAACGGCGGGCCCAGAATCAGCAAACCCACACCAATCGATGCCAGCGCCGCGATCAGGACAGCGGCCGCGCCCACGTCCTTGCCGACTTTAGCCAACGGGTGTTTATCGGGGCTGGCCAGGTCCACAACCGCTTCGATGGCCGTGTTGAGAAACTCTGCCGCCCAGACCATAGCGATGGTCACCAGCAGTACGGCCAAATCACGGGCGGACAGTCTCAGCCACAGCGAAACAATGATGACCGCGGTCGAGATGACGGCATGGATCCAGGCATTTTGCTGCGTGCGCAGTACATGCCACCAGCCGCGGAAAGCGTAGCCAAAGGAGCGGATGCGGGAGACGAGGAAGGATTTCATAAATTTTTATTCTGTAGGGTGGTTTCGATACGCCCCGACAAGCACGGGGCTACTCAACCAACGACTACTCTTTGATTTCAATTCCCGACAACCCGAGTTTTTCCAGGACTTCGGCCTGCGCTTTCCACATGCGAGTTTTTTCGTCGGCCTCGGCATGATCATAGCCCAGCAGGTGTAGAGTCCCGTGGACGGCCAGCAACTGCACTTCGGCCTCCAGCGCGTGACCGGCAGCCTGAGCCTGCTCTTCAGCGCGCGGAATCGAAATGAGGATATCGCCCAGATAACGGCGGGCAGTTTCCGGGTCCGTTTCGGAAGCGGGGAAGGATAGCACATCAGTGGGGGCGTCGATGCCCAGATAGTCGCGGTTCAGCTCGTGCAGTTGCGCATCGTCCGTCAGCACGATGGTCAGGTCGCCGTCCGCAGATTGATACGCGAGCACGGCCAGAGCGGCACGTTCAAGGATGTCCGGTGCAAGATCGGTTTGCAAGGATGGATTGACTTCGATATAGATCACGATTTGTTTACACTGTGTGGAATGGTCGGAACGTCTTCGGTAGCCACTGGGGTTTTTACCTTTGGATACTCAATGCGCGGATGGAAGGAACCGCGCAAGGTGGTGACGAAGGATTTCGCGATTTTGTTGAGGTCGCTCAGGGTAAGCTGAGTATGATCAAGTTGTCCGGACGACTGGGCATGTTCGATGGCGGTGCGGACAATGGCCCGTAGTTCTTCCTCATTAGCAGGTCTGCCAGCGCGAACGCGTGCTTCCGTGCCGTCTGCCAGCATCAACAGGGCTGTCTCGCGCGAGCGTGGACTCGGGCCAGGGTAACGGAATTTTGAGACATCGACCCGGGATTCGTCACCGCCCGCAGCTTCGACGGCTTTGGTGTACTGGTAACG